>JANMON010000195.1:0-4132 GCA_031369265.1 Gemmatimonadaceae bacterium | reverse complement strand
GGCTCGATGGTCATCCGCAGCTGGCGCCGCGATTCATGGGTGCCACGCGTGTCAGCGATGTACGCGTCACCGGACCCTTTGCGTCGCACGCGCGTCGCGGCTGGGCGCCCGGTGTGGCACTGGTGGGTGACGCGGCCGACTTCTTCGATCCGTTCACCGGCGAAGGGATCTACGCCGCGCTGCGTGGTGGTGAATTACTTGGCGGGTTCGCTGCCGACGCGATCCGCGCCGCGTCGCCGGCGGCCTCGCGCAGCGCACTGCAGGCCTACGACCGCGCACGCATCGCCGAGTTCCGGCAGAAATGGCTGGTGGAGCGTGTGATCAGCGCTGCGGTGTCGTCGCCGATGCTGATGAATCACGCCGCGCGGGTGCTGGGACGGCGCCGCGACCAGGCCGACCTGCTGATCGGCGTCACCGGTGATTTCGTGCCGCCGGCGGCGGTGCTCCGTCCGTCGTTCCTCCTTCACTTCCTCGACCCGCGCACCTGGCGTTCCACCGCCAGTGCCGCCTGAACGCATGCCCATCGACAAGGATCTCTTTCGCGCCGTCCTCGGACGCTTCGCCTCCGG
This sequence comes from Gemmatimonadaceae bacterium, assembly GCA_031369265.1. Taxonomy (GTDB): domain Bacteria; phylum Gemmatimonadota; class Gemmatimonadetes; order Gemmatimonadales; family Gemmatimonadaceae; genus JACMLX01. Next base: position 3,563 of record JANMON010000195.1, on the reverse strand, counting down.
CGTGACGATCGTCACCACCATCGATGCGGAGGGACGCGATCAGGGCATGACGGTGAGTGCGTTCTCGTCACTGTCGCTCGATCCGCCGCTGGTGCTGGTGTGCATCGACCACAACGCCTCGGCGTGGCCCGCGTTCGAGCGCGCCGAACACTTCGCGATCAACATCCTCGGGTCGCAGCAGGAGGCGCTGTCGCGGCGATTCTCCAGTCGCGATGGCGACCGGTTCGAGGGCGTCGGGTTCACCCGAGGCAACTCGGGCGTGGCGCTGCTGGACGACACGCTGGCGGCGGTGGAGTGTGCCGTCACCGCGCGCGTGGCCCACGGCGATCATTCGATCATGGTGGGAAGCGTGGAGCATGGTACCGCACGCGACCTGCAGCCTCTGCTCTACTACCGCGGCGGCTACGCGTCGCTGACGCGCTGACGCTGGCACCAGTGGGTCTCTTCACGCCCGCTCGCCGCATGGGGCACGAATTGCTCGACGCGCCCGATGTGCCGGCGGCGCTGGTAGCGCGCTCGCACGTGGACATCGCGCGAGCGAATGCACTGTTCGGCGGGACACGGGCGGTGGTGTCGCGGGTGAAGGCGCTGGCCGCGCGCCTGCCGGAGTCGCCATTGGTGATGGATGTCGGCGCAGGGACCGGTGACATCCTCGATGCCGTCTGCGCCGCACTGCGTGCCACGGGTCGGCGGCCGCGACCGGTGGCGGTGGACACCGCGATCGCCCTCGCACCTGCGGTGCGCCTGCGCGGCAGCTATTTCGTCTGTGGCTCCATCTTTGCTCTGCCTTTCGCTACCGCCTCGGCCGACCTCGTGATCGCGGCGCAGGTGGTGCATCACTTTCCTCCGGAGCAGTTGCCGGCGGTGTTCAGCGAGCTCAATCGGGTGGCGCGTCAGGCGGTGCTGGTCAGCGACCTGCAGCGCAGCTGGCTGGCTGCGGCCGGGCTCTGGCTGACCAGCTTTCCACTCGGATTTCATCCCGTCAGTCGCCACGATGGCGTGGTGAGTGTGCTGCGCGGGTTCGCTCCCGCGGAGCTGCAGGACGGGGTGCGCTCGGCCACCGGTGCCGAGGCTGAGGTGCGCACCTTTGCCGGCTGGCGTGTCACCGCCGACTGGCATCCGGGGCACGCGGCATGATGGGAGTTCCACAGGGCTGCAGCACCAACCATTGGACGACATGACCACACCGACCAGCGAAAAAATTCGCGGACCGTACCGCCTTGGGCCGATGCCGATGCAGCGGCACATGATCACCGTCGATGAGCAGACGGTGCGGGCAAAGCGCGACGTGATCTTCGACCTAGCACGCAACGTGCTGGAGTGGCCGCAGCACCTGCCGCACTACAATTTCGTGAAGTTCAGGAATCGTGCGCGTGATGGCGGTGGCCTCGTTGAGATGAGCGCCGACCGGCCATTTGGCGGCCCGCTCAACTGGCCCACCTGGTGGCTGTCCGAGATGTCGGTGGACGAGACCATCCCCAACATCCGCTTCCGCCACGTGCAAGGCATCACCACCGGCATGGAAGTCGAGTGGCAGTTCGTGCGCCGCGACGATCCGAACCTGACACACGTGCGCATCGTGCACGCCTGGGATGGGCCGTGGTGGCCGCTGGTCGGTCGCGTGGCCGCGATGGCCGTGATCGGGCCGGTGTTCATCCACGGCATCGCATCGCGCACACTGGCCGGACTCGCACGCGTCGCCGAACAGCGCCCCTGAACCATCGCCGTCTTCTCTCTCCAGCACCCCTGATGTCCTCTCCACGACGCGTCGTCGTCACCGGCCTTGGCGCCATCACCCCGATCGGCATCGGCCTCGATGCAGTGCGGGCGTCGCTGCGCGCGGGCACGTCGGCGGTGGGGCACATCACGCGCTTCGATCCGAGCCCGTTCCGCACCCACATCGCCGCGCAGATCGGCGATTTCACCGCCGAGGATCACCTCGACGCGAAGCGGGTGAAGCGGCTCGACCGGTTCGGGCAGCTGAGCGTGATCGCGGCCAACATGGCGCTGGCGGATTCGGGCATCGATCTGGCGAAGGAGAATCGCGAGAACGTCGGTGTGATGATGGGCACCGCGCTGGCTGGGGTGGGATACGCGGAGGAGCAGCTCGGGCGCTACCTCGTCGGCGGATTGCGCGCGGTGGATGCGACGCTGGCACTGGCCGTCTTCGGTGGGGCGTCCAGCTGCAACATCGCCATCGAGACGGGTGTGCAGGGGCCGAACTCCACCAACGCGATGAGCTGCGCGTCGGGCGCGATCGCCATCGGTGAGGCGTACCGGCTGGTGCGCGACGGCTATGCGGACATCATGATCGGCGGTGGTGCCGAGGCGCCGCTGGCGCCGCTCTGTTTCGGTGCCTTCGCGCTGATCCGCGCGATGTCCACGCGCAATGACGATCCGCAGCATGCCAGCCGCCCGTTCGATGCGGGCCGCGACGGCTTCGTGATGGGTGAAGGCGGGGCGGCGCTGATCCTCGAGGAACGGGAGCGTGCCATCGCACGCGGCGCGAAGATCTACGGCGAGGTGATCGGCTTCGGCACCACGAACGATGCGCATCACATGACGGCGCCATTGCCCGGCGGTGCACAAGCCGCGCGCGCGATGCAGCAGGCGCTCACGCGCGCCGACATCGGAGCCGGTGACGTGGATTACGTGAACGCCCACGCCAGCGCCACGCCGCTCAACGATCCGACCGAAGTGGATGCCATGCGCACGGTGTTCGGCAGTGCGCTGGACGATGTGTGGGTCAGTGGCACCAAGGGATATCACGGTCACGCGCTGGGTGCCAGCGGCGCGATCGAGGCGGTGATCTGCAGGCTGTCGATGCAGGACCGCTGGCTGCCACCGACCGTGAACCTCGAGCAGACCGATGTGGCCTGCCAGGTGCGACATGTGCCCAGGGGCGGGCTGTCGCACGCGTCGTCGGTGATGATGTCCAATTCGTTCGGCTTCGGCGGCATCAACGCCTCGCTCGTGTTCCGCGCACCTGACTGATCCGGTATCTTCTCGGCTGCCCGTCCACCTGCAATCAGAGCCGCCATGAAGATCGCCCGTGAGTTCAGCGCCGAGTTCCTCGGCACCTTCGCCATCACCTTCATCAGTGGTGCGGCGCTGATGCAGACGCGGAATGCCGATGCGGGTGCGGGGCTGATCGACGTTGCACTGGCGCATGGATTGGTGCTGTTCCTGATGACCAGCGCGTTCCTGCGATTCGGGGCGAACTTCAATCCGGCCGTGTCCCTCGGCTTGCTGGTGACGGGCCGCATCACGCCGCAGCAGGCCGGTACGTTCATCGCGGGTCAGTTCGGCGGCGCGATCGTGGCGGCGTTCACGCTGAAGGGCATCTTTCCCTCGGCGCTCTGGGAGGCGTCGCGCGGCACGCGGCAGCTGGTGTCGCTGGACGTGACCACCACGCAGGCGTTCGCGCTGGAGGCGCTGGCGACGGCGTTCGTGATGCTGGCGTTCATGGGCACCGTCACCGATGCCAAGGGGCCGAAGCTGGGCGGACTGGCGGTGGGCATGGCTGCCACGGCGGGCTTTCTCGCCATCGCACCGTTGACCGG
>JANMON010000352.1:0-5706 GCA_031369265.1 Gemmatimonadaceae bacterium | reverse complement strand
GCCCGACGTGGAGATCGAGTGGCGCGACGTGCGCTTCGGTGCGCTGGTGACGGCGTTCCTGTTCGTGCTCGGCAAGATCGTGCTGGGCTGGTACCTCGGTCGGGAGGCGACGACGTCGGTGTACGGCTCGGCGGGTTCGCTGGTGGTGATCCTGTTATGGGTCTACTACTCGTCCCTGATCCTGCTGCTGGGCGCGGAAGTGACGGAGGTGTGGGCGCGATCTCGTGGTCGTTCGATCCGACCGAGTGCAGGTGCCGTGCGCGTGTGCCGGACGGTGGAAGCCGTCCCCGATGGTGTCACGCCGAGATCGTCCGAAAGGATTACGCACGCATAGCTGCTGCTCTGCTTGCAATCGTCAGCGTCATTCGCGGCGAGAGATCTGAAAAGTGTTCACGCGGGGGCCGCGGGGGCGCGCGGGGGGCTCCCTGACCTCAGGGAACTCCGCGCGCTGACTGCGGCGTGTGTGATGTAGGGGTGTGCTTGGAAGAATTTGTGCCTGATATCAGGCTGCGATGGAGTTGAGCCGTGAGCCTGTCGGTGATGCGCGGTGGCACTCCAGAAAGGCATGCTGCAACGTCCTCAGGAGGCGTCGCGCGCAGCAGTTACAACGAAGTCGAAGACGCTCGCTCGCGTGTTCGGCGCGTTCTCGTGCGCACGGAGCCCTCCGCGTCCCCCGCGTCCCCCGCGTGAACATTTTTGCGATCTCAAAATGCAGGAGAAAGATCGAAGCACGCATAAAATGGCGTGCGCAGCGAAACGAAATGCGCCTGAATGCACAGCGTACGACGCAATTCGTCCAGACAGTCAGTCCACAGCGTGCGCGACGGTGCGATTGCGGCACTCGCTGTGCGGTGGTCAGTGAACGTCACACGACTCCGGCGCGTGAAAAGATTCACGCAGCCGACGGTCGCCTTGCTCGACCATTCAGGCACTGACGGAGCGGGTCATGGCGGAACTGCATGTGGAACGCAAGAAGAAGTCGAATACCCTGTGGATCGTGATCGGCATCCTCATGGTGGCGCTGATCGCCTGGATGGCGACACGCGGGGATGACGTGAATCGCACCCCGACCACGCAAGGCACCACTGGCGCACTGCCGGCTCAAACTGTCGCGGTGCCATTTCTCCTGTATACCTGAGGTCTGCACCAATGGCACATCATGACCACGACGCACACGATGCCCGCATTTCGCTGGGTGACAACGATTCGCTGAAGACGACCGCGGCGGGACAGCTGGTGCACCTCGACGACCTCCACGACTTCAAGATCGCGGAGGGCGAGCCCGACATCCGCGGCTGGGATGTGCGCGGCACGGATGGCAACAAGCTCGGCGAAGTCGCCGACCTGCTGGTGGACACCGCCGCCATGAAGGTCCGCTACATCGAGGTGAAGCTGGACAAGGACGTCGCCAATGACGTGGGCCGGTCACACGACCTGCTGGATCATCACATCACCGACGCCACGATGCGCGCCGACGCCACGCTGGAGGCGAAGGACGAGTACCGGACGCATGCGGCGGATGCCGGACGGTTCGTCCTGATCCCGATCGGTGTCGCGCGACTGGACGACGATGCCGACGACGTGATCCTCGACGCACATGCCTCGAAGCTGGTGGGCATTCCGGCCTACAGTCGTGAGCGCAACGATCTCACCCGTGACTACGAGCACGAGGTCGTCCGCGGCTCCTCCGCCACGGCCGAGCGCCCACTGGAGAACGACGTGATGCGTGCCGCGGTGCCGTCCGACGCACAGCCCAATGCCCGCGACACCTTCTACGAGGATCGGACGTTCGATGACCGGTCGTTCTTCGGCAGTCGCCGCCGCGGCCGCGATGACGATGCCTACTTCACCCGGGCCGATGAGGACGAGCGGTCACGCAACCGCCAGTCAGGTGATCGGGCCATCAACTCACGCAACGACGACCTGACCGACAACCGTCCGCTGCGCGAAGAGTTGGATCGCTGATCGCTGGCGACGACGGAAGCCCGGCGCGCATCCGAGGATGGCGCCGGGCTTCGTCGTACCCTGTGCTGATCAGCGGGCGGGGCAGAGGGCGTCGTGTGCCACCGAGGTCATCGACCCGCCCATCACCGTGCCGAACGCCGGCGTGCCCGGTGTGCTGTGACTGGCCACCCGGCGCCAGGCCGTGTCGCCGTAGTACCAGTTCTCCAGCACCTTCACCTGCCGTCGGCTGCAGTCGAGCGTGAGCCGGGTGCGCGAGCTCCACCAGTCACCATCCGGTGCACGTACCGCCTTCGCGAATTTGACCCGGACGGTGGCCGACACCGCACTGCCGTCGCGCTTCACGGTGCGCTGCTCCACCAGTACCGGGTTGCCCGCCGCCGTGCGTCCGATCTCGCGGAGCGCCTGCGCGCCCGCCACCGGTGCGGCGAGCAGCAGACCGGCGCTGCACGCGAGCGCGACGCACCCCGCCCGTGCCGACCGTCGGCTCATGCGAGCTTGTCGAGCATCGGTTGCGTGATCAGCACCGTGCCCTTGTCGGTGCGGCGGAAGCGCTGCGCGTCCAGCACCGGATCCTCACCGACCACCAGGCCCGGCGGGATCACCACGCCGCGATCGATCACCACGTTGCGCAGGCGCGCGCCGCGGCCGATGTCCACGTACGGCTGCACCACCGCGCCGTCGAGGAAGGCGTACGAGTGCGCCTTGACGCCGGTGAACAGCAGTGACTTCTGCAGCTGCGCGCCGGAGACGATGCAGCCACCGCTGACCAGCGAGTTCACCGCCATGCCACGGCGCGTCTCGTCGTTGTGCACGAACTTGGCCGGCGCCGTGATCTCGCCGTAGGTCCAGATGGGCCAGTTGTGGTCATAGAGGTCCAGCGACGGCACCACCGTGGTGAGGTCGATGTTGGCCTCCCAATACGCGTCGATGGTCCCGGCGTCACGCCAGTAGGCCTCGCCTTCGCTGGCCGCGCGCACGCACGACTGGCTGAAGCGGTGCGCCACCGCCTTCCCATGTTCCACGACGTACGGGATGATGTCCTTGCCGAAGTCGCGCGACGAGCCTTCCAGCGCGGCATCACGGCGCAGGAGCTCGAACAGGAATTCCGTGTTGAAGACGTAGATGCCCATGCTGGCCAGTGCCATCTCCGGATTGCCGGGGATGCCGGGCGGATCAGCAGGCTTCTCGAGGAAGGTCACGATGCGGTCGGTCTCGTCCACGTGCATCACGCCGAAGCCGGTGGCCTCCATGCGCGGCACCTCGAGGCAGCCGATGGTGACGTCCGCATGCTGGTCCACGTGCTGCTGCAGCATCAGCTCGTAGTCCATCTTGTAGATGTGGTCACCGGCCAGGATGACCATGTACTCCGGGCGGTAGGCCTCGATGATGTCGATGTTCTGGAACACCGCGTCGGCCGTGCCGTCGTACCACTGCGTCTCGCTCACGCGCTGCGAGGCGGGCAGGATGTCGAAGCTTTCGTTGCGCTCGGGGCGGAGGAAGTTCCAGCCGCGCTGCAGGTGGCGGATCAGGCTGTGTGCCTTGTACTGCGTGGCCACGCCGATGCGACGGATGCCCGAATTGAGCGCATTCGACAGCGCGAAGTCGATGATGCGCGTCTTGCCACCGAAGTAGACAGCGGGCTTGGCGCGCCGGTCGGTCAGTTCATACAGGCGCGACCCGCGACCTCCGGCCAGCACGTAGGCCATGGCGGTTCGTGCGATGGTGCCGGATCGGTGTGCTGTCGTCATCACTGGGTGCTCGAGATCGGGAAGGGCTCAGGCCGTGGTGCGTGATATTGGTCGCCGGTCCACGCAGGCGGTAGGGCGACGGTGCACGGGTGTTCCGGACGCCGTCCCGCAGCGCCGGCCGGTGCGGCCCATCGCAGTGGCGGTGCCGTCGCCCCCGGTGCATTGTGCCGGTGATCGCCCGGGCCCCGTGCGCCCGTCCCGAGTTGCCCCCGCCTGACGCCCGAGCGCGCATGAACGTCCTCTTCGTGGCGGCCGAAGTCGCCCCGCTGATCAAGACCGGTGGCCTTGCCGACGTGGCCGGCGCGCTGCCGGCCGCCCTGCGGGCGATCGGCCACGACGTGCGCGTGGTGATGCCCTTTTACCGGCAACTCCGCGATCGCGGGATTGCGGTGGACGGGCCGATCGCCGGCGCCTTCCTCCCCATCGGCGAGCGTGCCGAGGAGCTGCGCGTGTGGCAGTCGCTGGAAGGGGCGGTGCCGACCTACCTGCTCGACATCCCGGCGGCATTCGAGCGGGGCAGCATCTACGGCGATGGCGACGACAACCGGCGCTTCACGCTCTTCTCGCGCGGTGTGCTGGCGCTGATGCAGCACCTGCGCGAGGTGACCAACTGGCAGCCTGACGTGGTCCACACCCACGACTGGCACGCCGCCCTCGTCGCCAACTACATCCAGACCAACCACGCCTACACCTTCGGCCACATCGCGTCGGTGTTCACGATCCACAACCTGCAGTACCAGGGCCAGTTCACCCCCGAAACCCTCGGCGTGGCCGGCCTCGGCGAACGTGGGCTGATCGAGAACGGCATGGGTCCCGGCACCGCCGGCACGTTCAACTTCATGGCCCGCGGCATCGTCTACAGCGACGTGGTCACGACGGTGAGTCCGACCTATGCGCAGGAGATCATGACCGGCGAGTACGGCGAGCGACTGGACGGCCTGCTGCGGAGCCGCGGTGACCGCGTCACCGGCATCCTCAACGGCATCGATTCCGACGCCTTCGACCCCGCCACCGATGGCAACCTGGCGGCGAACTACGATGCCGACGACGTGTCGCAGAAGCTGGTCTGCAAGCGCGCGCTGCAGGTCGAGATGGGGCTCACGCCCAGCAACACGAAGCCGCTGCTGGGGATCGTGTCGCGGCTGGTGGAGCAGAAGGGCCTCGACCTGCTCGATGCCGCCATCCCGTGGCTGATGCTGCAGACCGATGCGCAGCTGGTGGTGCTGGGTTCGGGACAGCCGTACCTGCAGGATGCCATGGAGCGACACGCCGCCGCACATCCCGGTCGCATCAGCGTGCGGCTTGGCTTCGATGCCGGACTGGCGCAGCGGATCTACGCCGGCAGCGATGCGTTCCTGATGCCCTCACGCTTCGAACCGTGCGGCCTGGGGCAGATGATCGCGCTGCGCTACGGCAGCGTGCCGATCGTGCGGGCCACCGGCGGGTTGAACGACACCGTGCGCGAGGGGTGGGCAGGCAACGGCTTCGTGTTCCACCAGTACGAGCCACGCCACTTCATCGACGCCATCGATCGCGCGCTGCAGGCGTATCGCGAGACGCGCAGCTGGGCCATCCTGCGTGAGCGTGGGATGCGTGAGGACAACTCGTGGGTGCACGCCGCCGAGCAGTATGAAGGGGTCTACGAGTGGGCGCGGAGTATCCGCCGGGGGTAGCACCGCGCCGTTTTTCACTCGGTGCGGACGTCATGCCACCCGGGTTAGTCTTCGCCCGTCCCGCCGCTCGCCTTCCCGCCGCCCCCGCAGATGATCACCCTCGGCATCGACATCGGCACGTCAGGCGTGAAGATGGCGCTGGTGGATCATGCCGCGGCGGGCGGAGATCGCGTGATCGGCAGTGCCAGCCAGCCTCTCACCGTGCAGCGTCCGCACCCGGGATGGAGCGAGCAGGATCCGGAGAGTTGGTGGCAGGCCACGCTGACCTGTGGCGACGCGTTGCGGGGCACCTGTCCGGCGGCGATGGCCGATTGCGTGGC
>JANMON010000192.1:0-10079 GCA_031369265.1 Gemmatimonadaceae bacterium | reverse complement strand
GCCGGCATCGTGGCTGGACACATCCTCGAATGCGGTGCGCAGTCGTCGGGTGGCAACTGCCTGCATGACTGGCGCACGATTCCCGACCTCGCCAACATCGGCTACCCGATCGCCGAAGTGCAGGCCGACGGCACGTTCGTCATCACCAAGCATCCGGGCACCGGTGGCCGCGTCAGCGTGCCCAGCGTCACCGAGCAGCTGGTGTACGAGATGGGCGACCCGAAGTCGTACATCACCCCCGACGTGGTGGCCGACTTCACCTCCATCCGCGTCGCGGCGGACGGCGAGAATCGTGTGCGCGTACACGGTATCACCGGCGGTCCGGCGACGCCGTTCCTCAAGGTGTCCATCGCCTACCGCGCCGGTTACAAGGCGGTGGGCTCGCTGGTGTACTCGTGGCCCGACGCGATGGAGAAGGCGCAGCTGGCCGATCGGATCCTGCGTGAACGGCTCGATCGACTGGGCTTGAAGTTCGATCAGGTGCTGACCGAGTTCGTCGGTGCCAACGCCACGCACGGGCATTTGGCCGGCGACGGGCACGACGCACCGGAAGTGCAGATGCGCGTCGGCGTGCGTGGTGAGGACCGCGCCAGCGTGGAACGCTTCACGCGCGAGATCGCACCACTGGTGCTGAACGGTCCTCCTAGCGTGACCGGATTCGCTGGTGGTCGCCCCAAGGTGGAAGAGGTGATCGCGTACTGGCCAGCGCTGATCGACAAGCGCGTCGTCACGACTCAGGTCGAGGTGGTGTCATGAGCGCCGACATGGTGCAGGTCCGCCTGCTCGACATCGCCCACACGCGTTCGGGCGACAAGGGCGACATGGCCAACTGCGGCGTGATCGCGCTGCGGCCTGAATGGTATCCGGTGCTGGTGCGCGAGCTGACCACGGCGCGCGTGGCGGCGCACTACGGCACCCTGATCTCGGGCACGGTGGAGCGATTCGAGCTGCCGAACCTGCATGCGCTGAACTTCCTGCTGCATGGTGCCCTCGACGGCGGTGGCACGCTGTCGCTCAAGACCGACGCGCAGGGCAAGGTGGTCTCGACAGCGATGCTCCGTCTGGTGCTGACGGTTCCCGCCGCCGAGGCGTCCGCGCTGGACCTGCCACTTCATCACGGGGAGTGATCGCCATGACGCAACCGACGCCGTCGTCGCTGGCCGCAGTGCACACCCGCATTCGCTCGGTGCGCGCCGAGGGGCTCGGTGTGATCACGCTCGCCCGTCCGGAAAAGAAGAACGCACTCGACCAGCGCACGGCGGTGGAATTGGTGGAGGCGCTCCGCGAACTCGAGGCCTCGGCCGACGTGCGCGTGGTGATCGTCGAAGGGGACGGTGACGATTTTTGCGCCGGCGCCGACCTCGCCGCGCTCGATGCCACCCTCGACGCGGGCATCGACACCCACATCAACGACGCTCGTGCCCTCGGCCGCGTCTTCACCACCATGCGCGAGATGACCAAGCCGGTGGTCGCGATCGTCCGCGGTCGCGCATTGGCTGGTGGTGCCGGCCTCGCCACGGCCTGCGACATCGTGCTGGCGGAGGAGACGGCGCAGTTCGGTTATCCCGAGGTCCGGATCGGGTTCGTGCCGGCGATGGTCATGACGATGCTGCGCCGCGCGGTGGGTGAGAAGCGCGCCGCCGAACTGGTGCTGACCGGTCGGATCATCGGCGCCGCAGAAGCCGAGCGGATCGGGCTGATCAGCCGCTGCATCCCGACTGCCGCATTCCCGGAAGAGGTGGCGAAGACGATCGAGGCGCTGGTGAAGGCGCCAGCCACCGCGGTCAGCCTCACCAAGCGTCTCCTCTACCGCATCGACGATCTCGACTTCGCGCAGAGCATCGGCGCCGGCGTATCCACCAACGTCGAGTCCCGTGCCACCGACGACTTCCGCACCGGCGTGCGTCGCTTCCTCGATCGCGCTCGACAGTCGTGACGATCATCACCGTTCAGATCGCGCTGACGCTGATCGGTGCCGGCATGTTCGGCTACGGCGTCTACGCCGAGAACGATGCCTTCCGCCTGGCAGCCATCGGCACCCTCGCCGTCGCACTGATCCTGCGTTTCGTGCGGAAGCGGACCGACGGCTGAGCAGAAGGCCTCGGCAGCGCGAACATTCCGACCCCGGACCGGCCCGACCGGCACCCGGGGTCGCTATCTTTGGACGATGTCCCGCATTCCCGGCACCGTCCCTGAACTTCTTGCCCCGGCAGGCTCCTTCGATGCCGTCCGCGCCGCCGTGGCCAATGGCGCCAACGCGGTCTACCTCGGTGCCGAACGGTTCAACGCCCGCGACGAGGGCGCGCAGCTCACGCTCGATGAGCTGGAAGCCGCCTGCCGCCTCGCGCACCAGCATGGCGCACGGATCTACCTGACGTTCAACGTGCTGGTCAAGCCGGCCGAGCTGGAAGACGCGCTCACGTATCTCGGGCAGTGCATCGACCGCGGCATCGATGCGGCCATCGTGCAGGACATCGGCGTGGTGCGACTGATCCAGCGCGTCTATCCCGAGCTCGAGATCCACGGGTCCACGCAGATGACCGTGCATGACGAGTCGGGCGCCGTGGTGATGCAGAAGCTCGGGGTCGAACGGGTGGTGCTGGCGCGCGAGAACACGCTCGCCGACATCCGCGCCATCCGCGCAGCCGTGCCGGATCTCGGCCTCGAGACGTTCGTGCACGGTGCGCTCTGCATCTCGTACAGCGGCCAGTGCTACATGTCGGGTTTGATCTCCGAGCGGTCGGCGAATCGTGGCTCCTGCGCGCAGAGTTGCCGCAAGGATTACGTACTCACCGACGAAACGTCCGGTGCGGAACTGGATCGCGGCTACCTGATCAGCGCCAAGGACCTGGCCGCGCACGATCACCTGGCCGACATCGCCGATGCCGGCGTGGGCTGCCTGAAGATCGAGGGACGCAAGAAGAAGCCGGAGTACGTAGCGACCGTCACGCAGGGGTACCGCAGCTTCCTCACGCGACTCGCCACTGGTGATCGCACGCCGCCGTCGATCAGCGAGACCGAGCCGTTGGTGCAGATCTACAGCCGCGGAAACACCGGCGGCATGTATGGTGGCCGCGCCGGCCGCGATTACATCACGCGTGCGCAGCCCGACAACCACGGCATGGTGATCGGCGAGGTGCTCGAGAGCTCGAGCACCGACGTGACCGTCGAAGTCACGCATCCCATTGAGGTGGGTGACGGCATCGGCTTCGAGCCGCCGGCGGAGGGAGGCACCAAGGCGATCGGGTTCGCCGTCACGGTCGTGCGCACCGTCACGCAACGCGACGGTCGCACACGACAGGTGATCGCCGCGCGCCAGCGCATCCCGGCCGGGTGGACGGTGGTGCGTTCGTCGCACGCCGCCCTGCTGGCCACGGCCCGCGCCAGCTACGCCGCGCTGCCGGTCACGATCCAGAAGCGCAAGCATCGCCTCGACCTGCGCCTCTTCGGCAGCGCTGGCGGCCCGCTCAAGGTCGTCGCCACCTGCGATGCCAACGACGTCAGCGCGCGCAGCGTGGCCGTGCTCGCACCGGCCACCAAGCGGGCCCTCGACGACACCATGCTGCGTGAGCAGCTCGGCCGCCTCGGTGAGACGCCGTTCGTGCTCGGCACCCTCGATCGCAGTGGCCTGTCGCCCGATCTCTTCCTGCCCGTCAGTGCCATCAACCGGCTGCGCCAGGATGTCGTTGACCAGCTCATGGTGCAGCGTGACTGGGCCGAGCAGAGCCGACTCGCGGAACGCGCAACGGCGATTGCGGCGGCCATCGCATCACCCACCACAGTCGCCACCGAACCGACGATGGCACTGCTGGCCGAAGTGCACACGGTGGACGATGCGCTGATCGCCGCGCGCGCCGGCGCCACCGAAATCGTGTTCGATCCCTTCCTGCGCCATCCGGCACCGTCGCTGAGTCGTGTGCGTGCGCTGCAGGAGGAACTGGTGGCGATGGGCGTCACGCTGCGCCTTCGCACCCCGACCATCGTGCGCCCGGAAGATCGCAAGGCCGCCAGCAAGTGGCTCGGCCTCATGCTGCCGATCCAGACGGGGCACCTCGGCCTGCTGGCCGAATTGGCGGCCGAGGGACGCGACGTGATCGGTGACTACGCGCTGAATGTGTTCAACCAGCACACGGCGGCGGAATACTTCGCACTCGGTGCCACGCGCCTGACACTCTCGGTGGAACACACGGTGGACGAGATGCTGACGGTCAGCGCACCGTGGGGCGGCGCACCGTTCGATTCCGTCGTTTTCGGACGACCAGAAGGCATGACCATCGAGCATTGCGTGCTCTCGGCGGCGTTCGATCGCGTGGTGACCACCTGCCGCGACCTCTGCGTACAGAAGCACGTCAACGTCTCCATCACCGATCCGGCCGGCTACACCTTTCCGGTCGCCACCGACAGCGCCTGTCGCAACCGGCTGCTGCATTCGCGTCCGATCGAGGCGGGAGAATACCTGCCGCGTCTCTGGCGCGGCGGCATCCGGCATTTCCGCCTGCTGTTCAACGTGCCCGGTGATCCGATCGCCGACGTGGTGGCGGGTTACCGTACCATGCTCGACGAACTCGCCGCCGGCCAGCGCGTGTCCACTGACCGCGTGCGCGCCTTGTACGGGCAGTCGTTCACACGTGGGCACTTCGCCCGCGCCGTCTGATCGCCTCCGCCACCACACACCCGCACTGATGCCCACTCCATTCGAATCCGCCCAGCTCAACCTCCAGCTGTTCGACATGCGTCGCGAGCCCCTGCTGCGCAAGGCGCGCGACTGGTTCCTGCTGGAGTTCCATCCGACAACCTTCGACGATTACATGAAGGAGCAGATGGGCGAGAAGAACTCGTGGATCCGCATGGTGGTGGGCTACTGGGACATGGCCGCCTCGATGGTGGTGCAGGGTGCCATTTCGCAGGAATCGTTCATCGCCGCGCACGGTGAGATCATCGGCACCTTCGCCAAGGTGCATCCCTTCCTGGCCGACCTGCGCGGCCGTATGGGCCCGTCGGTCTGCGCCAACATCGAGCAGGTGGTGATGGCGATGCCGGATGCCGAGGCGGAGATGGACGCGCGCCGCAAGCGCCTCAAGGCACGCTGGGATGCACAGCAGGCCACCAAGGCTGGCTTCATCGTCTGAATGATGGGGAAGTCCCCGTGCCGCGATGACGCGGTGCTGACCACCTCGAGAATGCTGGACGACAGGCGCCACCCGATGGCGCGTCCCCTCTCCCGTCGTCCAGCATGATACCGACACCGACGCTCGACGACGCCCGCGTCGTCCTGCAGCAGAAGTTCGGATATGGCGCGTTCCGCCCTGGGCAGGAACGTGCCATCAGCAGTGTGCTCGCCGGTCGCGACACGCTGGTGGTGCTGCCGACCGGAGGTGGCAAGTCGATCTGCTATCAGGTCCCGGCATTGGTCAAGCAGGGACTGACGGTGGTGATCTCACCGCTGATTTCGCTGATGAAGGACCAGGTGGATGCGCTGATGAATCGCGGCATCGAGGCGGCATTCATCAACAGCACGCTGTCGAGCGCCGATGTCAGTGACCGACTCGTGCGCGCGCAGCGCGGCGAGATCCGCATGCTGTACGTCGCGCCGGAGCGTTTCGACGTCGGTGCCACCGCCGAGCGATTGAAGGCCATCGGCATCGCGCTGCTGGCGGTGGACGAGGCGCACTGCATCAGCGAGTGGGGCCACGACTTCCGCCCCAGTTATCGCCGCGTGGGCGAGGTGCGACAGCGGCTCGGCAACCCGCCCACGATCGCACTCACCGCGACCGCCACGCCGGTGGTGCGCGAGGACATCGCGCGCATCCTCGACCTGCAGGATCCGGAGATCATCGTCACCGGGTTCGACCGGCCGAACCTGTCGTACGGCGTGATCTCGGCCAGGAACGATCGCGAGAAGGACGCCGTCGTGGTGGACCAGCTGCGCGACTTGGACGATGGCAGCGGCATCGTCTATGCCTCGACGCGCAAGACCGTCGAACGGCTGGCGCACTATCTCGACGACCAGGGTATTCCGGCCAACGCCTACCACGCCGGGCTGGATGACGAACGCCGGCGTCGCGTGCAGGATGCCTTCATGTCCGGTCGGACGCGCGTCATCGTCGCCACCAACAGCTTCGGCATGGGCGTGGACAAGTCGAACGTGCGGCTGGTCATCCACTACGCGATGCCCGGCACGCTGGAGGCGTATTACCAGGAGGCGGGACGCGCCGGGCGCGATGGACTGCACAGCCGCTGCCTGTTGCTGCATGCGTTCCCGGATCGATTCACGCACGAGTTCTTCATCAAGTCCGCGCTCCCCGATCGCCAGCTGATCGAGCAGGTGCACCGCCGCTGCCAGCGCGAGGCGGATCGCGGCGGCGTGGTCGCAGCGACAGCCGATGAACTGGCGGCGGGCATCGGCGGCAAGGTGTCGTCGAAGGCGGTGGAGTCTGCATTGCGCGTGCTCGCCGAGGCCAGCGTCCTGCGCTGGGACCCCGATTCCGCGGGGCTCGTGTCGCTGCGTCTCCTCGCCACACCGGATCGCATCAAGAACGAACTCGGCGACGGCTTCGAGATGGAGCGCGAACTGCTGCGCGCCTGCTGGCGGGTCGCGAAGGATCAGCTCTCGCGCGGCGCGATCATCGACCTCGATGGCTTACCGCCCGGCTTCAGCGGTTTCTCGGGCAGTTATCCGATGCTGGAGGCGCTGCAGGCGCGTCAGTTCGTGCAGGTGGAGCGGGTGGGTGGTGGGTTGCGGCTGGTGGATCCGGCGATGTCGCTCGATCGCGTCACCATCGACTGGCGCGCGCTCGATCGTCGCCGACAGCGTGAGTTCGACAAGCTGGAAGCGATGCAGCGCTACGCCTACGCCACCACCTGTCGACGCCAGGCTCTGCTGCAGTGGTTCGGCGATCCGGCGGCGCGCGCGGAGTGCGGTGCCTGCGACAACTGTCTCGGCGAGACTCGCAGTGCGCCGAGCGTGCGCGGCGCGTGGACACCGGGCGCGCGGACCCGCGCACCACGCGACCCGAACCTGCGCCGCGATGCGCAGCGCAAGTCGAAGGAGACTGGTGGCGCGGTGACGGAGGCGGATACCGAGCTGCTGATCGCGCTCAAGGCCTGCCGTTCCCAGCTGGCCGCCGGCAAGCCGGCCTACGTCGTCTTTCCCGATGCCACGTTGGCCGCCTTCGCCACCCGCAAGCCGCTGACCGCGGCCGCCATGGCTGGGCTGCCCGGTGTCGGTCCGGTGAAACTGGAGCGGTATGCCGCGCCGTTCCTCGACGTCATCCGTTCACACAGCCGCTGAGACCTTCCGGCGACACCGGCCGTCCGTGGTACGCTGACGGCGGCGCGAGTCCGCCGGTGGCACGTCCCAGCGTTAGTTTTTCGGTTTACGGGCGCCCACGCGCGGCTGCCCCCAACTCATGTATCATGGACGATTCGCTGTATTTCAACGAGCAGCACCTGCAGGTGCGAGAGATGGTTCGCGCCTTCGCCGACGACCACATCCGACCGGTCGCCAGCCGCCACGACGCCGACTCGTCATTCCCATGGGAGAATGTGGCCAGGATGGCCGACCTCGGCCTGTTCGGGATCCCGTGGTCCGAAGAGCTGGGCGGCACCGGCTTCGACTCGATGGCCTTCATCATCGCGATCCACGAACTGGCCAAGGTGTGCGCCAGTCACTCGATCACGATCTCCGCGCACACTACACTCGGCACGTCGCCGATCGTCTACTTCGGCAACGAGGCGCAGCAGCAGCGCTACGTGCCGTTGCTGGCGGCGGGCAAGGTGCTGGGCGGCTTCGGGCTGACGGAGCCGAATGCCGGCAGCGACGCGGGCGGCACGCAGACCACCGCGGTCCGGAAGGGCAGTCACTACCTGCTGAACGGCTCCAAGCGCTTCATCACGCACGCCGGTGTGGGCGAGGTCTTCATCGTCACCGCCGTCACCGATCCGTCGGCCGGCACGCGCGGCATCAGCTCCTTCATCATGACCAAGGAGACGACCGACCTCGAGGCGGCGCGCGCCGTCGGTGTGGGCCACGATGACTCCATCGTGCCGATGGCCGGGTTCAGGGCGGGGAAGAAGGAAGACAAGCTGGGATGGCGCGCCAGCGACACACGCGAGCTGATCTTCGAGAACGTCGAGGTGCCCGCCGAGAATCTGCTCGGCGCCGAAGGCAAGGGGTTCATCAACTTCATGAAGACGCTCGACGCTGGCCGCATCGGGATCGCCGCGCTGTCGCTGGGTATCGCGGAAGGGGCGTTCGAGGAGGCCCGCAAGTACTCCATCGAGCGCAAGCAGTTCGGGCAGTCGATCGTGAACTTCCAGGGCGTGTCGTTCCAGCTCTCCGACATGGCCACCGAGATCGAAGCCGGCAAGCATCTCACGTATCACGCGGCGATGCTGGCGCAGGCGGGGAAGCCGTACGGCAAGGAAGCCGCGATGGCCAAGCTGTTCTGCTCCGAGCTGGCGATGCGCGCCACGCTGAAGGCGATCCAGATCCACGGAGGCTACGGCTACACCAAGGACTACCCGGTGGAGCGCTTCATGCGCGATGCGAAAATCTGCGAGATCGGCGAAGGCACGTCAGAGATCCAGCGGCTGGTGATCGCGCGACACCTGGTGAAGGAGATCACCGGGTGACCGACAGCTCGCAATCGCTGGTGCAGCGGCTGCGGGTGCCGCTGGGCTTCGTCTTCGGCGCGTTGTTCCTCTGGTTTGCGCCGCGCTTCGCGACGCCGCAGAAGCTCTACATCGGCGGTGCGATCGCACTGGTGGGCGTGCTGATCCGGGCCTGGTCCACCGGGCACATCGTGAAGAACGCGAAACTCACCACCACCGGGCCGTACGCGCACACGAGGAACCCGCTCTACCTGGGGAGTTTCCTGCTGGCGCTGGGCTTCGCGTTCGCGGCCCACTGGTTGGCGATGGTGCTGGTGATCGCGTTCTGGATCGCCGTGTATGGGCCGACGATCACCCGTGAGCGCGACTACCTGCGCAGCCTGTACGGCGCCGACTACGCCGAGTACGAGGCGAACGTGCCCGCCTTCCTGCCGCGGCTCACGGCGTGGTCGGGACCGGCCGGCGCCGACCGGAGCGGCGGCTTCAGCTTTCCGCTCTACCTCCGGCACAACGAGTGGCAGGCCGGTCTCGGCTTCCTGGTCGTGTTGGGCTGGCTGGTCTTCAGTCCATTCAAGTGACAGCCGCCGATGTGGTGGCGGTGAATGTTTCCCGGCGCCGTGGGGTGCCGTCGGCGGCGACGCCACGATAGGCTTCGGCTCGTCGTGCGGCGCGCCTGAGTGTGCTGCGTGCGTTCGCCGGTGCGGAGCGACCCCCGCGTCGGTGCGTTGTTCCCCGACTTGCAGTCGGCGCTGGAGTGGCGGCGTCGGGCCGGTCGGGCCGTACTCGTTTCACCGGTCATCTCCGTGATGGCCACCGGTCGCAGTGGAACTCGCACAGCCGCATGTCCTGCGGGCGGGTGAAGCTGGATCGACCGGGTGAGGCGCGCAGTGCGGCAGTCGCTGGTGTCGGGCATGCGTCCGCGTGCACGACGACTTTCACGTTGGTCAGCCCACGGGCTGCGTGTGTACGGGTCGCCTCACGCGGTGCCGCGAGGCGTGCATGAAGCGTGACATCCTGATCAATGCCGCCGCACGGGAAGTGCGCGTGGCCATCATCGAAGACGACCAGCTGGTCGAGCTGCTCGTCGAGCGTCCGGAAGCGCGCCGCATGGTCGGCGACATCTATCTCGGACGTGTCGAGGCGGTGCAACCGGGCCTGCAGGCGGCCTTCGTCGACATCGGCACCGAGAAGAGCGCCTTCCTGCACGCTTCGGATCTCGTCTACGAAACCGACGACGACGACGATGATGATGACGACGAGAACGATGGCGACGACGCCGCCGAAGCTGCGCAGGAGGCGGCAGCATCGGGCAGCGAGACGCCCCGTTCCGGTCGACCACCGAAGAAGGAAGCGCCACAGATCCAGGACGTCCTGAAGCGCGGCGACACGATCCTCGTGCAGGTGAGCAAGGAGCCCATTTCCACCAAGGGCCCGCGCGTCACCGCGCAGGTGTCCATGGCCGGACG
>JANMON010000323.1:0-10382 GCA_031369265.1 Gemmatimonadaceae bacterium | reverse complement strand
CGAGACACCCCCGGAGGGGACGACGAGCGCGTTTCCAGCGACGGCGATCGGCAGTGCGAAGTTGGCCCGAACGCCGCCGGCCAGCGCCCCGAACGCCAGCGAGTACGGTATCACCACGAACGCCAGGTCGCCGCCGAGGCGGTTCGGGCGCAGCGAACCGACCGACACGCCGATGGCCGTGAGCGACAAGTCGGTGCTGCCGCTGGCGCTCGGCATCATCACCGTGCCGCCGACCGCCCACGTGGAGACGGGTGGCAGCGAATCAGCGTCCTGCGCGCGCAGCGGAAGCGCGTAGAGGGCGCTCGCGAGGCTGGCGGCAGCGAGTGCCCGAGCGAGCGTGCTTCGGCGGCGGACGGCGCCGGTGTGCGGCGGCAATGGGTCGCGGGGCAACTGGGGTGGTGTGAGCGTGGGCGTGGGCATGGGCGGTGGAGTCGTGGTGTCGGTGGTGACCACCGACAGCTTGGCCGCCGCTGCAGGGTGCGGCCATACGTCGAATGACGTAGGAGCGCCCGTCGCGTCCGGCGACCCAGCTCAGTGCGATCGTCGCCGCCGAAACTCCGAGCTCCGCCGCGACGCGCTGCACCTCGGCGACTATCGCCCAATTCCGCGGCGTGAACAGCGAGTCGCCGAAGGGATTGGAACCGTCGAGTCGCTTGTCGGCATCCGGGCGAGCCTGTGCCGCCGACGCCGCGTCGCGCGGAAGGCCCCCGGCGCGGGGAGCCGCAGCTTCCACGACAGCGCGATCGTACTTGCCGGTGAGCAGCCCGTAGGCCAGCGGGCTCCACGGCATCACGCCCAGGCCGGAGTCGCGCGCCAACGGCACGTGCGCGTGCGAACGAGCGAGGCCATCGTCTCCAGGAGTTCATGCGCCGGGGTGACGCCGTCCCACGTGTGGGCAAAGTACAGATCGACGTGATCCATTTTCAAACGGCGCAATGACAGCGGCTGATCACCGAAGCCGAGTCGGCGCGAGGGGCGGTGCGCGCGCTGCTGGATGCAGCGGCAGCGGGCTTCACCGGTGCCGACACGCTGCGCGGGTACCTGCTGGCGAGCGCCGCGGCGTCCTGTTCGTCGGAGGCCGTCGATCAGGTGATGCGCGGCTTGTGAGCGTCGCGTCGCGAACGCACCATCGGGGCTGACCGGTGGTGATTTCGCGGTGCGTGATAGAAACTCAGGGTGCCGGTGGCTTCATCCGCGTGACTTTCACCACGCGACCATCGCGGGCGTACGTCGTCCAGTCGCCCACCTGCACCCCGTTGTCGAAGTGGCCGGAACGCATGCGCGAGCCGTCCTTCCGGAACCATTCCCAGTAGCCGGTCATGACGTCGCCATCGAGCAGACCGGTGGCCCAGACGGAGCCGTCCTTGTGGTAGTGGGTGTGCGCGGCTGGTGGCATGCGGCGTTGCGGCTGGGTCAGGATCAGGAGATGGCGCAGGGTCGTCTCAGCCGTCGATCACACGTTGGAAGTACGCCCCCACGTCGAGACGCAGCGGAGCGTGCGCCACGACAGGCTGCCAGTCAAGCCAGTCGTGCGCGACCTCGGCGTCGACGGCGTCAGGTCGCCACCATTCGATAGAGCGCGTATCGGCATCCACGATCCAGTACTCGTCGATGCGCTGCGACTGGTAGAGTGCACGCTTGATCGTGCGGTCGCGTTGCCGCGTGGAGCGCGACGACACCTCGACCACCAGAACCAGCGGGTGGACATCCGCCCACTGACGCACCGGCATGCCAGGACGGTGTGCGAACGCGAAAATGTCCGGCTGCACCAGGGTACGCTCGGAATATCGGATGTCTGCCGGCGACCAGAGGATTTCCAGACCAACACGGCTGGCGTACGGACGCAGCAGATCATACAGGTCACGCAGCACAAACTGATGGAGTGGTCCCGGCGACGGCGTCACGTACAGGACGCCGTCGATGATTTCGTACCGGTTGCCGTCGTCAGGCAGCGCGTACAGCCTGTCGATGGTCCAGTTGTCGCGTGCGGCGGGACGTGTGGCCATACAAAGTGTTCCGCGCGGGAAAGTGATGAACGACGGGCAGACATACACCGACGCTGCAGCGCCTCGGTGCAGTCTACCGCCTCACATCGCTGCCACCATCACCATTCCGATGCCTACCCGCACTCAGCCCCAGCGCGGCAACTCGTCCGGATTGATGCCGAGGCTCAGCTTGCCCACCAGTTCGTGCGCCAGGTGTGCGTTGGCTGGATGCAGCCGACCCAGTCGCGCATCACGCCACAGCCGCTCGTACCCGGCACTGCGGAAGATCCCGAATCCGCCGAGCAGGTCCAGCCCGTCGTCCACCACCTGCCATGCGCTCTCCACCGCGTGGTACTTGGCCGAGACGAGCTTGATCACCCAGGCCGGCCCGTGATCCACCCCGTTGCTCCAGTCGTTGGCGACACAATCGAGGTGCGCACTGATGCTCTCGAGCCGCATGGCCATGTCGGCGATCGTGTGCTGATACTCGGCGTGATACGACATCGGCCGCGTCAGTGCCATCGACTTCTTGTTCTTCACCGACGCCACCACCATGTCGAAGGCACGCTGCGCCAGACCGCAGTACACATTGCCGAATCCGAGCAGCGCCCAGGCGTGGATACCGAGTACGAACGCATCCACACCGGCGGCGCCGGCCGGCACCACGCGCGCGATCTGTTCGTCGGGTACGAACACGCCGTCCAGCATGGTGTCATCGCTTTGGGTGGCACGCATGCCGAGCACGTCCCAGGTTGGAACGGTGCGTGACCCTTCGCTGCCGCGCGCCATGAACGCGTGCACGACCTTTGGTGCGTTCGGATCGCTGGTGTCGAAGCCATGCAGGCCGAGGCGCGTCCACACCGGCCCCAGGCTGCCGAACGACTTCCTCCCGTGGAAGCGATAGCCGCCGTCCACCTTTTCGGCGCGGGTCGTGGAGAACAGTAACGGGATGTCGTTGCCTGATTCGGCGTGACCGGCCGCGAAGACTTCACCGTGCGCGGCGTCGCGCAGGAACGGTTCCACGGAGTGGTCTCCGGCGCGCCAGAGATCGGCGAACATGCCGGTCCAGTAGAAGTGCATGTTCACCGCCAGCGCCGTAGGTGCCGCGTGGTAGGCGAGCGTGCGCTGCATGCGGACGATCTGGTTCAGCGGCAGTCCGGCGCCGCCGAACTCCGGCGGCAATGCCAGGTCGAGATACCCTGCGGCCTTCAACTCGTCGAAGTCTTCCTGTGCGAACCGGTTCTCGCGGTCGTACATGGCAGCACGACCGGCGAAGCGTGTGAGCATGTCATCGCTCAGGACTTTCTCTGCAGCCATCGTGGTCATCGGGACTCTCCTCACTCGGCACGTGAAATGATGGGTGAACAGCGCGTACGCTGACGGCACGGACAGGCGTGCCCCGGTCTGAATCGGAATTGCGCCGATGCGTTGCGTCGCCAGCGCGGAACGACGGGCGCGCGTTCGCGTCGCTGCAGGGTCGGCACCGGCGTGTCGTCCGCAGTGCGAACCCGTGGCATCCATCGCGTGATGTGGTGACCATCACGTGTGTCGTGCAGGCGACGAGAGTTGTCGACTGGCTCGTGCATGCGGCCTCGCTCGCCCGTGATGCTGTGATGGGCGGAGTGACCGGTGAGAAGGTCGGAGCACCCACATATTGGGAGTCGAGGTGCCTGCGCGCCATTCCCGTCGCGTCGCCACGTCCATGGCGGCGCGAGTGGTAACGCATTCCCGATCCTCACGGCGGGGTATTGCGGCGTCTCCGTCTACGACCGAGCGCGGCAGTGGTCGCCGCTTGGCTGTCATGGGGTGAGCGTCCTTGAAAGCCCTTCGAGGGATCAGGGGGCCATGAACGCATGCTGCAGAGTCCGCGAACCAACACGCACACCGATCCACCGCCGTAAAAACGAAACCGCCGCCGTGCACCCGTTGCGGTGTACGGCGGCGGTCCAGCCCACAGCCAGCGCTTACGGCGTCAGGCCGAGATTCGGATTGGTCTCCAGCTCTGAGAGCGGAATCGGAAAGCAGAGCGAACGGCCCGTCATGTCGTCCGACACGCCGGGACGATTCAATGCCGCCCAGCGACGCTGGTCGCCCAACCGACGTGACTCCAGCCACAACTCGATGCCGCGCTCACGCTTCAGCGCCACCCAGGCTTCGGTGGCATCGGCCGCGGTCCATGGAGTGAGGCCAAGTGCCACGCGGCGTCCGTTGAGCTTCGTCATCGCACCCGGCACGTCGCCACCCACCAGCAACGCTTCGGCTTCGATCAATCGCATTTCCCACCCGGTCGCGAGGTTGATCGAAGTGGCGCGATCCGGATACTTGGTCTGGAAGTACCAGCGCACCTGCCCGCCGAGGCTGGCCACGGCCGCGTCGCCGTTGCGCACCGTCAGGCTGGAGTCGTATGGCACACGCGGATCGCGCGTGGACCGACGATACTGCTCGTAGAACGTGCCCCACACCGTGTGTGCGCGATACGGCTGGTTGGCCGAGGCCCAGTAGACGCGGTTGTACTGCGCCACCGTGTTCACGAAGTACGGCATGCGATACGCGAACGTGTTGGAAATCGACGCCGCGTCGGCCGAGGCACCGGTGAGGTTGTTCCGCAGCAGACGCACCGACGCACGACCGGCGATGGCCGCGTCGCGCAGGGTGGTGTTGCTGGCAGCGTTGGCCACCGTGATCGCCTCGGTGAACGCAGCCTCGGCGCGTTCGAGGTAAATCGTGTACGGCTGCTTCGGTCCGCCGTCGATGATGCCGTCGCAGAAGTTCTCGCCCAGGTGCCGGTTGGAATACCCGACCCAGATCAGCGCCTGCGCGAGGGTGGCGCTGTTGGTGGAGGCGGCACCGAGCACACGCTTGATGCGCTCGACGCCCGATTCGGCAGTCCAGCGTGCGCGCTGCGCCTGGTTCCACCAGTCGTCGCCGTCGTCGCGCGCGAGCACGCCGAGCTGCTGCCGCACCGAGATGCCGAAGGCGGCCGTCGATCCGGACGGCAGCACTTCCTTGGTGACGGCAGCACCGGTGTAGGCGGTAAAGTTCAGCGCTTCGCCCAGATCGCGGCCAGCGCCGTTGGCGATGGCGGTGAGCGCCGATGCGTTCTCGAGAAAAGTGGCCTGAATCGGGCCGGGGTTGGTGACCTTCAGGTCGCAGGCGCTCAGCAGTGCCAGCGTGGCCAGGCGAGCCGTGCGCACGAGGGCGCGGGAAGTCGTCGTCATGGTCGCGGGCCTCAGAACGAGATGCGCAGGGAGGTGAGGTACATCGCGGGCGCAGGGATGTGCTCCGAGATGTACCGTACGGTGGAATTGAACCCGTCATTCCCCGACATCTCGGGATCGAACAGCGGCATGCCGTAGTTCCGGCGGAAGAAGTTCTGCGCCGTGAGCACGAAGGAGCTGCTGGTGGTCCCGGGGATCAGCTTGCCGAGTGGCACCGTCACGGTGAGGTCGCGAATCTTGAAGAAGTCGGCCGGGAAGATGAACATGTCGTTGCGCGCATTGGCGGGCACGCAGGTCAGTCGCTCGCGCGGCGTCACCGGCTGGCTGGCAGCCAGTGCCGGATAGGCGCGGGCGCAGGTCGGCCAGAGCACGGAGCGCGAGAGTGCCTGAAACGAGGCGTCTTCGTCGATGTACGCACCGCCCTGATACTCGCCGCGGGCCGAGATGCTGATGCCCTTCCAGGTCGTGATGCTCAGTGATGGCGAGAGGATCAGCGTGGGCTGCGACGGCCCGAAGGTGTGATTGACGGTGGTGTCGATCGCGGCGCCGAGTTCATCGGCGTTGCGGATCAACCGTCCGCGAATCACCGGTGCCGGCTGGCCCTCGATCACCCAGCCGAAGTTGCCGACGCTGAATGCCGGCGAGCCACCGAGGCTCAGCACCTTGCTCTTGTTGGTGCTGACGTTCAGTCCCGCACGAATCGCGAGGTTGCGCCGGTCGAGCAGCGTGGCGTTGATGGCGGCCTCGATGCCACTCTTCTGGATCTTGCCCGCGTTGGACAGGGAGCTGTTGAGGAAACCGCTCGACGGTACGTTGCGCACGAAGAAGAGCGCGTCGGAGGTGACGGCCTTGAAGTAGGTCAGGTCCACCGAGAGGCGCCCGGAGAAGAGCGTCTGGTCGAGGCCGAACTCCCGCTCCACCGTCCGCTCGGGCCCGAGGTTCGGGTCGCCGAGGTTGAGGGGTCGCACCGCCGGTGACGTGCCCCAACCCACCGGATCCCAGGTCTGCACGGCGGCGAAGGCGGTGGGGGCACGGCCGGCCGCACCATAGGCCGCGCGCAGCTTGAGCGTGCCGAACTTCTCCTTCCAGAATCCTTCGTCCGACACCACCCACGAGGCGCTGGCCTTCGGATACGTCTGGAACCCGAAGTCCTCACCGAAGGCACTGTTGCCATCGACACGGGCGCCGACGGTGACGAAGTACCGATCCTTGAAGCCGAACAACGCCTGGCCGAACGCACCACCGGTGATGTTCTTGAGCCGGTTCTCGTCGGCGTTGCGCAACGACCCGGACGCCACCGTGGGGCTGGTGGGTGCCGGATAGTTCTCCGAATACGCCACCACGTCGCCCACGCGCGAACTGATGTACTGCGTGCCGGCGGAGAGCGTGGTGCGGAAGTCCTTGCCGGCGCGCAGCTCGAGATTGTTGGCCCAGTCGAAGCTGAGGATCTTGTTCTGCCAGACCTGGTTCTGGATGATGCCGAGCACCGCGCCCGGGAACCCGTACGGGCGCACGTTGCGGTTTTCGAGGCTCGAGCGATCGAGGCCGATCACCAGGCGGCTGGAGAAGTTGTCGAGCGGCGTCCAGGTGGTGGTGGCGCCCATCAACAGGCGATCGATGTTGCTCGTCAGTCGCTGCCCGTACACCAGCTTGATCGTGTCCGGATTGGCGTTGCCGAAGTAGTTGCGGTCGCGGCGGAAGGCGTTCAGCGTGACGCCCTGCGCGTTGTTGCCGGCGGGCGTCTGCGTGATGAGGTTCGTCGTATATGACGAGTTCCAGCTGAACTGCATCCGCTTGAGCGGCTGGAAGTCCACGTTCGCGCGCAGCTGGTACTTGCGTTCGTTGTCCAGCTGGAGAACGCCGTCGGTGTTGTCGGCGCCGAACGAGAACAGGTAGCGCACGTTGTTCTGCGTGCCACCGGCCACCTGCGCCTGCAGCCCGAGCCGCGCCCCGTTGCGCACGAACGGATCCATGTACAGCAGCGGTGCGTCACCCATTCCGAACTTCTGCAGCTTGGCAAAGCCGGAGTTCACCTGGGTGGTCCACTTCGGCGCGCCGCCCGACCCGCGCTTGGTGAAGATCTGGATCACGCCGGCGGCGGCATCGGTGCCGAACAGCGTGGTGGCCGCGGCGCCCTTCACGACCTCGATGCGCTCGATGTCGTCGGGATTGATGTCGTTAAGCGGACTGCCGTACGAGTTCGCGCCGCGCTGGGTGGCACCCTGAAAGATGCCGTTGCGCGGATACTCGTCGGAGCGGGTGCGCACGCCGTCGACGTAGATCAGCGGCTGGTTGCTGAGCGCCAGCGACGTCGCGCCGCGCAACCGGATCGCGCTGCCCGAGCCCGAGTTGCCGGTGCCGCCGGAGATCTGCACACCAGCCACGCGGCCGGCGAGCAGGTTGGACACGTTGGTGGGCACTTCCGGCAGGTCAGCGGTGCTGACCTGCGAGATGGAGTTGCCGACCTCGCGCTTGCGGGCCGAGCCGGCGGTGCCGGTGACGACCACCTGGTCCAGCGAGACGGGTGATGACTTGATCGAGAAATCCACCGTCAGCGTCTGACCCGCCGAGAGGGTGACGGTGCGCTCCATCGATTCGTAGCCGATGGCGCGGGCCCGGATCGTGGTGACGCCGGCCGGGATGCGCGCGATGCTGTACGTACCGTCAGCCCCGGTCTGGGTGCCGAGCGTGTTGCGCACCACGAACACCTGGGCGTTGGGTACTGGCTGACCGGAGATGGTGGTGACCGTGCCGCGCACGGTGGCCGTCTGTCCCTCTGCCCGTTGGGCACTGAGCGCCAGCACCGCGGCCACGAACACCGCTGCTGGACGCACCCTTCCCCACACATACGACGCCGTCATCCGCACCTCACCGATGTTGGTCCGACAACACAAACCCGCCTGACGGCGGCGGGCAGGAACACAGAAGTCGCATCAGGGCGCGCAGGACTCGCGACGCTCGGCTGATTGATCAGTGCAGGGCATGTCGTACGGCAACGGCAGGAGCCAGCGTGCGCTCGAGTGGTGCGAGTATGTACCAGGCCGTCACGCGAGGCAAGCGAGTGCGTCGGCAATGCAGCGTTGCCTGCGTCTCATCGACGCGTGCCGTTCGCGGTCACTCGTGCGTGAGCCGGTTACTCCGGCGTACCCGGTCCCGAGCCTACCGTGTTGCCGCCACGGCCCCAGATGCTGCGCAAGGTGAAGTAGACGGCGCCGGTGAAGACGCCGGCCATGACACCGGCAAATCCCATCGTGCGTCGTCGATCGAGCGTGCGTTGCTGGGTGGACGCGAGTGCCTGCACCGGCACCGCCAGCACACCGCGCCGCCACGGCAGCGAGTCGCCATCGATGGTGGTGACATCGCCCGGCAAGACCATCAGCGCGCCGTCGGAGCGCACGCCCTGCAGCGACCCTTGCATCGTCTGGAGCCGCAGGCCCGACGACTCGGTCAGCGTCGCGGTGCCCTCAGGCGTCAGCTGCAAGCGCACGTCGGCACCCGTGGTGAGGGCACCCGGTGGCGTGGCGCGGTACGCATAACACCCGGTCAGCAGTGCGGAGAGCGACAGTGAAACGAGTGCGGCGCCGCGGCGCGAAGGTCGACGGCGGAGCGGCGGGAGGAGCACCATCGGGAATCCGGGTGGATTGCAAGTGACAGGCGTGAGCTGAACCAGTGCCCCGCGCCGCGACGGATGCCGACGTGCATCGGCTCGGCAGCTCGGCCGCGGCGGAAGCTGGAGCGCGCCACCACACCGGGCAAGTCCATGCGCGGTCTCGCGGACTGTCTGTCTCGCTTGCCGCACCCATCCGCGCTGACGACCTTTCCCGGCTCATGCGCTCCCTCTTCGCCGCCCTGGCCGTCCTCACCGTCGCCCACGGCGCCATGCTGTTCGTCCAGCCCTCGACCGCACCTCCAGCCGAGTCCGCTGGCGACGGCCCATCCGTGGGCGTGGTGTTCGACATGGGCGGCCGCGGCGACAAGTCGTTCAACGACGGCGCCTACCTCGGCGCGGACTCGGCCACGCGACGCCTGCAGGCGCAGGTCCAGTTCATCGAACCTGGCGACGGGTCGGATCGTGAGGCGGGACTGCGCCTCCTGGCTTCGGAGCGCCGCGCACTGGTGATCGGCGTCGGGTTCATCTTCACCGACGACCTGGTGGAGCTGGCGCGCGAATACCCCGACGTGAACTTCGCCGGCGTCGACTTCTCGGTCGGCACCGACAGCACCGGCGCCGCGATTCCACCACCGCCGAACGTGGCCGCGCTCAAGTTCCGCGAGGAAGAAGGCTCGTTCCTGGTTGGCGCGATGGCCGCGCTGGTCGGCGGCTCGAAGAAAGTCGGCTTCCTCGGCGGCATGGACATTCCGCTGATCCACAAGTTCGAGGCCGGCTACAAGGCCGGCGTGGCCTACGTCTGCAAGGACTGCACGGTGATCGCGCAGTACGCCGGCGTGACTCCGGAAGCGTTCCGCAACCCGAGCAAGGGCAAGGAACTGGCGCTGTCGCAGTACCAGCAGGGCGTGAAGGTGATCTTCCACGCCAGCGGGTCGACGGGCCTCGGCATGTTCGAGGCGGCGCGCGCGATGGGGTCGGGCCACTACGGCATCGGCGTGGACGCCGACCAGTATTCCGAGGCGCCGGGCTTCGTGCTGACGTCGATGGTGAAGGGCGTGAGTGCATCGGTGTACGACACGATCCGCCGCGTGAAGGAGGGCACCTTCGAGGGCGGCATCTATTCGTACGGCCTGAAGGAAAAGGGCGTCGGTTACATCTACGACGCCAACAACCGCGCCCTGATCCCCGACAGCGTGCGCACGCGACTGCTCGAGATCGAGCGTGAAATCATCAGCGGACGCATCAAAGTGCCGAGCACGCGCTCGTGAGCCATCCGGCGCAGGGGCAGCAACCCGCGGTGCGGATGAGCGGAGTGCAGAAGTGCTTCGGACCGGTGCGAGCCAACAGCGATGCCTCGCTGAGCGTGGACGTGGGCGAAATCCACGCCGTGGTGGGCGAGAACGGCGCCGGCAAGAGCACGCTGCTGCGGGTGCTGAGCGGTATGTTCGCGCCCGACGGCGGGCGGGTGGAAGTGTTCGGGCGCGATGTGACGGGATGGTCCACGGCCGACGCGATCGCGGCCGGCGTGGGCATGGTGCACCAGCACTTCATGCTGGTGCCGACGCTGAC
>JANMON010000316.1:0-2793 GCA_031369265.1 Gemmatimonadaceae bacterium | reverse complement strand
GAAGCAGGGCATCCTGCTCGCGTTCCGGCTCGGCCAGATCGTGGACCTCTCGCCGCAGTGTTCCCCGCGCGGCTTCAGTTTCCTCGACAAGGACACCATGCCGCCGCGCCAGTTCGCGCTCACGGATGGTGTGCGTGTCGTGCCGGGAGGCAGCACCGTGCGACGCGGCGCCTACCTGTCGCCCGGTGTGGTCTGCATGCCGCCGATGTACGTGAACGTCGGCAGTTGGGTCGGCGCTGGCACGATGATCGATTCGCATGCACTGGTGGGCAGCTGTGCACAGATCGGCGCACGCGTGCACCTCAGTGCCGCGGCGCAGATCGGCGGGGTGCTGGAACCGATCAACGCCTCACCGGTGGTGATCGAGGACGACGTGGTGGTAGGCGGGAATTGCGGCGTGTACGAAGGCACGGTGGTGCGCCAGGGTGCCGTGCTGGGCGCCGGTGTGGTGCTCACCCGCGGCACACCGGTGTTCGACCTGGTCAAGGAGTGCGTCTATCGCGGCTCGGCGACGCAGCCGCTGGTGATTCCCGCCGACGCGGTCGTGGTCCCCGGTGCACGACGGATGCGCGGCGCGTACGCTGAAGCCGAAGGGCTGTCGCTGCAGACGCCCGTGATCGTGAAGTACCGCGACGACAAGACCGATCTCGCCACCACGCTGGAAGCGTGGCTGCGGTGAGCACCGTGCGCCGCGTGGCGGTGCCGGGCGACAAGTCGCTCTCGCACCGAGCCCTGATGTTCGCCGCCCTCGCCACCGGCGAGAGCACGCTGCGTGGCGTGCTACCCTCGGCCGATGTGCGAAGCACGGCCGGCGTGCTGCAGGCGCTCGGCGTGACCGTGCCGCTGACGTGGGACGGTGCGGACACGCTGCGCATCGCCGGCCTTGGACGCCGTGGCTTGCGTGTGCCGTCGCGCGACCTCGATTGCGGCAATAGCGGCACCACCACGCGCTTGATGGCGGGAGTGGTGGCGGGGCATGCCATGCGCGCCACGTTCACTGGCGATGCGAGCCTCAGCCGACGACCGATGCGCCGCATCGCGCGACCGCTGACGCAGATGGGTGCCTCGTTCAGCTTCGCGGCCGACGACGGCCTGCCTATGACGGTGCAGGGAAGCGACCTGCGCGACATCGACTGGGTCAGTCCCACCGCCAGCGCGCAGGTCAAGAGTGCGATCCTGCTGGCGGCGCTGGTGGCCGGACGGTCGGCGCGTGTGCAGGAACCGACACGCTCCCGTGATCACACCGAACGGATGCTGGCTGCACTCGGCGCACCGGTCATCGTCACCGAGGATGCGGTGCTGCTCGATCCCGTCGATCAGCTCGCACCGCTCGACTTCACGGTGCCAGGTGATCCCTCCTCGGCGCTGTTCCTGATCGCCAGCGCGGTGTTGCAGGGGCAGCCACTGGAGATCGTGAACGTCGGCATCAACGAGACGCGGAGCGGTGCATTCGACGTACTGCAGCGGATGGGTGTCACGCTCTCGTTCGCGAACGAACGCCAGATCGGCGGCGAACCGGTGGCCGACATCCACGTGGCGCCGGCGGCCGGCTTGCGCGGTGTGCACATCGGTGGCGCCGAGATCCCGGCGCTGATCGACGAGATCCCGATCCTCGCCTGCCTGGCTGCCTGCGCCGAAGGCGAGACGCGGATCACCGACGCCGCCGAGTTGCGTGTGAAGGAAAGCGATCGCATCGCAGCGGTGGTGTCGAACCTGCGTGTCATCGGTGCCGACGCGGATGAGCTGCCGGATGGCATGGTGATTCGTGGCGGATCGCGTCGGTTGTCGGGCAGCGTCGTGACGCATGCCGATCATCGCATCGCGATGGCATTCGGCGTGCTCGGTGCGTTGCCCGGCAACGACGTGCAGGTGGATGATCTGGGCTGCGTCGACGTCTCGTTCCCCGGCTTCTGGCCCCTGCTCTCATCCTTGCAGGCGCCGCGATGAGCGCGCGGCCACTGGTGATTGCGATCGACGGCCCGGCGGCATCCGGCAAGTCGAGCACCGCGCAGTGGGTGGCGCGTCAGCTGGGTATCCATCACGTGGACAGCGGCGCGCTGTATCGCGCACTGACGGCGCTGGCGCTGGAGGTGAGCCCGGAACCTTCGGTGTGGACCGTGGCCGACGTGCTCGCGGGTGGTTCGCGCATCACGATGGTGCCGGGCGAACGCACGTTCGTGGCGTTGCTGGATGGCGTACGGGACGACGATCGCCTGCGCCAGTCGGACGTCACGGCGGGCGTGTCGACCGTGGCCAGCATGCCCGAGGCGCGGGCCTGGGTGAACGAGCAGGTGCGCGCCGCCGCCCGGACCACGGCGGTGGTGGTGGATGGACGCGACATTGGGACGGCCGTCTTTCCCGATGCGACGCTCAAGATCTTCCTGATCGCCGACCCGTGGGAGCGGGCGCGCCGCCGACTGCAGCAGCGCCTGGGTCGGTCGCCGGCGGACGATGAGATCGCCGAGGAGACGGAGTTGCTGGTGCGCCGAGACGCGGCCGACCAGACCCAGACGGTGCAGGCCCGGGATGCCATCCTGCTCGACACGACGTACCTGACCCAGGCGGATCAGGTCGCCAGGATCGTGGCGTTGGCCCGGGCCGCGCTGGAGCGGGGCACCGAGGGCGGCGACGCCTAGGGCGCAGGGTGGGCGGTCGCATTGACCCGTCCTCATAGGCAGGCTAGGTTCCACGGTTCGCATTTCGCCGGCCTGAAAAAGGTCCACGAAATTCCCTAGCCTCGGCGCGGCGAGCCAACCATTCCGCGCAGTCTGGAGCCAACCACTTCATGTCCGA
>JANMON010000310.1:0-5863 GCA_031369265.1 Gemmatimonadaceae bacterium | reverse complement strand
GCGCGACGAGCTGGTGGAGCTGAACGCGCGCGTGGTGCGGGCCGATCGCGACGTGACGGAGACGCTGGCACTGGCGTTGAAGATGCTCGAGATGCGGCATGTGCTGCTGGTCCAGCACGACAGCTACCTGGTGCTGCCGCGGGGCCGCGAGCTGGTGAGCTACTACGCCAACAGCATCGCCCACCTGCTGGGTCCCTACGAAGCGGCAGTACGGGCCCGCGATGCGCTACCGATGGAGCTGCTCGCGATCGAGTGACCAGTGATGCCACCCATCGCCCTTCGCTGTCCCGGTCGGTACTGTTGCTGACACTTCCGCGGTTCGTGCCGCCAGACGATTGAGAGTGCCAATGACCTACGCAGCCATCACGGGATGGGGGAAGTGCATGCCCCCCGCCATCCTGACCAACGCCGACCTCTCCACCTTCCTCGACACGTCCGACGAGTGGATCACGTCGCGCACCGGCATGCAGGAACGGCGGGTGTCGCATGTGAGCGCGATCGAGATGTCGGTGGTGGCGGCAGCGCAGGCCCTGGCCTGTGCCGGGCTGGATGGTGCGGACGTGGAGCTGATCATCTACGGTAGCTGCAGTAACGACGAAGGGGTGCCGAACAGCGCTTCGGGCGTGCAGATCGCGCTGGGTGCGACGCGGGCCGCCGCGATGGACGTCAACACCGCCTGCACCAGCTTCTGCTACGGGCTGGCCACTGCCACCGCGATGATCCGCAGCGGCATGGTGAAGAACGCGGTGGTGATCGGGGTGGAGCTGATCAGCCGCTTCATGGACTGGAGCAACCGTAACGTGGCGGTGCTGTTCGGCGACGGGGCGGCGGCGGTGGTGCTGCAGGCCAGCGACGAGGAGTCAGGCCTGATCGGCACCGTGCTGGGATGCGACGCCGAGGCACGCGAGACGCTGCGGGTCCGCGGGCTGGGGCTCTGCTACGCGAACAAGGACGTGCGCTTCGGCGACACGATCTGGGACTTCGATGGGCAGGTGATCTTCAAGCGCGCGGTGCAGGCGATGGCCGAGGCGTCACGGAGCGTGATGGCGACCTGCCAGCTGACGCCGGAGCAGATCGACCTGGTGGTGCCGCACCAGGCCAACCTGCGGATCATCGAGTCGGTGGCGAAGTACAGCGGCATCCCGATGGAGCGCGTCATGGTGACCGTGCACAAGTACGGGAACATGAGTGCCGCGACGGTGCCGGTGGCCCTGGTGGAAGCGCTGGAAGACGGCCGCGTGACGCCGGGTGCACACATCCTGATGCCGGCCTTCGGCGGCGGGCTGACGTACTGCTCGCTGGTAGTGAAGTGGGGGCAGCGGGTGACACCGCTTGGCGTCGCTGATCGAGCCCTGCCACCATGCGACAAGACGGCGCTGGAACTGGTGAACGAGTCGCGGGCGGTGCATGACGCGCACGGGAGTTCGCTGCGCGGGCTGATGTCGCCCG
The DNA here is from genome assembly GCA_031369265.1 of Gemmatimonadaceae bacterium. Lineage (GTDB taxonomy): Bacteria > Gemmatimonadota > Gemmatimonadetes > Gemmatimonadales > Gemmatimonadaceae > JACMLX01. The sequence continues at coordinate 4,414 of JANMON010000310.1, read as the reverse complement.
AGTTCGTGGAGGGCGCGCTGGCATGACCAACGCGGCAAGGAGCGGCGCTACAACATCACGTGCGCCAGCTCCCGCCCCTGCGGTGACGCACTCTGCCCTTCCATCGGCTCGATGGTGAGTGCGGCGCCAAGGATCTCGCCATCGCCCGGCGGCATGCCGGTGGTGAAGATCATCGGCCGCGTCGGATCGACCTGCACCTCCGCGCCGCGCACCATGCCGTCGGAGCGGATGAACCAGAACTGGTAACGACCGTCCACCGGTGCCTTCGGCAACCCGTGCACGACCACGTTCCAGCGATGCGTGACCGGGTCGGCGAAGATCACCATGCCGCCTTCCTTGCCCTGCATCGTGATCGTCGCCTGCATCACCCGCGCGGCGGTGCGCATGATCGAGAGTGTGTCGCGCAACGCGGCCAACTGCGCCCGCCCGGTGGTGTCGGTGACCACGGCGGCGACTGACGGCGGTGTGGCGACGGCCTTCGCCTGACCGATCTGCCATCCTGCCAGGCCCGAGACCAGCGATGCGGCGATGCCGATCGGGAGCGCCCATCGACGCCACGGCGACGCCGACCGTCCGATGGCGTGCGCCAACACCCGCCCCTCGAACTCGGGACGCGGTGCCACCGGTGTGGCGCCCATCGGCAGCCACTCCAGTTCCGCCTCGATCCGCGCCACGGCGCTGCGGCAGGCATCACAGTGCGCCAGGTGCGCGGCGAAGGCGGCCGACTCCTCGGCATCCAGCACGCGTGCCGCGTACTCGGTGCGATGTTCGATGAACCACTCGTGCGCAGTCATGGAACCCAATCCTTCAGTGGGGCGAGGGTCGTGCGAAGTTTGCCGAACGCGAGCCGCAGCCTGGTCTTGACGGTGCCGAGCGGCACGCCGAGTCGGGCCGCGATCTCGGACTGCGCCAGTCCCTCGAAGTAGGCCAGCATGACAGCCGACCGCTGGTCGTCGGGCAGAGCACCGAGTGCGGCGTGGACGCGCCGATGAATATGCCACCCCGCCTGCGCCGCTTCATTGGGTTCGACCGGTGCCACGGCCGACCGTGCCTGTTCGCCGGGCGACAGCGCTTCCACCAATCGGACGCCGCGAGTGCGCTGGCGAAGCCGGTCGATAGCCCGCTGTCGTGTCATGCGCAACAGGAGCGGCATCAGGCCCGTCGCGCCATCGCCGCCGCCGTCGAGGGTGTTCCAGAGTGTGCGGAACACCTCCATCACGACATCCTCGGCATCGTCGGTGTCATGCAACATCCCGCGCGCCACGCCCAACAGCCAGGGCGTGGTGGCGGTGATCAACTCGGCCAGCGCGCGCTCGTCACGCTCCACGATCCGTCCGCGCAGTGCGGCCTCCCGCGCCGCAGGCGACGACGAGTCCGGCGTGCCGTCACGATGCAGGCTGAGCGACGGCACGCCGGCGGTCGGCATCAGCGGACCGCGATCCCGTTGGCGCCCGTCGGGATGCCCGTCAACGTCTGCAATGGCGTGAGGGTGCCGTTGGCCCTGGTCTCGAAGGCGACGATGGCATTGGTGGCGCCGCTGCGCACATACAGGAAGCGGTCACCATCGCTGAGGCCCATGTCGCTGGGCGAGCTACCGGCACCGACGGCGCCGGCGGTGGGATTGATCAGCGACAGCGCTCCTGAAGAACCGAGTGCGAAGGTGCTGACGGTGCCACTGCCGGTGTTGGCGGCATAGGCGGTGCGGCCGTCGCGGCTGACCACGATCCAGCAGACTGCGGACCCGCCGTTGGCCACGGAGCCGGTGACGAGCGAAAGGTTGGACGCGCCATCGACACGGTACGACGAGACGGTGCTTCGACCGGCGGCTGCTCCCACCGCCTCCGAGACGACCAACGATCCATTACTGGCGAAGTCGAAGCCGAACGGGGTGGCACCGCTGGAGTTCGTGATGCGCGGATCGCCGGTTCGCCCGTTGGCCAGCACGGGGTACGTGACGAGGATATTGGCAGCCTTCTCCGTGACCACCAGGGACTGGCCGTCGGGCGCGAAGCTGATCTGCGCGCCATCGATGGCGCCGGCCGGTGCACTGCGGGCACGCGTGGAACCGTTGATCGGAATCAGGCGACCATCGGGTGACACGCGGAAGCCGGTAATGTTGGCGTTCGGACCATCGTTCAGCACGTACAGCAGCTTGTCGTGCACGGCGATGCTGATCGGCAGATCGCCGTTGGACGAGACGCGATCTGCCTGGCGCAGCGACGCACCATCGAGGCGGAACGACGAGATCTCGTTGCTGCCGGCATTCACACCGAAGAGCATGTCGTCCTCGAGCACGAGTCCGTACTGATTGCCCAGCCCACCGCCAGTCCCGCGACCGCCGGTGGGAAACCGCGCGGGCACGCCCAGTCGTCCGCTGCTGTTGCGGGGGTAGGTGAGGATGGCGTTGGCGTTGACGTCATTCGTCAGCACGTAGACGGCACCGCCCTGATCGTTCCCGGCATCGACGGTCGTCTGTGTGCGGAGGGCGACGTCCGGGGCGGTCGTGCCGCCATCGCTGGTGCATGCGGTGGCGATGGCGATCAAAGAGGCAGAAAGAATGGCGGCGGTACGCACGGGCACTCCGATTCGAGGGTTGTTGGCGCGGACGTGGCGCACCCTCAAACGGCGTCATCTCGCAATCGGATCTCTCGACGGTCGTTCACCGCTGATCGCCAGGTCAACAGCATCGCGCCGCACGCGCGTTCGATCGCGATCCGACGGTCAACTGCATCGCGCCGCACGACCGTTCAGTTGCGTTCGGAACGTCAACGGCGTCGCGCCGCTAGCGCGTTCAGTTGCGACCCGACGGTCAACGGCATCGCGCCGCAAGCGCGGCGCGACCGCCGTTGACCTTCAGGAGCCTCCACCACGCAGACCTTGCAGGGCCTCCAGCAAGCGGAACCTGGCCCGAGGGCCCGTGTCGAACCGGGGCCTCGCGTTGCCAGCGACCTCGCCCGGGGCGATCTTTACCAACTGACCCTCTCAGGAGCCCGCGCCATGCCGGTCACGTTCACTGTCAACGGAACATCCCGAACCGTCGACGTCCCCGCCGACATGCCCCTGCTCTGGGTGCTGCGCGACGTGCTGGACCTCAAGGGGAGCAAGTTCGGCTGCGGGATCGGCCAGTGCGGTGCCTGCACCGTGCACCTCAATGGCGCGCCCGTCCGGTCCTGCCAGATGCCGGCCGCCGGGCTGCAGGGCACCAGGATCACGACCATCGAAGGGCTGTCGCCGGAAGGCACGCACGCGCTGCAGAAGGCGTGGGAAGAGCTGGACGTGCCGCAGTGCGGGTACTGCCAGGCCGGCCAGCTGATGAGCGCCGCCGCGCTCCTCGCGAAGACGCCCAAGCCGACCGACGCGCAGATCGATACCGCGATGAACGGTAACCTCTGTCGCTGCGCCACCTACACGCGCATCCGCGAAGGCATCCATCGCGCGGCCGGCACCACTCGCACCACCACCGAAGCCGGGGGGACCCGCTGATGTCACTCGACACCACACTGCCCCGCCGCGAGTTCCTGCGCGTCACCTCCGTCATTGGCGGTGGCCTGCTGCTCGGCACCTGGCTCGACTTCGGCCGCGATGGCGTGCTGCACGCCGCCGACCTGGCGCCCACCGCCGACGCCTTCTCGCCCAACGCCTTCATCCGCATCTCGACGGATGGCAAGGTGACGATCATGGCCAAGAATCCCGAGGTCGGCCAGGGCATCAAGACCATGCTGCCGATGCTGATCGCGGAAGAACTGGACGTGGACTGGAGCCAGATCACGATCGAGCAGGCAATGAGCGACCAGGCGAAGTACGGGCGGCAGGTGGCTGGTGGCAGCACCGCGACGCCGGTGAACTGGGAGCCGCTGCGCCGCGCCGGTGCCGCCGGCCGGCAGATGCTGGTGGCCGCCGCCGCGCAGTCGTGGAATGTGCCGGCCGCCGAGTGCACCACCGCGTCGGGCGTCGTGTATCACCGCGCCTCGAACCGACAGGCGGCGTATGGCACGCTGGCCACCGCCGCATCGGCGCTGACGGCGCCCGATCTTGCCACCGTCGCGCTCAAGAACCCGAAGGACTTCAAGATCATCGGGCGTGCGATCGGCGGCGTGGACAACCACAAGGTGGTCACCGGCCAGCCATTGTTCGGCATCGACGTGACGGTGCCGGGCATGCTCTACGCCGTGTACGAGAAGTGCGCGGTGTTCGGTGGCACGGTCACCAGCGCCAACATCGACGAGATCAAGGCGCTGCCGGGCGTGAAGAACGCCTTCATCGTGCAGCCGGGCGGCACGGCGCTGGAAGGCTTGCTGGGCGGCGTCGCGATCCTGGCCGACACCTGGTGGGCGGCCAAGTCGGCGCGCACCAAGCTGAAGGTCGTCTGGAACGAAGGCGCCACGGCGCAGCAGAGCACGGCCGGCTTCAATGC
>JANMON010000292.1:0-3525 GCA_031369265.1 Gemmatimonadaceae bacterium | reverse complement strand
GGTGGTGATGATGACCGGCGACGCGCAGGCCGTCGCGGACTCGGTGGCCAAGGAACTGCAGATCGACACGGTGCTGGCGCAGGTGCTCCCGGACGAGAAGGCTGCGCATATCGAGCGGTTGCAACAGGCTGGCAAGCGCGTCGCCATGATCGGTGATGGCGTCAACGACGCGCCGGCGCTCGTCACTGCCGATGTCGGCATCGCCATCGGGGCGGGGACGGATGTCGCCGTGGAAGCCGGCGATGTGGTGCTGGTGCGGAGCGACCCGCGCGACATTCCACGGATCATCGCCCTGTCGCGAGCGAGCTACCGCAAGATGATCCAGAATCTCTGGTGGGCAGCCGGCTACAACGTGGTGGCGATTCCACTGGCGGCGGGTGCCCTCGCGCCGTGGGGCATTCTCCTGACGCCGGCGATTGCGGCGGTCCTGATGTCACTGAGCACGATCATCGTGGCCATCAATGCGCAGCTCCTTCGTCGCACGGCGTTGTGAGCGCGGTCGCCTCGAACACGCCGCAGCGCGGAATCGCGACGGCGACGCGCCTGACGCCGAGTGTTGCGTGTCAGGCGAACACGGACACGGACCCGTCGAAACCCCGACACAGTGGATCGTCGTGTGGAGGTATCGTGAACATGGGCACCAGAGGAGTGCACACGACACGTTGATGTCCCGGTCAACTCGCGCGGTGCCGCGTCGTGCCGGCAGCCGTACTCCCATCGAGGTGATCCACGTGTCGGATGAGAACGGCGTGCTCCACCACTGGCGTCCGACCAGCGTGGAATCTGTGAGGGTACCGCGACGCCATTGCGGCGCATGGTCCCGGCTGTCGGTGGCACGAGCCTGTGGCGTGATCCTCATCGCGACGGTGACTGGCACGCCGGTAGGCGCCCAGGTCGTGCCGGCGCTGGAGAGTGCTCCGTCGGCGCTGACGCTGGACTCGGTGTATGCACTGGTCGCGCGTCGAAGTCCACGCGTCCAGGCCGCCAAGGCGCTCGCGCGCGCCGCTGATGCACGGGTCCCTGGCGCGCGGCGTCCGCCCGATCCCGAACTGCAGTTGGGTTTCATGAACTACTCGCTGCCCTCGCTCCAGCCCGATGAGGCGCTCGGCATGGTGCAGTTGCAGCTGATGCAGATGCTCCCGATTCCCGGGAAACTGTCGGCTGCCGGCCGCGCAGCCCGCGCGCGCGCTGATGCGGTGCACGCACGTGCTTCGGATGCGCTGTGGACGGCGCGGTCGGCGGCCGCGATGGCGTTCTACGAACGCTACCAGTTCGATGGTGCGCTGACGATCGCGCGCCAGACGCGGCGGCTGCTCGAGGATGTGGCGGCTGTGTCTACCGCCATGTATCGCGTCGGGGACGGTCGACAGGCCGACGTGCTCCGGGCCCGCGTCGAGATCGCCCGGATGGATGAGGAGATCGTGCGGATGGAGGCCATGCTCGAGGGCGCGAGTGCGCGGCTGGCGGCGGCTGCAGACACCTCCCCCGACGCCGTAGCCGGGCGTTCGGTACTTCCATCCTTTCCCGACGAGGTGCCGAGCGTGGAGACACTCGTGCCGGCGGCATCCGAAACGCAGCCAATGCTTGCGGCGGGAGCGGCCGACGTACGAGCCGCAGCCGCAGATGTGATCCTGGCGCGCCGCGAACTCTGGCCGGACTTGCAGCTCGGCGTGCAATACGGCCAGCGCCGGATGCCGATGGGCATCGACCGCATGGGTAGCCTCATGGCTGGGGCATCGCTGCCCGTTTTCGCCAGATCGCGACAGCTCCGGATGCGCCAGGAAAGCGTGGCGATGCGCGCGATGGCGGAAGCAGAACTGATTGCGATGCGTGCCGATACGCGCAGCCGCCTGACGGAGGTGCGTGCCGCGCTCACCAGTGCGCGCCGACTCCGTGTGCTCTACCGCTCCAGCATCCTGCCGCAGGCGGAGGCTGCCACGACCTCGTCGCTCTCGTCGTATCGCACCGGTGGCGTGGATTTCATGACCGTCATCGACAACCGCATGGCAGTGAACCGCTACCGGCAGGAACTGCTCGCCCTCGACGCTGCGGAAGGGCGCGCGTGGGCCGAACTCGAGATGATCGTGGGCCGGCCGCTCGTGGGGGTGCCACCGATCTCACCGCGCCGCATACCCCCGCCGCGTGATGGAGGGTACCGCTGATGCCGGACAAAGGGACGGATGCGTCAGTCACCCCCGAACAACGCACCCCACGCTGGCGCGTGATACGCATCGTGGCCGTCGTGTTGCTGCCGATTGCGGCGCTCGGCGTGACGTGGTGGGTTTCGCGAACGCCATCGTCGCCCGAAGCCGTCGGCGAGGATCACTCGGCGATGGTGCGCGGCGCCGACAGTGCGGCCCCAGTGATGTTGAGTACGGATCAGGCGCGCCGCATCGGCGTCACATTCGCAGCGGTCACGCTCGAGGAGCTCTCCGGACACATCCGCGCGGCCGGGCAGGTGGTGGTGGATGAGACGCGCGTGCGCACCATCTCACCGAAGGTCGATGGTTGGGTGGAACGGCTGTACGTGAACTTCACTGGTCGCGAGGTGCGCGGCGGCGATCCGTTGCTCGCGATCTTCTCGCCGATGCTGGTGAGCGCACAGGAGGAACTGCTGCTGGCGAAGCGGCTCTCCGGCGAGGTCGCCGAGGCCACGTCGGAGACGCGGTCCGGTGCCGATGATCTGCTCGTCTCAGCGCGTCGTCGACTCGCCTACTGGGACATCTCCGCGGACGACATCGCGCGCGTTGAACGGACGGGGCAGGTGCAGCGGACGCTCACGCTTCGAGCGAGCGCGGCGGGCGTGGTCACGGAGAAGGCGGTGACCGAGGGACAGCGAGTCATGGCCGGCGATGCGCTCTTTCGCGTGGCGGATCTGAGTTCGGTGTGGATCGAAGCGGAGGTGTACGAACAGGATCTCCGCAGTCTGCGGGTCGGTCAGGTGGTCGATGCGGAATTCGACGCGTACCCCGGTGAGCGATGGACGGGTCGCATCGCATACATCTATCCGACCCTGACAGCGGAGACACGGACGGCACGGGTTCGCGCGCAGGTGACCAATACGGGAATGCGCCTCAAGCCGGGCATGTACGCCACGGTGAACATCACCGGCTCGGCACGAGCGGCCGTGCTGACGGTACCTCGCGGCGCAGTCCTCGTGACGGGTGAGCGTCAGCTGGTATTCGTTCGCCGCAGTGACGGACAGCTGGAACCGCGTACCGTCACGCTCGGGGCGGCAACGGCGGAGCGCATTCAGGTGATGCGCGGCCTGCAGCTCGGCGATACGGTGGTGGCCTCGGCGACCTTTCTGGTGGACGCGGAATCGAGCCTTGGAACGGCGCTCGGCGGCATGGGCGACATGCCGGGGATGGAGATGACGATACCGCCGACGGCGGCGCCGAAGACGTCACCAAAGCCGCCGGCGCGGCCGACACGTTCGCCAGAGCGCGCGAACTCGTCAGATACATCCGCCGCCCACTCCGGACACCGGCCGAGATGATGCGATGCTGAATCGACTCATCGAGT
>JANMON010000278.1:0-5439 GCA_031369265.1 Gemmatimonadaceae bacterium | reverse complement strand
CGGCCCTTGGTGGCGGCATTGGTCAGCATCGCCGTCGGCACCTCGACCACGATCGCCATGTCGTTGATGCCGCGCAGGAAGTCCACGGCCGAGCCGACCGGACGGAACGTCAGCGGACCCTGCGTGATGGTGGACAGCGGGCCGGCCTCGGGCTTGCGGTCGGGCAGGATGCGGAAGAACGCTTCCAGATCGATGAAGAACGGATCGTCGCGCGGGCCGGCGAACAGCTTCACGTCGCCGCTGGTGATGACGGTGTTGGTGTAGCCCTTGATCTGCTTGCCGCCGACCAGCGTGTTGATGGTGCCGACGTCATTCGGCTTGTACGGGCCACGCATGGTGACCTTCTGCTTGCCGACCGGGCCGGTAAACGTGAACTGGAAGACGAGGTCTTCGCGCGCATCACCGGTGTTGTCCACCTTGATCTGGTACAGCTGCTGATCCTTGCTGCCGAAGGTGAAGCTGGGCGTGTTGGCCGGCGTCAGCGGCGAGGCGGTGCCGAGCACCAGCACGGTGTTGGCCGAGTTTTCGGGTGACGGGAACGCGTAGACGTCATTGACGTCGAAGCGCGGAGACATCTCGACCAGCGGTGAGTCCTGATGGTCGGAGGCCATCAGCTGCCGCACGGCGAGAGTCGATCCGGTGGCGACGACGAGCGCCGCCAGGATCGCGACGGCCGGTCGGCGAAGGGTCCACGTGTGCATTGCTGCTCCAGGGAGAAGAAAAGAATCGTGACGAGCGGTGGAACACGCCGTCTACGACCTCGTCCCGAACCCGGATTGGCGAGCTCGACCATTGGCGCATCCCGTGGCTGTGCCCGGCGTGGTTCCGGACGCAACTTCAGCGGATGCCGACACGCACCGACCTGCTCACGCTGACGCGGCGCCTCGGGGCGCTCACACTCACGCTCACCTCACACGTGCTCGCGCAACGTGTGGACTGGCCATCACCAAGCGGTGATCCGGGTGCCATGCGATATGCACCGATCGCCGACATCGATCGCACCACCGTGCAGCGCCTGGAGGTGGCGTGGCGCTGGCAGACCGGTGAACGCAACGTGGCGGCGGGTCCCGACCAGAAGCCGGCGCGCCCCGGACTGTTCCAGTCGTCACCCGTCATCATCGGTGACACGCTGTATGTGTCCACGCCGTATGCCGCCGTGGCCGCACTCGATGCCCGCACGGGTCGCGAGTTGTGGAAGTACGATCCGCAGGTGTGGCGCATCGGCCAGCCGAGCAACGGCACCGGGTTCGTGCATCGCGGTGTGGCCACCTGGGCGTCACCGCGCGAGCGGCGGATCTTCATCAACGCGAGATGGAAACTGATCGCGATCGATGCCGCCACGGGCAAGCCGATTCGCTCGTTCGGCACCGATGGTGTGGTGGATCTCACCGCGCAATTGCGTCGGCCCACCAATCGCGCGCACTACACCAACACCTCGCCACCGGTGGTGCATGGCAACCTGGTGATCGTGGGCAACGGCGTGGGCGATCGGCTGCGCTATCGCAACGACACGCCGGGCGACGTGCAGGCCTTCGACGTGCGCACGGGACGCCGCGTGTGGAGTTTCCACACCGTGCCCGACTCCGGTGAGTACGGCTGGAAGACGTGGGAGGAGGGTTCGTACGCCTACATGGGCCACACCAACGTCTGGGCCCCGATGAGCCTCGACGCGAAGCGTGGGTTGCTGTTCCTGCCAGTGTCCACGCCCACCAACGATTGGTACGGCGGCGATCGCAAGGGCGATAATCTCTTCGCTGAGTCGGTGGTGGCGCTGGATGCGCGCACGGGGAAGCGCGTCTGGCATTACCAGGTGGTGCACCACGGCCTCTGGGACTACGACCTCCCGGCACCGCCGGTGCTGGCCACGATCACCTGGAACGGACGTCCGCGCGATGTGGTGGCGGTGCCATCCAAGACGGCCTGGGTGTATGTGCTCGATCGTGTGACGGGTCGGCCCATCTGGCCGATTCCCGAGCGCGCGGTGCCTGCCAGCGACGTACCGGGTGAGCGCGCCGCGCCCACGCAGCCGATGCCCACGCTGCCGGCACCGTTCGCGCGACAGACCGTCACCGCTGAGGACCTGATCGACTTCACGCCGGAACTGCGGCGTCGTGCGCAGGCGGTGTTCGGGCAGTCCCGCACCGGCCCGATCTTCACCCCGCCGTCGCTGCAGGGCACGATCACCATGCCGGGGTCGATCGGCGGCGCAGGGTGGGGCAGCACGTCGTACGATCCGGTGTCGCACACGTTGTTCGTGAAGGCCACCAACAGCCCGGCGCTGTATCGCATCCAGCGCGGCACACCAAATGACACCATCGGCTACGAATACACCGCCGACCTGGTGAACAGCGGGCTCGGAGTGACCGCCGATCCCGACTCCGGTCGTGCCGATCATGCGCCGCCGGAGCAGTTGCCGCTGATCAAGCCGCCCTACGGCACCATGACCGCCATCGACCTGAACACCGGTGCCACGCGCTGGCAGGTGACGTTCGGCGACACGCCATCGATCCGCTCCCATCCGTTGCTCAAAAATGTGACACTGCCTCCGCTCGGCGTCGCGGGTGCACCGGGTGGCACCGTCACCAAGGGCGGCCTGCTGTTCGCCACCGGCGGTGGCACGGTGCTGTACGCGCTCGATACACGGGACGGGAAGGTCCTCTGGCAGGCCGAGTTGCCGGCGGGTCGCGGGTACGCCAATCCGGTGTCGTATCGCGGGGCGAACGGCGTGCAGTACGTGGTGGTGGCGAGCGGCGGCGGGGAAAATGCCGAGCTGGTGGCGTTCGCCCTCGACGGCGGCCGGTAACGCCGCTGGCGGAGTGAACGGGAGGGCCTGCTCCGGGTAGATTGCCGTCGGGCCCGGCAGAACATGGCCTCTATTTCACACCGTCCCGACAGGATTTCGGCACGATGCACCTCCGCCCTACTCCCTTCCGCCGCGTCGCGTCGCTCGTCGCCAACATCGCGCTGCTGCTTCCCGTCGCGCTGGTCGCACAGGCCCGCACGGAGTGCAGCGCCGCACCGGATTCCGCCCGGGGCAGCGGCCCGTCGATCGCACTCGACACCGACCCGGCGGCGCGCTACCTGGTGGGCGACAGTGTGCGCATCGGCCTCGCGCTCAACAATGCCCCGGCGGGGGAGAAGGTCGCGTTCGCCGTCAGCGGCATCGAGCGCGCGCGCATCGACGACGGCAACGTGATCCGCTGGAAGGCGGTGCGTGGCAGTGAAGGATTCAATGTCCTCACCGTCGCCGCGCGGCAGGGCAACACCACACTGACCTGTCGTCAGGTGCGCCTGACCGTGGAGCGCGCCCAACGGGCACCGGTGGTCCGCCTTTCCTCGCGCCAGGTGCAGGCCGGTGCCACGCTCGACTTCCTCGTCAGCGCCACTGACCCCGATGGCGACTCGCTGAGCTACACGATCAGTGACATGCCGATCAACGTCCCGGCGCCGACGCTCGATTCGACAGGCCGTTTCCGCTGGCGAGCGCCGCTCTCCGGCGCCCTCGGCGGTGCACCGTATCAGTTCAAGATCGAGGTCTCGGATGGCCTGAACATCTCGGCGGCCATCCTCTCGGTGCTGGTCAGTGGGCAGAACGTGCGACCGGAATGTCCGCTGACGGTGACCAACATCACCGCCAGCGAAGGTGCCGACGTGCTGCTGCCGCTGGCGGCCACCGATGCCAATGGCGACCTGCTGCGGTATCGTGCCGAACGTGAGCTGGTGAACGGCCGTGTCGATTCTGCCGGGTATCGCTGGGACATTCCCTACGGCACGGTGGAGCAGGGCGCCAGTGACCGCACGCTCGACTTCCAGTGGCGCGCGATCGATGCGCAGAACCTGCAGTCCGATCTCTGCACCACGCGCATCACGGTGCGCGCACGCATGCATCCCGACAAGCTGCGGCTGGAGCAGGAGGGGCATGCGCGCTTCTTCACCAACGCCGAGCTGACCGTGCAGGACCTGGATACTCGTCTGGAGGAGCTGCGCGAGAAGATCGATGCCAGCGACCGCGGGCGTCGTCGTCGGAGCATTGCCGCGCTGGCGACGGCACTGCTGGCGGGCACCTTCCAGCTGGCGCGGGCCGAGGATACGCGTCGGCTGGCAGGCGGCATCAACACCCTCACGTCCGTGTTCTTCGCCGGCTATAACGCGCTGGCGCCCGGCACCGATGGCCTGAAGAGTGAGGCGCGCAAGTTCGAGGATGAGATCGCGAAGTATTCGCCGCTGCTGACCACTTTCCGCGTCAATTACGGAGACGCCGTGAGCGAGTCGGTGCTGCGCAGCACGCAGTACCGGACGGATCGTGCCGCGCTGGAAGTCGAGCAGGCCCGTGCGGCGGCGTTGATGCGCTGACCGTCAGCGCATCGGCCTCAGGTGCCTCGCGCCGCATTGCCGCTGAGGGTGCGACTGATCTCCGCCAGCAGCTGGTCAGGCGTGAACGGCTTGTGCAGGAAGTGCAGGCGCCCATCCAGCTCGCCCTGGTCATCGATCGCGTTGTCAGTGTACCCGGACATGAACAGCACCTGGATCTCCGGTCGCGACTGCGCCACGATCGCGGCCAGTTCGCGGCCGGTCATGCCGGGCATGATCACGTCGGACAGCATCAGGTCCACGAAGCCCGGATCGGCAGCCAGCAATTCCAGCGCCGCCGACGGGCCATCCGCCACCAGCACCGAATAGCCTGAGCGCGTCAGCACCCGCGCCACGAAGGCGCGCACGTCGGCCGCATCTTCCACCAGCAGGATGGTCGAGTTGCCTCCACCGACCAGCGTCGGTGCTGCACCCAACGGATCGGAGGGCGCGGCATCACCTTCGGCGCGCGGCAGGTAGATGTGGAAAGTGGTGCCCAGCCCGGACTCACTGTACACGAAGATGTGGCCACCGCTCTGACGGATGATGCCGTACACTGTGGCGAGGCCAAGGCCGGTGCCTTGACCCACGGCCTTGGTGGTGAAGAACGGCTCGAAGATCTGCGCGCGCGTGGTTTCGTCCATGCCGGTGCCGGTGTCGGATACTGCCAGCATCACGTACTCACCTGGTACCAGGCCCACGTGCGATGCGCTGTACGTGCGATCGATCACGACCTGCTCGGTCTGGAAGCTGATCGTGCCGCCATGCGGCATCGCATCGCGGGCGTTCAGCGCCAGGTTCAGCATCACCTGTTCGAGCTGGTTCGGATCGGCCTGCACCGCCCACGAGCCGGTGCGGCTGCCGATGTCGATGGTGATCTGCTCGCCGATCAGGCGACGCAGCATGGCGTGCACCTCCAGTAGCGTGGCGTGCACGTCGATACGGCGTGGTAGCAGCACCTGCTTGCGACTGTACGCCAGCAGCTGCGCCGTGAGCGCCGCCGCACGCGTGCCCGCCGCCACCACGTCTTCCACGTCGCGACGCCACGCATGCTCACGCGGCATCTCGTCCAGCACCAGCGTGCCGGCA
>JANMON010000273.1:0-7736 GCA_031369265.1 Gemmatimonadaceae bacterium | reverse complement strand
ATGGAAGTGGTGAGCGCCCGAAGTCCGTGTCGGAACCCGCAAGGGACCAAGCGGCCGAAGGCGAGCATCATGACTGGGGCGAAGTCGTAACAAGGTAGCCGTAGGGGAACCTGCGGCTGGATCACCTCCTTAACGGAGTCCGCGAGTAGGTCCCGCTGGCAACAGCGCGCGATCGAAAGTGACTCAGTAGTCGCATCACCACACACACTCTCTCGGTTGCCATTATAGATCACGACGCCCCCGGCGCTCTCACGAGTGCCGGGGGCGTCGTGCGTTCGACGCCTCGTGTCGCGCGCCCTGGCATCGCGATCACGTGCTGAACGACAACCGCGTATCGCAGAACAGCACAGCCGCAGAACCGCACAGCCGCAGAAGATCTTTATCACGGTCGAGCAACGCTGTTGATCGAACGTCGTTCTTTTGACGATTGTCGCAGACGCAGACGCAGACGCAGACGCAGACGCAGACGCAGACGCGGTCACAATTCTCGTCACGGTGGTCATCGTGCTGGGGTGCGGACGCGGGAGCGGCGATTCGTGCGGCGCGTCAGGGCCGCCGTGACTGCCTGCGTCGTCACCGCTCCATCATGTTGCGGAGCTGTCGTGCGTCAGCAGACTGACATTCCGCCCTGCTGCGGCGGTGCGCTTCTGCGGCTGTCGCAGTTCTGCGATCCGCTGTTGCGTTTGCCATCGAAAGGACGAGCCGCCGCCGACGAGCCCGTTCGTGATCGCAACGCAATGCGCGATCGATGCAGGCACAGCGCGGAAAAACCCGCATTGTTGTGGCCGTCAGGCGTGAGGCGACGCGTCGACGATGCACGGGGTGTGTTCCACCGCGCACGTGACGGTGCCGTGAAGCCCTGACCGGATGGTGAGAAAAAAGCCATATGACATAAGGGGTTCTGGCATGCGAGGCACGGCCCCTGCCTTACCCAGTGGTGAACGGAAGAGATAAGCGTGAGATGTGCTCGCGCTTTGATTCACCAACTGGCTGGAGCTTCATTCATGACTCGTTCCATCAAGGCACTCAGCGCCGCAGCGATGCTGCTGGCGATCGCACTGCCCGCGACCGCGTCGGCGCAGGACACCACCAGCACCGGCGGGCGAACCAAGAGCGACAGCGCCAGCGGTCACAACATGACCATGCAGCGCTTCGACACCACGCAGGCCATCTCCCTCACCGGGGTGACCATCGTCCGGATCGACAGCCTCGGCGGCGGTAAGGGTGCCTGGAATAGCGGCGCACGCGGCGGCATGAGTGCCGGTGCGTCCGGTGCGATGGGGGCCGGCAGCGCGAATGCCAGCGCCAATGCGCAGGGCCCGAACCATACGCTGTCGGCCATCGTCAGCAGCGGTGCGGACTCCATGCAGATCGTGCTCGCCCCGGCCGACTTCCTCGCCAGCAACCAGCTCATGCTGGCCGCCGGTGACGTGATCAACATCAAGGGTGTGCGCGTGACGACCGGCGGGATGGGTGCCGGCATGAATGCCAGCGCTGCCGCCACCGCCAGCTCGTCGGCCGCCACCACCATCGGCGCCACGGCCAGTGCCGTGACCACGACGGTCATCGCCACCGAAGTGACGAAGGGCGACAAGACGGTGCAGCTGCGCGACAAGAGCACCGGCACGCCGAAGTGGTCCACCAATGCGAGCGAGGCCGGCATGAGCCGCACCACGCTGCCGCCGACCAAGACAGACTCGGTCATCTCGCCCGTCCGCAAGCCGTAACCGCAGGTGCAAGAGCAGGTGTGACAGGAGGTGCAGGCGCAGGACGCAGCATCGCGCGCGAAGTGATTCTGGTGCTGCGAGCGGAGCGATCGAGGTACCCGATGCCAAGTGTCGGACGACGGGGCGACGCTGTCCCGGCGCCGGCGCCCCTCGGGTGCCTCTTCCGTTGCGGATTGGGGCTGAACGGGATAGGTTCTGTGGTTCTTGGGGCCTGTAGCTCAGGTGGTTAGAGCGCACGCCTGATAAGCGTGAGGTCCGAGGTTCAACTCCTCGCAGGCCCATATCAGTAAGGGAGGGCGGTGCAACGGTTTCCGTTGTACCGCCCTCGCCCGTTTCCGGCACCGATCTCGAGCGACGCCCACCTCGGCCCGAGCGCTCCGTCGCACCGCACGTCCGGGCAGAATCTGTCCGAACGTCGCCACTCGCTGCATCTTCGCAGGCATCTCACCCAACGCGAGTCTCGCTTGTCGCTGCTGACGCGCTCTCTGCTCGCCCTCCTGCTCCCGACGACGACGCTCGCGCAGGGCGACTCCGTGGACAGCTACGTCCGCGACTTCATCACCCGTCACAAGATTCCCGGCGCCGCAATTTCCGTCGTATACAAGGGTCGCATCGTGAAGGCGGCGGGATACGGGTTCGCCAATCTGGAACTCGAGGTACCGGCGACGGCACGCACCGTCTTCGAGATCGGGTCGATCAGCAAGCAGCTCAGCGCCGAAGCCGTGATGCTGCTCGTCGAGGAGGGAAAGCTGCGTCTCGACGATTCGCTGTCGACATACCTCCCGCAGATCCCCGACGCGTGGCGCGGCATCCGCCTGCGGCATCTCCTGACACACACCTCGGGGCTGCACGACTGGGAAGGGGATTCGGCGTTCTCCTACCGGCGCGACTACTCACCCGCAGAGTTCATCGCCTTCATTGGCGCGCACCCACTCGACTTCGCGCCGGGGACGCGCTGGGCGTATACCAATAGTGCCTTTCCGCTGCTTGGGCTGGTCATCGAGCAGGTGACGGGTGTGTCGTACGAACAGTTTGTCAGGGAGCGAATCTTCAAGCGCGCCGGGATGACGGCATCGCGGATCCGCCATCAGGCCGACATCGTGCCGAATCACGCGTCGGGCTATGTCGATCGGAATGGCGCGCTCGAGAACGGCGAGCCGTTCCGCCCGTCGATCCTCGCGCCGAACGGTGGCATCCTCAGTACCGCCAGCGACATGGCGCGCTGGCACCTCGCGCTCTCCACGGCCGGCCTCGTGTCGCCGCAGACGATGGCGCTGATGACGACGCCATTGCGCTTCCCCGATGGATCGACGTTCAGCGGTGGGATTGCCTGGTTCATGGACGAGTACCGCGGCCACCGTCTGCTCCTGCACAACGGGAGCACGGTCGCGGGCTACTCGGCCGTCGTCTATCGCTACCCGGACGACGACCTCGCGGTGACGGTCCTCTTCAACATCGACCGGTGGAATGCGGTGAACGTGCTGGCGACGAACGTCGCCAGCTTCTATGTCCCCGGCGTCGCGATGCGATCACTGGTGGTACGTCGCGATCCGGATCGGGCGCTCTCGCAACGACTGCTGGCGATGCTGGCCGACGTGGCCGACGACAAGGACTCGGAGATGCTGGCGCCGAACCTGCGCAACCCGGGCGGCCGCGCGAAGACGACGGCGGCGCGTGGCTTCAAGGCGGCCGGGTCGCGCATCGCCTTTCTCGAGGTCGAAGACCACGGGCCAGACGGCATGGAGCACTTCGGCGCGCGCGTGCGGTGGGTGTACCGTTACAAGGTGACGGGAGGCGGGCGGACGGTGTACTACACCATCGAACTGAACCCCGAGGGGAAGGTCACGCGCTTCGTGCCCGAGGCCAGCTAGGACGCGTTCACCCTGAGTGCGACGCGACCGACGAGTTAGGTTCGCGTCATGACATTTCAGTCCGCGATTCCGGTCCTCGTGCGCGCCCTCCTCGGCGCGTCGACACTCGCCGGCTGCTCGGCGACGGAGATGCCGAGGGCGTCCGGTACACCACCGGAATCGACCAGCCGCGCGACGTACCCGCCACCGCGCCAGGCGACGCCCGCCACCGCCGATTCCGCGATGGTGGTCTCCGCGTCACCGTACGCCACCGAAGCCGGCCTGGCCGTGCTGCGGGCCGGTGGCAACGCGGTGGATGCGGCAGTCACCGTCGCGCTCACGCTGGCGGTGACCTATCCGTCCGCCGGCAACGTGGGAGGCGGCGGGTTCATGGTCGCGCACATCGACGGTCGCGACGTGGCGCTCGACTTCCGCGAGACGGCACCGCGCCGCGCCACGCGCGACATGTATCTCGACACCACCGGTGCGCTCACCGACCGGAGCGTGAACGGCGCACTGGCAGCGGGTGTGCCGGGATCGGTGGCCGGACTGTACGAAGCGCACCGGAAATACGGCCGCCGTCCGTGGGCAGCGTTGGTGCGCCCGGCGATCGCGCTGGCCGAGCAGGGTTTCGTCGTGGATTCCGCCTTTGCCGACGACGACGAAGGTGGCGCCAGGCGCCTGGCGACCGATTCGGCTAGTGCAACGCTCTTCTTGCGCGATGGACGGTTCCCCGCCGTCGGCACGCGCTGGCGAAATCCGGCACTGGCTGCGGTGCTGCAGCGCATCGCGTCCGCAGGCAGCGCTGGGTTTTATCGCGGAGAGACGGCACGACTGCTGGTGTCCGCGATGGAGCGTGGTGGAGGGATCATCTCACTCGCGGATCTCGCGGGCTACTCGCCGGTCTGGCGTGCCCCGATCAGGTTCGATTATCGCGGCCATCATGTCGTCTCCATGCCACCGGTGTCATCGGGGGGCCTGACGCTGGCGCTCATCCTCGGCATCCTCGAGGGGCGCGACGTGGCGGCGCTGGGCTGGCGCACACCGGCGTCGATTCACCTGATGGCCGAAGCCGAGCGTCGCGCGTACGTGCGGCGCAACTCGCTACTCGGTGACCCGGCGTTCATGTCGATCCCCGTGCAGTCGTTCCTGTCTCGCGACACGGCGGCGGCACTGCGCGCGGAGATCGGTGCCACGTCATCGGGCGCGTCGAACACCGCCGCGGTGGTGGAGCCGCGTCACACCACGCACTTCTCGGTGGTGGATGCGGCGGGGAACGCGGTCGCGATCACCACCACGCTCAACGAGAGCTATGGCGCGGCGTTCACCGTGCCGGGTGGCGGCTTCCTGATGAACGACGAGATGGACGACTTCACCACCAAGCTGGGTGCCGTGAATGCGATGGGCCTGGTGCAGGGCAGTGCGAACGCCATCGCTCCCGGCCGACGCATGCTCTCCAGCATGACGCCGACGATCATGCTCGACTCGTCGGGTCGTGTGGAGCTGGTGACCGGAGCGGCCGGTGGTGCCTACATCATCACCACCGTCGCACACCAGATCGTGAGCCTGGTGGATCATCGGCGCACCTTGGCCGACGCCATGACGGCGCCGCAGTTCCATCATCAGGACGTGCCCGATTCGTTGCTGGTGGAGCAGTCGGCATGGGCCGACAGCGCCGCCGTGTTCATGCGTCCGCTGGGCCACGCGGTGAAGCTCTCACCGTGGGGGTTCCTCACCAACGTGCAGAGCATCCACCGCGAGAACGGTCGCTGGACCGGCGTGACCGAGCCACGGGGGCGGGGATTGGCGCGAGGATACTGACCCGCCGCCCACGCGACTTACATCTCGTGCGCGTGTGCAGTCGCACCGCGCGCGATCATCAGGTGGTGCCGCGTGTGATGGTCACTCTGCACCATCAAGCCGATGAATCCCAGCCCACGGATGCGCGCCACCGCGGTGGCATCGGCCGGGTCGGTGGCGGCGACAGTGAAACGGAGCCCACCGGTGATCGGTGCGGTGCTCGTGCGCCAACCGCTACTTGCCTGCAGCATCGGCGCGTGCGACCCGACCAGACGTCGGATGGCCGCCGCGACGGCAGCGTCACCGGTGATCTGCATCGTGATGCCGCCAGGCACCTGCACCTGCGTGACATGGGCGCGCATGGTCACTGCATCCATGTCGATCAGGTGCTGACGCAGCGCCTCGAGGTCCACACGCGTCCAGTCGGTGGTGCTGTCGGCCTGCAGGATCTTCACGATCTCGGAGACGGTGGCAAATGCGGCCTGCCCGCCCTGCGTGGGTTGCGACGCGGAGACGCCCGGGTGCTCCCGTCCCGGCGTATGCGTCATGCCGGTGGTGTGCGTCATGCCGCCCTGCGCGTAGGCCGGTGCACCGAGCGCGGTGGCGGCGATGAGTACCAGGAACACGATCTGTCGCATGGTGAATCCTGAGGCGAAACCTCGTGGTGTGATCGTGCCGCGTCGAGCGTGAAGCGTCAGGTCGCCGCCGTGGTGGCGGCGACGGGCGTGCCCCCAGTACGCAGAAACTCGGCGAACTCCTGCGGAAGTCCGGCCGCGAGCAGGTCGTGCGTCGCACCGTCAACGTCGTACGGGACACGGATGAATTCGATCTGCGCGGGCGCGTCGCCCATCGTGAGGCGCACGTACCCTGCGCGCCAGTCACCATCCTTGGGGCGACCGACGCTGCCGGTGTTGATGAAGTGCATGCCCTCCACCTCACGATGCCACGGCTTGTGCGTGTGGCCGAACGCCAAGGCATCGCCAGCGCGCAGCCCGACGACCTGCGCCATCTTGCGGCAGAAGTCATCTGGACGATCCTGCGTCCAGTACATCGTGTTGAGCGTGGGCGTGCCGTGCACCAGCACCAGCCGCGGACCACTGGCGTGGCCACCCAGCGGTCGCAGGTCCATCGAGAAGGGCAGCGCGCCAAGGACACGACGGGTGTCCTCGGTGACGGCGCGGCAGGTGTAGTCGAAACTCAGGTGTGCGAGCTCTTCCTGTCGCGGCGTCTCGCTCCGGCAGCCGCAGTGCTTGTACCGCGTGGCGACGGTCGAATCGTAGTTGCCGGCGATGCCCGCGATGGCGCGCTCGCGCAGGCGTGCGACGACCTCGTTCGGTCGGCTCCCGTAACCCACCAGGTCACCCAGATGGTGAGTCGCGTCCGAATCGCCGCGGCGATCGATGTCCGCCAGCACGGCATCCAGCGCCTGCAGATTGGCGTGAATGTCGGAGATCAGGGCGTAGCGCATCGTCGGACGGGCAGGGCGGTAGTGCGCATCAGTGCGTCGATCGATCGGATACCGGAAAACTGGCGCCCGGTCCCGATATCGCGCTACCGCCCGTCCTGGCGCCTCACGTCACGGCTCGATCTCGATTGGGATCAGATCGTTGAGGTTAGAGCCGCTGACTCGGAGCAGCAGCGGCTGCGCCACGGCGCCGTTGGTGTACTTGAACTGCGCTGTGGTCTTGCTGGGGTTGGCGGTGACGTCACCAACCAGCACGCCGGTCAGTGCATTGAAGATCTCGAGACGCACCGGTTTTCCAGGGGTGCTGACGGAGATCTCGATCTTGGCGAACGCGGCCAGCGTCGGAACGATCTGGATGTCGCGCGTGGCGCACGACGCCGTGAGTGCGGTGTTGAATTTCACCGACATCGTCACGTAGGTCGTGGCGCAGCTTGCGCGGGGATCGGGATTGAGCTGCGTCTTGACGGTGAACGACCCTGATGTGCCCGCGGCGGCGGTCATCAGGAATCCCACGGTGCCCTTGTCCGCCACCACCAGTGCATTGGTGCCCGCGGTCGTGATCGGGCGGCCTGCCGCAGTGCCGACCGTCAGCGGTACCAGGGCCGCAGGCACGGTGGCGCTGAACTGGATCGCGTAGGACGTCTGGGCGCCGAGGGTCACCTGGAATTGTTGCGCGAGTGCGAAGCCGAGCAGGTTCCGGCAGGTGGTGGCGCTGAAGAGGCCGGAGACGGTGGTACCGAGTTGCACGATGGGTTTGGTGGTGCAATCGGGTGTGGGTGCCGGAGGCGGCGGCGCGGTCGGCGGCACGGTGGGTGGCGGGGTCGGCGGCACCGTGGGCGGCGTGGTCGGCGGCACGGTGGGTGGCGGGGTCGGCGGCACCGTGGGCGGCGTGGT
>JANMON010000264.1:0-4800 GCA_031369265.1 Gemmatimonadaceae bacterium | reverse complement strand
CCTTTCGCGGCGTCCCTGGGCTGCGCCGATTCGCGCGTGCCCGTCTGGATCGTGTTCGATCAGGGGTGCGGGAAGCGCTTCATTTCGCGGATCGCCGGCCACATCGCAGTGGCGCAGCAGATCGCGTCGCTGGCGTTCGGCACCGGCGTCCGGCTAGCAGCTGGGAACGTGGATGTCGCGATCCAGGAAAGCGTGCGATTGCAGGCCCCGGCGCTGTGGCGCGCGGCGCCAGAAATGGCTGAGCGTCAGGTGAGGCTGTCCTGCGGCGTGCGACTGCCGTCGAGGATGCGCCGCACCTGCAGCGCCAGCTCGTTCACCGACAGCGGCTTGCTGAGATATCCGGCGGCGCCGAGTTGGTAGGCCCGCTCGGGCGTCATGCTGGCGCTGTAGCCGGTGCAGAGCACCACGGGCAGCTGCGGACGCAGCCGACGCACCTCGCGCAGCAGATCCTCGCCCGACATGCGGGGCATGGTCATGTCGGTCAGCACCATGTCGTATGCTTCGCGGCCGTCGGCGAGGTGCTGCAATGCCGCCTCAGCGCTGGTGAAAGTGCTCGTGCGGTAGCCGAAGCGTGCCAGCGCGTTGGAGAGGAAGGCCGCCACCGCGTGCTCGTCATCCACCACCAGTACCCGCTCGCGACCGGTGGGAATCGCACCGACGTTGCCCAGCGCCGCCGTCGGCGTCGGCCGACCCACATCGGCGGGGAGCTCGATGATCGCCGTGGTGCCCTGACCGGGCACCGACTCGAGCCGCAGGATCCCGCCCATGCCGGTGATGATGCCATGCACCATCGCCAGGCCCATGCCGGTGCCTTCCTGCGGCGGCTTGGTGGTGAAGAAGGGATCGGCGGCGCGCTCCAGCACCTCGGGCGTCATGCCGGTGCCGGTATCGCTGACTTCCAGCCGCAGGTTCTGCTGCCCGTGCGTCTGACTGCGCAGCAACCGCACCGTGAGCGTGCCGCCGGTCTCGCGCATGGCATAGATGGCGTTGGCGCACAGGTTGAGGATCACCTGGTGCAGCTGGCCTGCATCACCCAGGACCGCCGGCACGCGCTCCTCGTCGTGCAGGTCGATCGACACGCCGGGTGGGAGCGTGGGCAACAGGAGCCGCAGCGTCTCGGAGACGATCGGCTCCAGCTCCACCGGATGCAATTCCTCGCCGCTCCGGCGGCTGAAGGCGAGGATGCGCTGCACCATCTGCCTGCCACGCGCCGCGGCGGTGAGCACCTGCTGCAGGTCGGACTGCAGCTCCTCGGAGACGGCGTCCAGCATCGCCAGCTCGGCGTACCCGATGACGCTGGCGAGGATGTTGTTGAAATCGTGGGCGATGCCACCGGCCAGCGTGCCGACGGCCTCCATCTTCTGCGACTGCCGCACGTCGGCCTCGAGCCGGCGCCGTTCCGTGACGTCGAGCGTGAGGGCCATGCCGAAGCGGATCGTACCGTCGCCGTCGCGTACCGGCACCGCGCGCACGTCGTAGATGTTTTCGCCGAGGCGCATCTCGAACTGTTGTTCGTGGCCGTCGAGCGCGGCGCGGCAGTGCCGGTGCACCAGTGCGCTGGTGTGCGCATCGAGCCGATGACCGACGGGCTTGCCGATCAGGTCCTGCGAATCGAGTCCGGCCTCGCGCAGCCCACGGCCGGCGGCCAGCATCAGGTTCGCATCACCGTCGAAGAGCAGCACTGCGCCACCGGGATAGTTCTCGATCAGCGTGCGATAGAGCTCGTCGCTGAAGCGGAGCTGCGCACTGACGCGTTTCTGCTCGGTGATGTCGATGGCTGATCCGAGCAGCCGCGTCACCTCGCCGTCGGCATTGCGCTCGAAGACCGTGATGCGGTCATTGAGCCAGCGCCACTCGCCGTCGCCGCTCATCACGCGGTAGGTGAGGTCGAGCTTCGGCACGGAGCCATGCTGCAGCGAGCGGGCGGCACGGCGAATCGACTCGATGTCGTCGGGATGGTAAAGCGAGAAGACCTCGTCGCGCGACATCGCCGAGACCTGCTCCAGTGATCGGCCCAGCATGTGCAGCAGCGCATCGTTGCCGAAGGTCACGTGCCGCAGCCGCACGTCGAGCACGTACAGGTAGGTGGGCACCGTGGACACGATGCTCTGCAGCAGGCGACGATGCTGGTCGAGCGACTGTTCCATCTGGCTGCGTTCCTGCTCAGCGCGCCGGATGTCCGTCATGTCGTGGACGATGCTCACCACGCCGGTGACGGCGCCCGCTTCCACCAGGGGCGCATTGGAGACCAGCACGTGCGCCATCGTGCCATCAGCGCGCGGGCCGCGCGCCTCGTACGACGAACTCTCGCCGCGCAGTGCGCGTTGCATCTGCGCCACGGCACGTTCGCGATCCTCGTCGGCCGCAAAGGGCACGATCCGTCCATCGTGCAGGGCCTGTTCGTCCACGCCCATGCTGCGCCGCGCCGCGGCATTCATGCGCACGACGTTGGCATCGCGATCGAGGACGAAGATCGAATCGGACGCGCCATCGAAGAGGCGCTGCCAGCGGTCGCGCCGGTCGCGTGCCACACTCACCGTGGAGGCCTGCAGCCAGGCGATGGCCACCAGCGAACCCGCCTGCACGGTCAGGACCATCAGCAGGAAGGCGCGGGGGGGCGCCTGGCCGTCGAAGGCGCCGAGCGGCGGTGGCACCGCGATGCCGGTCGCCACCAGCACGATCACGATCAGCATCACCGCCTCGGTGGCGATGGCCACCAGCAGGGCGGGGCGCTTTGGCAGCCAGCCGATCGCGGATGCCATCGGAATGGCGAGGCAGGGCGCGAGCAGGTATGGCCCGGCGCCGGCGTGCCACGTGACCAGTGCGATCACCGGCAGGTCGATGCAGGTCTGGGCGGCGTCGAGCCACTGGCGTCGCTTCGGCACCAGCAGGTACTCGAGCGCGATCACCAGCAGCGAACTGGCCGCGATCCAGATCGCCCAGATGGTGAACACCCAGCGAGGCAGCTGGGCCAGCAGCTGCCGATCGAGCGTGGCCGCGAGGGCGCTGAGCACGATCCAGAGGAACAGTCGTCCTCGCGCGAATCGCGTGACGAGCGGTCCAGGGATCCGGGGATCTGCTGTGGTTGGGTGCTGGGTGGTCATCGCGACGTGCCCGGCGGTGTGTGGGAGGGGCGGGTCGGCGCAACATGATACCGGCGTGCTGGTGCATGAACAAAACGAACGCGCTCTGGAATCGCGATTTCCACACGGTTGCCCACCGCCCAGCCGCTTGTCAGCGCACGACTTGGCGCGTTTGTCCACATCCGCGTGGAGAACGTATCCACAATATCCACAATGACTTAGGTGGCTTTTGTTCGGGATTGTGAGGGGCCCGTGGCGGGTGTACGCTTGTTCTCTCGCGACCGGCGCTGGTCGCGTGCCTGACCCGCCGTCGCCGCATGCCGAGGAGCCTCACCGATGTCAGCGCCGCCGCCTCCGCCCGACGATCGCCTCCTGTTGCTGCCCGGCTCCGGTGCGCGCCGGTCAGCGCGGCACAGTGAGTCTGGGCGCCAGCGTCGTGAGCGCGGCCAGCTCCAGCCAGGCCGCGAGGAGGTCCAGGTTGGGATCCCCGGTGGAGGCGGAGCGCGCCGCGGTGCATTGCGCGGTGAGTTCGGCGGCGACCGCATGCGGATCGGCCCGACCGCGCAGCCCGACGGCGAGCAGGCCGGCCGCGTCGGCGAGCCGCTCGCGCACGAACTGCTGGAAGCGAAGGCGCAGCTCCGCCTCGTTGGTGCTGGGCGAGAGGTCGGTCACCCCGCGCCGTTGCTCGCGCAGGAGGGCAAGCTCCGCGACCAACTGCTCGAGGGCCGCGGTGTCGGGGTGCAACAGGAGGCGGCGCCAGATCATCCAGAGTTGTGGACCCGGCTGGCCCGACGCCTCCTGCTCGTGGCGCGCCGCCTGATCAAGGCGATCGGCGACGTCGGGTTGCTGGAGCCAGGCGCGCGTCTGCGCCACAGTCGCCGGCCCCGCGACCGCGGCCAAGGCGCACAGACGGACGGCGTGGCGGAGCAGGCCCTCCGCGTCGGTGCCCGGCTGCAACCCGAGCGATCGGTGCAGGAGATTCGCCCGCTCGGCGCCGACCCGAAGGGCGGCCCGTTCGAGGCTGGGCGCGGTGCCGGTCGAGCCCGACCGGAGCGCGTCCCGTCCCAGCAGCGCCGCGAGTTCGTAGGCGGTCGCGAGCGTGTGCGCGGACTCGCGCAGCGCCGCGGTGGTCAGTGGAGTGACCGCGCCTTCGGCAGCGGCGAGGGCCGCCAGCCGCTGGGCCATGGGCATGGCATCAACCGCCCAGTGTCGATCGACGAGATCCGCTCCGCTCGCGGGCGGCGCGGGGAAGATCGCTTGTGAGGCGGGGGTCACGTCGTCATGCCCTGCTCCTGGCCATGCCGCAGCGTACGTCGCGGGTGCGCGCTGCGGATCGCGGTGCGGTATCAGGCGGGTCTAAGGACTGTTGTCATCACAAATAACCGCGCGTCGTGCTTCCGGGCAACACCGGCGCGCCGCCTTCGCAGGGAGAACCACCGTGGCACCGTACCAGCAAGGCGATTCCCCATCCACAACCGTGGTCGAGTTCGCCGACGATGCGATCGCAAGACACACCAGCGTACAGGCCGACTCGACGCTCGAGTTGCTGATGCGACAGGCGCTGGAAGTGCCGGGAGCGGCGACGGCATTACTGGAGGCGTTCGCGGCGCAGTCGCGTGCGCTGCGCCTGGTGCAGGAAGCGGATGCGCGCGGTGCGGCGTCACTGCCTGCCGAACTCCGCCATCGTCTGGCAGCGGTCGTCGAGCGGACGCCATCG
>JANMON010000233.1:0-16206 GCA_031369265.1 Gemmatimonadaceae bacterium | reverse complement strand
GTGCTGTCCTTCGACGCCATGCGACGAATATAGCCCGGCCGGCGGTACCGGTCGCGCCGAACTGCGCGTCAGTCGTGGTCGTGCGCCGCGCCGCTTGCAGGAGAACGGCGCGTGCTGGTCAGTGTCGAGTTTGCACGATGGTGACCGGCCGCACGTCACCGAATTCCATCGCGGCGAAGCGATGTGCCGCATGGGCGGCCATCTGCGCGGTGGGCCAGAGCGGCGCCGTGGCGGCGACGGTGGTGGCCGACGCGTCGCCGGCGATCGCCAGGTCGGCGCCGTCCAGCAGCGGATCGTCGGAGCGGGGCAGCAGTGCGCCGCCTACCGGTCGCATCGAACGCACCACGACGATCTCACCCAGCCCGGCGCTCAACGTGCCTGCCATCGAGATCGACGCGGCCGACGTGCTACCCTCGTACGCGTCGTACCCGCCTGGCGGTGGCACGTCGCTGCCCGGGAACATGGACGCCATCGAGGTATTGCCGCCAAGGATCGCCGAGCGGGCGGCGATGGTGCCACCGGCCATCAAGGCCACGGTGGCGGCGCGGCGGACCCAGACGCCACGCGCGGCGGCGAAGATCGCCGGACGTTCCGCGTGCGACGGGGCATGCTGGGCGATACGCTGGCGGCGTTCATCAGCGATGCGGGCCGCCAGCCGGGCCGAGAAGTCGGACGAGACCTCGATCTGTGGGGCGTTTCGGGCCACCATCAGGGCGCGGCGCGCCAGGGTGTCGTAGCGGGCGCAGGGCACACACTCGACGAGGTGTCGGGTGAGGCGGTCCGCCTCGTGCGGGTCGAGGACGTCATCGACCCAGTCACCGTGATGCTGTCGGAAAGCGCGGCAATCCATAGGTGACCGACGATACCCACGCGTACCCTGCCAGTTCCAGAGGTCCGCCGGAATCCGCCGACACACGATCGCCCCCGGAAGCAGGCTCCCGGGGGCGATCGTGTCTGAATTCGGGCAGCGACGTCGCCACCCTGCCTGCAGTTACCGCAGTGCCGGCGCGATCCGCTCGGCGAAGCTGGCCCGCGCCCGGTTCAGGCGCGACTTCACGGTGCCGAGGTTCACGCCGGTGATTTCGGCGATCTCCTCGTAGCTCTTGCCTTCCAGCTCGCGCAGGACGAACACTTCGCGGTGATGCGCTGGCAGGGTGCCCACCACTTCTTCCACCGCTTCCTGCAGGTAGCGCTTGTGGTACGCGTCGTCCGGGCGGGCGGCGGTATCCTCGAACTCGAGCGGGCGCTCGTCATCGTCGGCGAACTTGTCGCGCACCGACTGGAACAGCACCAGCGGATTGCGGCTCCGGTTGCGGAGTTCGTTCTTGGCCAGATTCGACGCGATGGTGTAGATCCAGGTACTGAACTTCTTGGTCACGTCGAAGCGATGCAGGTGGCGGTAGACGCGGATGAAAACTTCCTGGACGAGGTCTTCCGCCTTCTCCCGGTCACCGATGGTGCGGTAGATGAAATTCAGCAGACGAGTCTGATAGCGCTCCACCAGCAGCTCAAACGCCATTTCCTCACCTGCCAGGAACGCGGCGACGACATCGGCATCATCCGCCGCGCGCAGCCGCTCACGCCGCGTGGGCGCGGGTGGGGCAGCAGGCGCTGTCGGCTGCGTGTGCAGCGACAGGATTCCGGTGTTTCGTGCGAGTTCGGCCATGTGTTGCTCCGGCTGAAGTAACCACACCAGTCCATGCCGTCATGCTGACTGCATCGTCCGGTGTTCCCTTACCACTACGGCAGGGGTCATGCCGCGGATTCCGGTGCCGGCTACTGGTTTGTAACTGCAGTGACTGGAAGGGTTTACCCGACGCGTATGGCCGAGTTTGCTCCGATCTCGTCGCCGCTCTGTCCCCCGCGCAGGACACCGCGATGGCAGAAGTGGCCTGCCAAAGGGACACTCGGCGGACTCTGCAATAGCGAATGTTCCGCTCGGTTCCGGCCAACGAGAAGCCTCGACACCGCAATTATCCGCTTCGGGTCGCGCTCGTGCGATCGATCGAGGTCCGTCACTGGTTGCAGGAGTGCAAGAGCGAACGGCGAATCGCAGAACGGCATCGCCGCAGAGTTTCACAGCCACATGAGAACGCTGCTTGAGTCGGGTAGCGGGCGTGCACCCCGCCACACCAAGCCGGACGATTCCTGAATGTCGCCCGACTCGCACCTCCGCTTTTCTAAGGCCGTTCCGTTCTGCCGCTGTGCTGTTCTGCGACGAGCTGTTAGTGGACGGATGCAGATGCGAGGCGCGTCGCCGAGCCGAGCCTCACACCCCCACCCTGAACCCCGCCGCATACAAAATCCCCAACGCCGTCTTCGCGTCCTTGATCCGCCCATCCTGAATCATCGCCAGCGCCTGCGTCAGCGGCACCACCTCGACCGTGATGAACTCGTCCACGTCCTTGTTCGTCTCGCCACGTGTCAGGTCGTAGGCCAGGAACAGGTGGATCTTCTCGTCGGTGAAGCCGGGCGTGGTGTACATCGTGTGCATGTGCTCCACCGTCGTGGCCGTGCACCCGGTCTCCTCCTGCAGCTCACGACGCGCACACTCGGCCGGATCCTCGTTGGCCTCCAGTCGGCCGGCCGGGATCTCATACAGGAAATCCAGCGCCGCGTAGCGGTATTGCCGGATCAGCAACAGCTGCGGATCCGGGCCACGCGGATCGCTCAGGAACGGCACCACCGCACTCGCCCCGGGATGTCGCACCATCTCCAACTCGCCGTGCGACCCATCGGGGAAACGCACTGTGTCCACGTCCAGGTTGATGATCCGGCCGGTGTACGCACGCCGGCTGCTCACCTGACCCGGCTCGATAGGCATCGGTTCAGTGTCCAAGGGTGTCCTCCGCATCCGTGACCGTGACTGCACCGATGCCCAGCGCGGCCAGCGGCGCGCTGATCTGCTCCGGATCACCCACCGCCACCACCTGCAGGCGATCGGGATGCAGGTGCGCCTGCGCCACACGCAGGATGTCGTCGGCGGTCACGGCGCGGATGTTGGCGCGATAGGTGTCGTAGTAATCGTCGGCCAGTCCGTAGATGGATTGCGACGCCAGTGCCGACGCGATCGCGCGTGTGGTCTCGAAGCGGATCGGGAACACACCATCCAGATAGCTGATCGCCAGCGACAACTCACTCTCGGTCACCGGCTCGGCGCGCATGCGGTCGAACTCCTTCAGGATCTCGCTCACCGCCGGCGCTGTGACGTCGCTCTGCACTGCGGCATCCATCGAGAACGGGCCGGCCCATCGACGCCAGTCCACACCGCTGCTTGCACCATAGGTGTAGGCGTGCTTCTCGCGCAGGTTGAGGTTCAACCGGCTCGAGAAGAGCCCACCGAGGATCGCGTTGCAGAGCACGAGCGGGAAATAATCCGCCGTCAGTCGTGGCAGGCCGAGATGTCCCACCCGCAGTTCGCTCTGCGGTGCATCGGCCTTGCGCACGATGTGCACGCCGCGCGGAATCATCAACGTGGTGTCGGGCGCGGCGCAGGCTTCTGGCATGGTGCCGCTCCATCCGCCGAGTACGCGCTCGACCAGCGCAACGCCCTCATCGACGGAGAGATCACCGGCCAGGACCACGGTCGTCGCCGCCGGCGAATAACGCGCTGCGTAGAAGGTGCGCAGCTGCTCGAGCGTCAGCGCACGCACGGATCGTTCGGTGCCACCATCCGGCATCGCGTACCGCGCGCCCGGCGCATACACCGCCTGCGCGAACGCTTCGTCAGCCAGCGAGCGCGGTTCACTGCGCTGCTGCAGCAGATCGGCCAGCCGCTCCTGCCGTAGGCGCTGGAATTCGTCCTCGGGCAGTGACGGCTCGGTGAGCACGCGAGCCAGCAGTCCGATGGCTTCCGGCAGCCGCGACGAAAGCGTGGTCAGCTTCACCACGCTCGAATCCCAGTCGGCACCGGCATCCAGCGTGCTGCCCATCGATTCCACCAGCTCGGCCAGCGCGGCGCCACTCAGTGCCCCGGTGCCTTCGGTGAGCAGGCTGGCCGTGAGCTGCGCGACGCCTTCCTGGCCCGCGGGATCCGCCACCGAGCCGGCATCCACCAAGGCCAGCACGGTCACCAGCGGCAGCTTGCGTACCGGTGCAATGACGATGCGCAACCCATTCGGCAGCGTGTGTCGCGTGAACGATGGAAACGCGTACGCACGCGGCACACCGGGCGTGGGACGCACGTTCGTGTCGATGGTGGTCACGCGGCCTCCTCCTGCTCGGCCACGGCACGCGGCACGTAGAGCAGCGTGGCGCGATTGTCGGCCGTGCACCATTCCTTCGCGAACGCCGTCACCTCCGCCGCCGTCACCGCCTGATAACGTGCCGGCTGCGTGTTCACGAGCGCTGGATCACCGAAATAGGTCGCGAACTTCGACAGCGTGTCGGCGCGATCCGACGCACTCTGCAGCGACGACACGAAGTCGGTCTCGATCAGCGCCAGCGCGCGCGCCAGCTCGGCGTCCGTCACGCCATCCAGCGCGAAGGCATCGAGCTCGTCGTGCACGGCCTGCTCCAACCGATCCGACGTCACGCCGGCGTTGGCGGTGGCGTCCACCACGAACAGGTCGGCACCCTTGGTGAGGTCGAAGGTGTACGCGCTGGCGTCGGCCGCGACCTGCGTCTCGCGCACCAGCCGGCGATACAGCCGGCTGCCCTTCCGCATGCCGAGGACTGCGGCGGCGACGCTGGCGGCATACCACGCCTCGCTGCCGCAGGGCGGAATGCGCATCGCCACGATGGCGCGCGGCAGCTGCACGTCGTCTTCCACCACCTCACGCATCGGCATCTCGAACCGCGGCGCAATGGAAAAGTCGGGACGCGACGGCGGCGCGGGATTGCGCGGGATCTCAGCGAAGTAGCGATGCACCAGTGCACGCGCCTCTCCCGGATCGAAATCACCGGCGATGGTCAGCACTGCATTGTCGGGCGTGTACCAGGTGGCGAAGAACTCGGCCACGTCGTCCAGCGACGCCTCGCTCAGGTGCTCCATCGATCCGATCAGCGAGTGATGGTACGGATGTGTGCTCGGATAGGTGAGCGCCGGCAGCTTCTCCCACCAGGTGCCATAGGGCTGGTTGTCCACGCTCCAGCGCCGCTCGTTCTTCACCACGTCGCGCTGCGTGTCGAGCTTCTGCTGCGTCATGGCGGGCAGCAGCCGCCCCATGCGATCGGCCTCCAGCCAGAGCGCGATCGCCAGCTGGTTACTCGGCACCGTCTCGAAGTAGTTGGTGCGATCGAGCCAGGTGGAGCCGTTGAGCGTCCCGCCGGCGCGCTGCACCAGCTCGAAGTGCTCGTTGGCCTCGACGTTGGCCGAGCCCTGAAAGAGCATGTGCTCGAACAGGTGGGCGAAACCCGTGCGGCCCTCGCGTTCGTTGGCGCTGCCCACGTGGTACCAGAGGTTCACGGCCACCAGTGGTGCCACGTGATCCTCGGAGTAGGTGACGCGCAACCCGTTGGCCAGCGTCTCGGTGTCGATCGGTATCTGCATATGGCCTAAAAGATACCGCCCTGCCGCACCGAAGTGCCGCAGGGCGGTGAGGGAGGAAGCAGACCAGCATCAGGCGGCTGCTCACTCCAGCTTGAACGAAGCGAGTTTTGCGTCCTGCCAAGGCGGAGACCGCAGCAATACCGCGAGGTATTGCGAGGATCGACAACGAAGGCAGGGCGCAAAAGACGCGAGTTCAAGGAACACCCGCATGCCTGAGTGCATGCGGGGCCGGGGAGGCCAGACTGGTTCAGTAGCCTGGGTCGCGCGCCCACCCCGATGAATTTCCACCCAGCGTCAGTCCCGCCCGCATCACGAAGGCACCACCGTTCGCACGCGTGTCATCGGCGATCTTCTTGCCGGCACGCAGGAACTGGTAGCCACCCGCCAGGTTGAGATGCACACCCTTGGCGAGATAGATCTGCGAGCCCACACCACCACCCATCTGCGTCACGTTCGACGTGAACTCCTCATCGTTCACCGTCTCGGCGCGCTCCAGCACACCGCCGCGGCCATAGAGGTACGGCGTGAAGTTCGAGGCGGCGAACGGCAGCGCGAGGCGCGGCTCGAAGTAGAAGCCCGACAGCGTGGCCTGTCGCGCGGTGCCGACGACGTCATGCCACGACCGCTGATATCCAGCCGAGAGCGACAGGTTGCTGATACCGACGGTGAACTGCGCCTCGGCACCGCGTCCATCATTCAGGTCCGAGAACACATCGCCGCGCAGTGCCTGATAGTTGGCACCACCTTCGACGGTGAACATCGGGGCCTGCCTCCGCTGCGCTGCCAGCGGTGCGGCGACGGTCAGCAGGGCGGCTGATGCGAGGGCGAAACGACGAATCGACATGGGAGTTGCTCCGGTTGAGATCAGCAGCGGAAGCGCGACCTTCGCCGCGTGTTCCCCAACCAAAGCACGACCGGTGCCGCCTCAGCTCCCTGCGGTAAAGCATTGCATCAGAACGTGTTACGATCGGCGGCCCGTCGCGTATGTCCCCTTCCGGTGACAGCGGCGTGTCGTTCTTACCGGACGCTGCACCAACGTGCAGCCGACCGACGCTCTACGCGGCTGCGGCATCGTCAACAATGCTCACGCGGGGGGCGCGGGGAACGCGGGGGACTTCGCTCGCCCGAGGACGTTCCTCGTGTGGGCGCCTTCGTAACGTGTGCTCTCAGATTCCGAGGGAGCGAGAAGGCGCTGAGCGCCCATCACGAGCGTCGCAGCGATGCGATGTTTCGCAATTGCTGTTGGAACTGCCCTCGCGATCCGCAGTTCCAACAAGAAAATTGCCAATGATCACGCCGAAGTTGGCACCGCGAGATCAATCCCGAGACCGCCCGAGCATCTGCGCGGTCAGCGCTGCAACGCATGTCGAAGCGATGCATCTCGCACACACGGAGCCCCCCGCGTTCCCCGCGGCCCCCGCGTGAACATTGTTAGCGATGCCCTGCACGACGCAGAGGCTTCGTGCAACAGACGGAAGGCTGGCGAGCGAGAAAGCCTGCGGCCTGTCTAGAGCTCCGCGATCGGATTCCGGCGCAGTTCCTTCGGCAGCCCGTCGAACAGCGCGCTGAGCTCCGCAGCGCGTTCGAGCGACGTGACGAACGTGACGCCGGGCAGCGACACCACCAGCAACGAGTTCACGCCGTAGACCACCACGCGACCCGATTCCGTGTGCACCACGTTCGATTCCGCGTCCACCAGCAGCGCATCGCCGATCACGCCATTGCCGGTGTCGTCCAGTTCACGCACGCGACGCAGGCAGGCCCAGGTACCCACGTCATCCCAGCCGAAGCTCGAGGGCAGGCAAACCAGGTTCTCGATGCGCTCCAGCAGGCCGCGCTCGATCGACACCGACTGCACCATGCCGAAGAACCGGTCCACCTTCCCCGACGCCAGGTAGGCCAGGCCGTCGGCCAGCTCGGTGGTGTTGGCCTCGAGCGCATCCAGCACCGCACCCGCCTGCCAGCAGTAGATGCCGGCGTTCCACATCGCACCGTCGGCGATGAACTCTTCCGCCTGCATCGGACCCGGCTTCTCCACGAAGCGCGACACCAGGCAGGCGCCGCCCTTGGCCAGCTCGAGGCCCGGCTCAAGTTCAGTGCCGCCCAGCATGTAGCCGAAGCCCGTGTCGGGACGGGTCGGGCGGGCGCCGATTGCCACCAGCGGCGCGTCGTCGCCGGCCGCATAGGTCGCCGCTCGTCGGATGGAGCGGCGGAACTCGTCCTCGTACTGTGCCGAAAGGTCGGCGTGCAGGGCGCAGAACACCGTGCTGCGGCCCGTGCGGTTGATGATCTCCTGCGCCCCCCAGGCCAGTGCTGCGGCCGTACCGAGCGGGCGAGGCTCGACCAGCATGTTCTTCAGCGGCAGTTGCGGGATGGCGGCGCGGATCGCGTCGGCGATGTCGGCGCTGGTCAGCACCAGCGTGCGTTCGGCCGGGATCAGCGGGTGCAGGCGGCGCAGCGTGTCGGCGATCAGTGGATGGTCGCCCACCAGTCGCAACAGTGGCTTCGGTCGTTCCGGCGTGCTCAGCGGCCAGAATCGTGACCCGATGCCGCCCGCGAAGACCACCGCCCACAGCGTCTGGTCCGTCTCCAGCTCTCCCTCCATCTCCGGCTGTTCCGACGGCAGGAAGCCGAGTGTCGGGTCGTCGTAGGCGGTGCTGGTGATGCCGGGAACGCCGGGACCGGGCTGTCCGGGCAGCGACGAATGCGGTGTGTCAGCCATCAAGCCGGGCTCCGGATGCGGGACCGATCGGTGCAGCGCAGTCGCACCCCGGGAAAGGGATGGCGCCTGCGAGCGCGAATGAAAGCCGATCGGCCCGGCGCTCACCAGTGTGGTGCAGCCGGCGCCGTGACGCGGCTGGAACGACGAAGCGCCCGGCCCGCGAAATCGCGGACCGGGCGCCCAGATCACACTCCCGAGGGAGTGAGACGGGACTTACGGCTTGAAGTTGACGCCGAACATGATCGGGATCATGCGGGCCGAGGAGCCGTCAGTGAAGATGTTCGTGAAGCGCGCTTCGGTGAAGGCGTCGAAGCCCGAGAGCTTGAACGTCACACCGCCGCCGCCGCTGACGCCGAACTTGGTGCCGATCCCTTCGCTGCCGTTGTAGATGCCGCCGCCGCCGATGATGTACGGAACGAACGTGGCATCCTTGGCCCCTTCGAAGTTGTAGATCACGTTCGCGTTCGCCGTCGTCCAGGTCACGCCTTTGGTGGAAAAGCTCTGACCACCGCCGATCGGCGTGATCGTCTTGCCCGGGTTGGTCAGGAAACCGATGTCGCCGCGGATGGCGAGCGGGAACGACCCCGGACGGCCGGTGATATGACCCATCAGGCCGAAGCCCGAGCCCTGCGAATCACCCAGATCGCCGATCGGCACGTTCAGGCCGCCGGAGATGCCGAACACGACGCCGCCAGCCTGCTGAGCCTGCGCGGTCGGTGCGACTGCGACGAGGGACGCGAGCACCGCTGCGCCAACAAGAATCTTCTTCATGCGTTTCTGCTCCATTCTTCAGTAGTGGTCGTGCCTATGAACCTGTGTGAACGCCTGCGCTGCGCTGCCGCCACACGTACGGTGTCCACCGCGCACCGTTTCATCACATTGGGCAGCATCAGCCTTGGAAGCAACTCAACCGCGAACATCTCAACGTCAGTGATGCGAATCTGTCGCAGCAGTGACAGTATGATGTATCAGGTGCGCCGAAAAACCGATCGACTCACTCCGATACACAGCCCGCTGCTCCTCTACTACCGCACCAACCGTGCACGGGTCCATCCACTCGGACCGGCTCAGCCGATACGCAGGTTGCTTGTCCCCGGCTCCCGACGCGCTACCATTCGCCGTGCACCCGTCCGCGTGCACGGTCCCGGCCCGACGCCGTCGCCCAGCGGTCACGCCCTGTCCGCGATGCCGCGTTCGTCGTTTCGATCCCAGTTCCTTCCGGAGACCGTGTTGCGTACGTGCCGTGCCCCGACCCTGCAGTCCGCAGTACCCGCACCGGACTCGGCAGTCCGAGCGAAGGGGCAGCGATGACATCACGCAGCAACTCCCCCATCCGCGCCTGGGTGGACGGCGAGGCAGTCCACGACGCCAGCCACGCCGTTTCGGCCTTCGATCGTGGCCTGATGCTGGGAGATGGAATCTTCGAGACCATCCGGGTGCTGAACGGCGTCGCGCCCATGGCCGCCGCCCATCTCGCCCGCCTGGCCGCCGGCGCCGAAAGGCTCGGTCTGGTACTCCCCGCCGGCCTTGGTGGGCTGATCGCCGACGCCGCCGCCACCGCGCTCCGCATGCAGGTGCCCGACGCGGTGCTCCGCCTGACCCTCACCCGTGGCGACGCCCTGCCCGGCATGGCCGGCCTCAGCGGTGGCGCCTCGCGCTCGATCGTCACTCTCACCCCGCGCATCGCAGTCCGCGAGGAAGTGATCGGACGCGGCCTGACGCTGATCACCAGCCAGTGGCGCTGGAGTGCCCGACGCGCCACCGCCGGCATCAAGTCGCTGGACTATACCTGCAACGTGCTCGCCCTGCGCGAGGCGCACAGCCAGGGCGTGGACGACGCGCTGGTGCTCGACACCGACGACCGGATCATCGGCTGCACCGCGTCGAACATCTGCTGGTTTTCCAACGCCACGCTGTTCACGCCGTCCGCCGCTACCGGCGCCCTGCCCGGCACCACGCTCGGCCTCCTGCTCTCGCTGGCGCCGTCACTTGGCCTCACGGTCCAGGAAGTCGAGGCCCCGATCGCCGCCCTGCAGCACGCCGATGCGGCCTGCGCCAGCAGCTCCATCCGCGGCGTGGTGCCGATCACGCAACTCGACGGTGCCGCGATCGGCGGCAGCGGCCGATCGCCACGCTTCCGCGCCTTGCACGATGCCTGGCGCGCCGAGATGGCCCGCCTCGCCGGCGTCGATTTCGTGGTGGACTGAAGGGCGTCGACCGACGACGAGCACCGTGCAGGCCCTATTCGTCGCCCGTTTCCAGCAGGAACGCCAGCGGCGCCTTCACCGACTCGGCCAGCACATAGCGAATCCCCGCCAGCTCCGTGAGCGAGATCGGGCTGCTGCGCGTGGGTGAACCGTGCGCCGTCAGGCCCAGGCGGTGCGCCGTGAGCAACAGGCGCAGCATGTGGAAGCGGTCACTCACCAGCACCACGCTATCGAACTTGCGCGCCTTCGCAATGCGCACCACCGCGTGCATCTGTTCGGTCGTGCTGCGACTTGCGTCTTCCATCACGATCGCCGACTGCGGCACGCCCATGCGTCGTGCGTAGCGCGCACTGGTCGCCGCCTCGCTGCTGATGTCGCCCGACTTGCGACCGCCGGTGAAGATCAGTGTCTTCGCGATCTTGCGACGGTAGAGCGCCACCGCATGGTCCAGTCGCGCCTCGAGCACCGGTGACGGACGCCCGGCGTACTGCGCCGCACCCAGCACCACGATGGCATCGGCCGGTCGCGCTGCGTCCACATTGCCGGCCAGCAGCACGGCCGCCACCAGAACCGCCCACACCCCCAACAGCAGGAGGAGGGCACGGCCGATGAGCCGGGCGAAGCCGCTGGAAGCCGAGCGCTGTCGTCGAGCCACGCTGAAAGATGTCGGAGTCGTCAGTCCGTCAGGCTGAGCATCGCGAGCCAGAACACGTCGAACGAGATGCGGGCATTGCGCTCTGGCTCCACCACGCCATCCAGCGCCAGCCCGTCCACGAACGCCACGAATGCATGACCGATCAGCGCCGACGGTACCCGCGGCTTGAGCCCCAGCGCGTCGAACAGCTGCGTGATCACCGACGTTGCTGCATCGCGGCGTTCCACCGCCGTGATGCGCACCGCCGCCTGCACCGCTTCACCCTGCACCAGCGACAGGTCCAGCAACGCACGCAGGTCGCCACGCTCCAGCTCATCCGACAGCCACTGCCAGAGCGCGTCCAGCGCTGCCGATCCCGAGACACCCGACAACGCGGTGGACTGCCGCGCCACCAACCCGGCGCGCAACCACTCCACCAGGCGCGCCAGCAACTCGCCCTTGTCGTGAAAGTGATAGTGGATCAGCGCCTTGCTCACACCGGCGGCTTCGGCCACGTCCTGCAGGCTCACGTCCGCGGCACCTTTCTGCACGATGCAGGCGCTGGTCGCCTCGAGGATTCGTCCCGCGGCCGCGCCACGCGTGCTGGTGACTTCACTCATCGGCTGCCCCCGCCGCCGCCGCCGGCGACATCAGAGCGTGACACGGTCGCCGGGTGCCGGCGCCGTGGCGTGATATCCCTTCTCGGTCATCGCGGCGGCCAGTGCGGCCTGCGCCGGTGGCTCGCCGTGCACCAGCAACACTCGCGTCAACATCGGCGACGTGGACTTCACCGTATCCAGCCACGCCAGCAGTCCACCGCGGTCGGCGTGTGCGGAATAGCCGTTGAGGATCTCGACCTGCGCGCGCAGCGGCACGTTGGTACCGAAGATCCGCAGGAATTCCCGCTTCTCGACGATGCGACGGCCGAGCGTATGTTCGGCCATGAAGCCCACCACCAGGATCGTGTTGCGCTGATCGGCGGCGCCGTTGGCGAGGTGGTGCAATACACGTCCCGACTCCGCCATGCCCGACGGTGAGATGATGATCATCGGGCCATGCATGGCGTTCAGCGACTTGCTCTCGGCCACGTCACGCGTGTAGTGCACGAGGTCGAAGTGGAAGAGTTCCTCCACCGCCTTCACCAGGTCTTCGCTGCGGTCGAAGCATTCCGGATGCATCTCGAACACTTCGGTGGCGCTGGTCGCCAGCGGACTGTCGATGTAGATCGGCAGCCGCGGAATTTCTCCGGCACGTGCCAGTGCATGCAGGTCGTACACCAGTTCCTGCACACGACCCACCGCGAACGCAGGGATGATCACGCGCCCACCGCGCCCCGCAGTCTCCCGCACGATGCGACCCAGTTCCGCACGGGCATCGGAGATCGGCAGGTGATCGCGATCACCGTAGGTGGACTCCATGATCATCACGTCGATCTGCTTCGGCGGTTGCGGATCACGGATGATCGCCAGGCCTGCCCGACCCACGTCGCCGGAGAACGCCAACCGCACCGTGCGCCCGGCCTCGGTGCACTCCAGCACCACCGATGCGGAGCCGAGGATGTGGCCGGCGTCGATGAACTGCGCGCGCACGCCGGGCACCACGTCGAACCAGCGATCGTACGGCAGCCCGATCATCTGGCGCAGCACCTGATCGGCGTCTTCCGGTGTGTACAGCGGCTCGGCGTGCTCCTGCTGCCGTCGCTCCAAAAACTCCGCATCCTTCACCTGGATGCGCGCCGAGTCGGCGAGCATGATCGCGCAGAGGTCGCGCGTGGCGGCGGTGGCGAAGATGTCGCCGGCGTAGCCTGACTTGACGAGAAACGGCAGCCGACCGGCATGATCGATGTGCGCGTGACTCAGCACCACCGCATCGATCTGATCCACCGGCAGCGGCAGAATCTCGTTCTTGCGGCGCGAGTCTGCCCGGCGCCCCTGAAACAGGCCGCAGTCGAGCAGCACCGTCTTCCCGCCCACTTCCAGGATGTGGCACGATCCCGTGACTTCCTGGGCTGCACCGGAGAACGTGATCTGCATGAGTATGTGTCGGTCGTGACTGTGGAAGAGTCTGGCGCACAGCCGCGTGAACGAGACCCAAGCCTCGTACCTACACCAAAGACCAGCGCGCGGTAACCCCGCTCGCGTGCCCTCGCAGAAGATACGAGCCGTCGCGCCCTTCCGTTCGCCAGCATCCACTCGGCATCTTGACCGCGTGTCACACGAACCGATCTCCGAGATGGACGGCGTCACGCTCGTCCGTCACCCCCTGGTGCAGCACAAGGTCACGCGCCTGCGTGATCGCAGCGCGCCCACGAAGCTCTTCAAGGAACTGGTGGACGAGATAGCGATGCTGCTGGCCTACGAGGCCACCGCATCACTGTCGCTCGAACCGTATCCGGTCGAGACCCCGCTGGAATCGCATACCGGTGTCACCGTGCAAGGCAAGAAGCTGACGGTGGTGCCCATCCTCCGCGCCGGCCTGGGCATGGTGGAGGGTGTGCTGCGGCTGGTGCCCGGTGCACGCGTCGGCCACATCGGCCTGTACCGGGATCACGACACGCTCGAGCCGGTGGACTACTACTTCAAGGTGCCGGGCGACGCGTCCGACCGCGCCTTCATCGTGCTCGATCCGATGCTGGCCACCGGTGGCAGCGCCGCCGCCGCCGTCTCGTCACTGAAGAAGGCCGGCGCCGAGCGGATCACCTTCATGTGCATCGTGGCGGCGCCGGAAGGGATCCGGCGACTGCGCGCCGCACATCCCGACGTGCCGATCGTCTGCGCCGCGATCGATCGTGCGCTGAACGAGCATGGCTACATCGTGCCAGGACTCGGCGACGCTGGCGACCGGTTGTTCGGCACGCGCTGAACGAGTTCGCGGCCGGCGGTACGCTCAACCAAACCAGTCCTGTGGTGCGTCGCGCTGCTGACGGGCGACATCCAGCACCCACTGCTGTTCGTCGGGATCGATGATCTCCGCCTCGACCCGCGCGAACCAGTCGGCAGCCCCGCGCGGGTCACCGATCCGCCGCCAGAGCTCCCCGATCAGGTAAGTCAGCACCGCACGCTCTGACGCGGGCACGGTGCCGGGCATGCCCAGCGCGTCCTCGAAACGCACCGCGGCCGCGCGCCGGAAGAATCGCTCGCCTTCGTGATCGTGGTCGTCCACGCAACACCAGGCGGCGCGCAGCAGCAGGTCGGCGATGTGGCGCGGATGTTCACCCTTCCACTCTGCTACCTGCGCCGCAGCTTCGTATCGCTCGCTGGCGGCGTCCAGGCCCCGCTCCGCCGCCCGTGGCGTGAGGACGGTCAGCACCTTCTCGCGCACCTGCGGCGTCACCTCCGTCCCCTCGGCAAAACTCTGCGCCACACCGCTGTATCCGCAGGCGCTGCAACAGTGTACGAGATAGGGTAGCGGCTGCGCGCCGGCAGCCCGTTCGTGAAAGTCGGTACGCTTGCCGCCGAACGAATTCGTGGCCAGCACCGACTGCGATCGGAAGTGATTGTCGCAGACCGGGCAGACCAGATCGATCGGCTGCAGGCTGGTCACGGACTTGCTCCCTTGTACGTGTCCCCGCCGCGCCGTAGAATCCCGCGTGGTTCGTCACCGCCCAAGCTCCCGGGCATCGCACGATATCTGATCAT
Organism: Gemmatimonadaceae bacterium; assembly: GCA_031369265.1. Taxonomy (GTDB): domain Bacteria; phylum Gemmatimonadota; class Gemmatimonadetes; order Gemmatimonadales; family Gemmatimonadaceae; genus JACMLX01. The sequence goes on along the minus strand of JANMON010000233.1, from coordinate 1,514 downwards.
AAGGCTGATGCTCATCAATTTGCTCCCCGACTTCCTGGCTGTGTTGCAGAGCGCAGACCGGGTGGCGGCGTACGAGCGCTACTTCGCGGCGAACAAGGCGCTGTTGTCCGCATACTGGGACAACTACGTCGTGGATCCGACCGGTCCGCACGTTGGTGAGATCATCCGAAAGACGGTGGCCGCGGATCGCAGCGACCTGCTGGGCGTGCTGGATCGCGAGCCGCTGGTGCTGCGCGCCCGGCAGACGATGGCGCAGGCGATGAGCACCCTCGAGATCACCGAGGAGCCGGATGTCGTGCTGATGGTGGGTGTCGGTGCGGCTAACGCCGGCGAGCTGGTGATCGATGGTCGGCCGGTGGCGTTCGTGTGCCTGGAGCACTTCACCGGTGAACGGAATCCCGACACCGACTCGCTGGGTCTCGACCCGGCACTGCTGCCGCCCTGGCTGGCGCACGAAATCGCGCACGGCGTGCGCTACACCGCGACGGACAGCGAAGCCGACCTGAAGGCGCTGGTGGCGCAGAACGGTGGCTACTACTCGTTCTGGGACACCGGCAAGCGGGCCACGCTGCGCGAGCTGCTGGTGAATGAGGGCCTCGCCACCCATGCCGCACAGGCGGTGTGCGGCGGATACGCGCCATGGGAGTACCTCGGGTACGGCCGTCGTCAGTACGCCCGCATTCGCGAACTGGAGCCGCTGTTGGCCCGCACCATCGGCGCCGACCTCGATCGCAATGGGCTCGGGCTGCGACTGCGCTGGCTGAGCGACGGCACCAGCGACGACGCGCGCACGGTGGAGCGCCACGTGATTCCGGAGCGCGCCGGCTACTACTTGGGCCACTCGCTGGTGGCACCGGCGGTGGCGGAGCGTGGCATTGCCTGGGCGCTGCGCGCCAGCACTCGGGCGCTGATGGACGTCGGTCGCCAGTCTGCCGCCGCCAGCGCCTGACCGGCCGTTGCAGGGCGGGAAACGAACGAGGCGCCTGCAGTTCGCAGGCGCCTCGTTTCGTCTGACGATCGTCGGACTCAGGCCTTTTTCGGCTTCGCGGGGGTCCCCTTTTCGCTGTACACCACCGGCTTCCCCTTCGCCTTCATGCGCTCGTTGGAGATCAGCCACTGCTGCGGCAGCGCGGCCAGGTTCTGCACCATGTAGTACAGGTTCAGTCCCGCGGCCGCGCTGAAGAAGAACGCGAACATCATCGCCGGGAACATGTAGGCCATGATCTTCGCCTGCGGATTGGGCGGAATGCCGCGCAGGCCGATCCAGCTGAGCAGGAACGCGCTGAGCGCCATCAGCAGCGGGATCACGAAGGTCGGATCCTTCTGTGCGATGTCGGTCAGGTACAGGAACGGCACGCCGCGGAACTCGATCGTGTTCTGGAACACGAAGAAGAGCGTGATGAACACCGGCATCGGCAGCAGCATCGGCAGGCAGCCCGACAGTGCGCTGAACGGGCTCATGTCGTGCTCCTTGTACACGCGCATCACTTCCGCCTGCATCTTCTGCGGATCCG
>JANMON010000231.1:0-7748 GCA_031369265.1 Gemmatimonadaceae bacterium | reverse complement strand
GCCGCGACCAACCGCGGCACTGCCAGGAAGGCCACCGGATCGAACGCCAGCGTTTCCAGCGCGTCGATCTGCTCCGTGACGCGCATCGTACCGATCTCGGCCGTCATCTTCGCGCCCACGCGGCCCGCCAACACCAGCGCCGTCAGCAGTGGACCGAGCTCGAGCACGATCGACTGACGCACGATCAGGCCGATCACGCTCAACTGCACGCCGGGAAAGAGCTGGTAGCGCGTCTGGAACGCCGACACCGCGCCAAGGAAGCCGGCCACGATCACCACCAGCGGCAGGGAATCCACGCCGATGCCGCGCATCTGCTTCACCAGTTCCGGCGTCCAGGTGCGGAACTCGAAGAAGCCGCGCCCGATGTCGCCCATGAACTGTCCGAAGCGCCCGGTGTGCGCCAACTGCTCGACACCCATCCGCCCCACAGAGCGCAGGATCCGGATCGGGAGTACATCGACAGCGACGATCTTCTCGCGCGTCGGGGCCGGCGTGTGGGACGAGCCGCCCGTCACGTGCGCACACGCCAGAGCAGCACCGCGCCCACCAGGCCGAAGATCAGGCTGGGTACCCACGCTGCCAGATCAGGTGAGATGATCCCCTTGCCGCCGACACCGCGCATCAGATTCACGAGTACAAGGAAGACGACCGTCGTCAGGAGGCTGACGCCGATACCCCATGCCGCACCACCGCGCTGCGTGCTGGTGGCGAGCGGGGCCGCGAAGAGCAGGATGATCACGCAGGTGACCGGGATCGCGAGCTTGAGCATGCGCTCGACCTTCAGCGGATTCACATCCGAGCCCGCGCGCTGCAATGCCCGAATGTAGCGCCCGAGCTCAACCCAGCCCATGTCGGCCGGCGCCTTGGTGGCCGCGTTGAGCTCCAACGGCCGTTCGATGAATGCGCGATCGAGCAGGGAATCGTACGTGAACACGATGTCCACGGTGGCGTTCGGCACCACGTGCAGGTTGCCCTTCACCAGCATCCAGTAGGCGTTCTTCCGGAAGTACGCCTGCTCGGCCAGCGTCAGCGTGGTGGGCAGCGCCGGACCGGTGCCGAGTCGCTCCACCTCCACGTTCTCGATCATGTTCCGCGATGCGTGGAGCGCACCGACTTTGTAGGTGCGGTTCTCGGTGGTGCTGTAGACGAAGTTGTAGCGCTCGCCGGTGTCCTTGAACTTCTGCTCCTGCAGCAGGTTCAGCTTCTTCTGGTTGAGCGGCGGAATGATCGTGTTGAGCGAAAAACCGATCAGCATTGCGAACACCGCACCCAGCGTCAGCGGCCGGATGAAGCGGTGGAACGAGATGCCGCTGGCCTTTGCCGCCGTGATCTCGGAGTAGCGCGTGAACGAACTCACGGTGAACACCGTCGCGAACAGCACCGCCGCCGGCAGCACCTGGAACATCGTTTCCGGCACGCCATACAGGTAGCTGACGGCGATGTCGCGGGCGGGGATCTGCCGCTGCAGGTAGGTGTCGAGCTTCTCGGTCAGGTCCACGATCACGATCATGACCGGGAAGCCGAACGCCGTGATGAGGAAGATCCGCAACCACTCCTTCAGGACATATCGATCGAGTGCACGCATGCGTCAGGCGTCGGTGGCGGGCATCGGCGCCGGGCGGCGTGCCGATGGCCGGAGCGACGCAACCCACGCGCGGATCCGGTCCTTCACTTCATCCAGGTCACCACCACGCGCCGTGCTGCCCTCGCGGCCCATGCGCGCATACAGCAGCGCACCGGCCACCGTGAACGCGCCGTTGGCCGCCCACATCGCCAGCCACGGTGGCAGCACACCATCGTCGGCCATCGACTCACCAGCGATCAGGCAGACGTAGTACAGCGAGAACACCGCCAGGCTGGCACCGATCACCAGACCCACACCGCCGCGCGGGAAGCGCAGCGCAATCGGTGCGCCCAGCAGCACGAACACGATGCAGGCCACCGCCAGCGAGAACTTCTTGTGGATCTCCACCTCGTACTGCGACCAGGTGGCGCGCGCGATCGCACTGCGCTGCACCGCCTGCTCGATCAGCGGTGCGATGCCGGTGGAGGCCTGTGACGGCGACACCTTCGACACCGGCAGCAACATCTGCGGCTCGGTGTTGATCGTGACTGGCGCCGAGGGTGCCGACGACGGCACCGGTCCCGCCTGCGGTGTCGCGACGGTCGTTGCAGGCGGCGCTGCGGTGGCGGATGGCTGTACCCCGGCCGGCACGGTGGTGGACGCCTTGTCGTTCGGGTTCACGATCGGCGCGATGGTCGGGCTGGCGGTGACCGTGTCGTTGGTGGCCTGACCGCGATCCGCGACCGTGCTGTCGTTGCCGCCGAAGAAGCCGGTGAAGACGGCCGTGGCGGCGCAGTAGTAGCGACCGATGCCCGGCGATGCGGTGCGCAGCGAGTCCACCGGACGCAGTGTGTCCACCACGCCGCGCGTGAGTGCCTTGATCGCCCGCGACTGCGCCTGTGCCGCGCTGCGACGCTCGCGATACAAGTCACGCTCCGCGCCGTAGACCTGCTTCTGCATCTCGCAGACACCCATCTCGCGCTCCGACTTGTAACTGTCGGCACTGTCGCGCGAGAAGCTGTTGGCCACGCCGCGCACCGTGATGCGGTCGGTGGCGTATGACAATCGTGTGAGCTGTGTCGGGGTGGCCGACGGGATTTCCGTCATCGTGCCATGAAAGAGCAGCAGGCTCAGGTCGCCGGTACCCTCGATCAGCTTGATGTCGCCACTGTCGGCCACGATCGTGCGCCGCTTGCTGCCGTCGCCGAAGTCGTAGATCACGACTTCGTGCAGCCGGTTGTTGGCCTTGTCGATGCGGCGCGCGCGCAGGAAGAGTCGTCCGCTCACGACTTCGTTGATCACCTGCTCGCGCAGCGCGAACGTCGGCTTGGTCCGCCCGATGTCGGTCTGCAGGATGCGCAGCCGATGATTGGCGGCCGGCAGCACGAAGTCGTTGAAGTACACCATGCCGATCGCCAGCACGGTGGCACCGGCCAGTACCGGCGCCATGATCCGGCCCATCGACACACCGCTGGCCTTCAGCGCGGTGATCTCGCTCTCCGAGGCCAGCCGGCTGAAGGCGTACAGCACCGCAACGAGCACGGCCATGGGCAGCGTCATCGCCACAGTGAACGGAATGGCCAGCAGGAAGAATTCGGCGATGACCGAGGTCGGCAGGCCCTTGCCGACGAGGTCGCCGAAGCGCTTGGCGATGAAGTTCAGCAGCAGCAGCGACGTCAACGCCGTGAGCGCAAAGGCAAGCGGCCCGAGATGCTCCCGGAGGACGTAGCGGCTGAGGATTTTCACGAGGCAGGGACGGGGAGGTGCAGCAGGGAACGGTCGAGTCGTATATTCGACGCCCACGGCACGTGGTTCAAGCCTAATTGTGACACGGGTTTAAGTGTCGGGTTCCGCCGGATGCGATCCGGCCACCGCGCCGGCGGGCCGATCCGGACCTCCGCGTCCTTCCGAGTGTCTCTGGTTCTCATGCCCCTGCGCCGCCTGCTCCCGTCACTCGCCACCCTGCTGCTGGCGATTCTCACCGCCTGTTCCGGCGAGGGTTCCGGCGCTGCGTCCGGTCCGGGCGCGGACAGTCTCGCGCTTCGCGCCGCTGCGGCATTCGACGGGCCGGGGTCGATGCGGTACCTGAAGACGGCGCTGGCGTTCGGCACCCGAGTGCCAGGCTCTGCCGGTCACAAGGCGACGGGTGACTGGATCGTCGCGGAAATGAAGGCGCGCGGTGCCGAGGTCTCGGAGCAGACGTGGAATCACACGTCGGCCGGCGGCGGGGTGCTGCCGATGCGGAACATCGTCGCCCGCTGGAATCCGGCCGCCACCAGGCGCGTGCTGTACGTGACCCATTGGGACACGCGCCCCCGCGCCGATGCCGAGAGTGTACCCGAGGCCGACAAGGGCAAGCCGATCCCCGGTGCGAACGACGGCACCAGTGGCATTGCCCTGTTCCTCTCGATCGCCGATGCGTTGAAGACCAAGCCGACGTCGGTGGGTGTGGACCTGGTGTTCGTGGACGGCGAGGACTACGGCGAGTTCCAGCCGAAGTAGGTGGACGTGTTCATCGGCTCCACCTACTTCGCCGCCCACCTGCCCGCGCCCGGCTACAAGCCGGAGTTCGCGGTGGTCTGGGACATGATCGGCGACCGCAGCCTGCAGATCTTCCAGGAGCAGTATTCGCTGGACGTGGCGCCGGAGGTGGTGGCGCGCGTCTGGAGCACGGCCGAAGAACTCGGCTATGCCAATGCCTTCATCCAGAAACCCAAGTATCCGATTCGCGATGATCATGTCGCGCTGCAGGCGGTGGGGATCAAGGCAATCGACGTGATCGACATCGATTACCCGTATCACCACACGCTGGACGACACCGAGGACAAGGTGAGCGCTGCGAGCATGCAGGTGGTGGGGACGGTGGCGATGGCCCTCATCCGCGGGCTGGAAGCGAAGTAGCGCGGCGGTCGGCGCTGTGATTCGCGCCGGCCTGCACGATTCCGGTGGGTGCTGAGCGCAGACTCGCCCCACCGTAGCCCGGTGAGCGTACCGGAGCCCTGATGGCACTGACCGCTGGAGAACGCCGAGCCTTGTCGTGGCTGCTGGCGGTGATCATGGTCGGCGCTGGTGTGCGGGCCGTGAGATACTGGCGCCATGCTGATGCAGTACTGCCAGGGGCGGCGGAAGCGTTGCGCGTGCAATTGCTGGCGGTCGATTCGGCGCAGCGCGCGGGGCGGCGCGCGCGTCCCGGCCGATCGGCGGGCGGGAGCGCTGGTGCCGATCGACGACGGCGGTCGTCCCGGAATGCGATGCCGCGGAGCGCGGATGCGACCATCGAGGCAGGGCGTTCGGGTCAGGATGTGGCGGATGGCTCTCAGCAGCCGAGACTGCTGTCTGTGGACGTGGATGTCGCCGATTCCACGGCGCTGGAGCGGTTGCCGCGGATCGGTCCGGCTCTGGCGGCGCGCATCGTGGCCGATCGGGCAGCGCACGGTCCGTTCGGGTCGCTGGCTGGGCTGGAGCGGGTGCGGGGGATCGGACCCCGGCTGGCACAGGCGCTCGCGGCGCACGTGACGTTCTCAGGCAGTCGGCGTCCCTCAGCGGTACAGCGCTGATCGGGCTCCACCCCGCTCGTTCCGCACTGTGCCCCCTTTTGCCCACCCCTCCATGTCTGACGCCCGCACCACAACCGAGCCGCGGCCTCCCCAGTCAGCGCCATCCATTGGCGGGCGTCCGCCGGGTTCCCGGCCACCTGCGCCTGCGGCGGGCGGCGCGGGCGCGTCGCTGCTGCAGCATGTCCTGCGCGAGCAGCTGCTGACGACGGAGCAGGTCAATGCGGCGAAGGCGGAGCTGAAGGCGGCTGGTGGCGTCGGGTCGGTGCTGCTGTACGCCATCAAGGCTGGTGCGCTGAACGAGGTGGCGCTGCTCAAGTCGCTGTCCAAGGCGCACAGCATGCCGGCGGTGGACCTGATGAAGGTCGAGCCGGACGAGAAGGTGCTGCGCGTGGTGGCAGCGGACATGGCGCACAAGTATCGCGTGGTGCCGTTGCGTCGCGAGGGCCAGAAGCTGACGGTGGCGATCACCGACCCGTGGAACCACGAAGCCACCGACAGCATCCGCTTCGCCACCCGCTACGAGATCTTCCCGGTCCTGGCCGGTGAAGTGTCGATGCAGGCGCAGCTCGACCGGTATTACCCGCAGGTGAAGGTGAGCACCGAGGAGACGGTGAACTCGATGCTGGCCGACATCACCTCGGAGATGTCGGATGTCGAGGTGCTGGATGCGGAGGTGGAGGACAACGCGTCGCTGGGTGCCGACGAGGCGCCGGTGGTGCGCCTCATCAACGCGATCCTGATCGAGGCCGTGCAGCGCGGGGCGTCGGACATCCATTTCGAGTGTTTCGAGCACGAACTGCGCGTGCGCTATCGTGTGGACGGTGCGCTGCAGGAAGTGATGAAGCCGCCGGTGCGGTTGCGGGCGTCGCTGGTCAGCCGCTTCAAGATCATGTCGCAGCTGAACATCGCCGAGCGTCGCGTGCCGCAGGACGGGCGCATCAAGCTGAAGTTCAGCGGCAAGGTGATCGACTTCCGCGTCAGCACGCTGCCGACGCTGTTCGGCGAGAAGATCGTGCTCCGGATCCTGGACCAGGGCAACCTCACGCTGGATCTCGAGAAGTTCGGCATCGAGCCGCAGGCCGAGCACGACCTGATGGAGGCGGTGCAGAATCCGTACGGGATGGTGCTGGTCACCGGCCCGACGGGGTCCGGCAAGACGACCACGCTCTATTCGTGCCTGTCGAAGATCAACACCGGCGACACGAACATCATGACCGCCGAGGATCCGGTCGAGTACAACCTGTTCGGCATCAACCAGGTGCTGGTGCGGAACGAGATCGGCATGACGTTCGCCGCCGCGCTGAAGGCGTTCCTGCGGCAGGACCCGAACGTGATCATGGTGGGTGAGATCCGCGACCTGGAGACCGGCTCGATCGCGATCAAGGCCGCGCTCACCGGACACATGGTGCTCAGTACCCTGCATACCAACAGCGCGCCGGAGACCATCACGCGCCTGATGGACATGGGGCTCGAGCCGTTCAACGTGTCGAGCGCGCTGAACCTGATCCTGGCGCAGCGCCTGGTGCGCCGCATCTGCAAGGGCTGTCGCGAGAAGTACGAGCCGAGTGACCTCGAGTTCGCGGGGGCCAAGGTGAAGGCCACCACCACGCTCAAGGAACTGCGCTTCATGCAGCCGGCGCTGGATGGCGCCAGGCGGGGCGCGATGCCCGATGCGCTGCCGTTCCTCGAGCATCTCAGCAACGACACGCCCGTCGGCAAGCTGCCGTTCTTCCGCGGCAAGGGCTGTGACGCCTGTAACGGCACCGGCTACAAGGGCCGACAGGGCCTGTACGAAGTAATGAACATGACACCGGCCATTCGTCGCCTGATCATCCAGAATGCCGGTGCCGCTGAACTGAAGGATGCGGCGGTGGACGAAGGCATGCTGACGCTGCGCATGGACGGCTGGCTCAAGGTGCTGCGTGGCATCACGACGCTGGAGCAGGTCGTCCGCGAGACCGCGTCGTGACCCCGGCGCACGGCTGACCGTCAAGTCACGACAGCACCTGTTTCCTGTTTTCCCCGACACCACCCATGTCTTCGACTCTACCTCCGTTGCCGTCACGTCCGCCAGCGTCACCGCTGGCCGGCAACGGCCTGTCTGCATCGGCTCCCGGCGCTGCCGGTGCCGGTGCGCCGGTGGCGTATCCGCGCCCGAATGGCGCCGGTGCCGGTGGCCCGTCCGGTGCGCCGTCCGGCACGTCCGCCCCGCCGCCCACGCATGCCGCCCCGCCGCCCCTCAACCTGCGCGCGCTGCTGGAGGAGGTGATCGACCGTGATGCCTCCGACCTGCACGTCACCGTCGGCGAGCGACCGATGCTGCGCATCGACGGGCACATCATCCCGGCCCGTACGCCGCACATCCTGAGCGGCAAGGACACGCTGCAGCTGGCGTACAGCGTGCTGACGGAAGGCCAGAAGAAGCGCTTCGAGCTGGACGACGAGCTGGATTTCTCGTTCGGCATCGCGTCGCTGGCGCGTTTCCGTGGCAACCTGTTCAAGCAGCGCGGCCAGGTGGCGATGGTGGTGCGTCGCATCCCGATGCTGATCCCGACCTGTGAGGAGCTGAAGCTGCCGCCGGCGATCGTGAAGTTCGCGGAGCGGCCGCGCGGGCTGGTGCTGGTGAC
>JANMON010000220.1:0-3936 GCA_031369265.1 Gemmatimonadaceae bacterium | reverse complement strand
TCGGTGACCGACACTTCGGTCGGGCACTTCATCACCGTCTCGCCGGCATCCGTCTGGAAGTTGTGCACCGGCAGGCCGGTGACCAGGCCGCCGCTCTCGACGCCGCGAATCGCAGCGCACCAGCTGTACTTGGCGAAGGCGTCGGTGATCTTGGCGCCGAGCGCCCAGGCGGCCGATCCCCAGAGGTAGGAATCGTGCTCGGTGCCGTCGACGTGTTCGTCGTAGTTGAACGCCTCGATGGGGACGGTCTTGGCGCCGTACGGTTCACGCAGCAGCATGCGCGGCAGGGCCAGCGCGACGTAGCGGGAGTCGTCGGTGTTGCGGAACGCCTTCCACTTCGCGTACTCGGTGCTGTCGAGCACCTTGGCCATGTCACGCGGCTGGTCGAGCTGCGAGAAGCTCTCGAGATTGAACATTTCGTGCGACGCCGACGCGATGAACGGCGCGTGGGCGGAGGCGGCGACGTTGGAGATCTTTTCCAGCAGCTCGATGTCCTGGCCACTCTTGTTGAACTCGTAGTTGCCGAGCAGCGCGCCGAACGGTGCGCCACCGAACACGCCGTACTCCTCTTCGTAGACCTTCTTGAACAGCGCGCTCTGGTCGAACTCGGGCGCACGCTGCAGGTCGCGCAGCAATTCCTTCTTGCTGACGTTGAAGATCTTCAGCTTCAGCTGCTCGCCGGTCTCGGTCTGGTTGAGCAGGTACTTCAGTCCGCGCCAGCTGGCCTCGAGCTTCTGGTACTCGGGGTGATGCATGATCTCGTTCACCTGCAGCGAGAGCAGGTGATCGAGCTGCGCGATCCGGGCGTTGATCATGGCCTCGGTATCGCGGCCGACGGTCACCGCTCCTTCGAGCACTTCGGAGACGAAGCGGCTGACGATGTCCTTGCCGCGCGTCTGGGCCTGCGTATCGGCGCCGAAGCGGCCTTCGGCCACGATCTGGTCGAGGAGGCCGAGTTCACGCGCTTCGGCCTGCGGGGCAGCGCCCGCGGCGCTGGTCTGTGCTTCCGCCATCGGTCAGGCCTCCGTCTTGTCGAGGCCGAGTTCGGCCTTCAGCGCCGCCAGCTTGGCGTCATCGTGCAGCGTTTCCTGGAGCAACTCGTCGAGCTTCTCGTTGGTCTGCAGCGTGCCGCGCAGGTCGGCCAGCTTGGTGCGCAGCTCGAGCAGTTCCCGCAACGGCTTCACCTGGCGCGCCACGGCGTCGGGCGCGAAGTCATCGAGGCTCTTGAACGTGAGGTCGATGCCGAGCTTGGCCGCCCCCGGATCCTCACTGAGCTTGTTCTCGACCGAGAACTGCAGGTGCGGCTTCATGCTCGCCAGTACGTCGTCGAAGTTGTCCGGCGTGACTTCGACGAACTTGCGATCCTTGACGCGCGCCAGCGGTTCGACCGGCATGCCGGTGAAGTCGCCGAGGATGCCCATCACGAAGGGGAGCGAGCGCTGCTCGATGGCATCGCCGGCCTCCACGTCGTAGCTGATGTTCACCCGGGGCGCTCGCACTCGCTCGAGTTTTTTTTGCGTGCTATCAGCCATGACTCATTCGCTCCGGCTCTTTGTTGGAAATGCCGCCCACGGGGGATGTGCACGGCGGAGCACGACGACGGAAACGGGAGTGTCGAACGCCGCGCGATGTGCAGTGGCGACGGAGACCGCTCCCGATGACGTCTCGGCTGCATCATGGTGCGGCGTGACGCGCATAACGTCAAGGACGCTTGTTGCGATCCCAACGCGTGCGGAAATTTTTGCCTTGCGTGCACACGGTGTGGCGTCTCCACCACCATCGGTGATCGTGACGCGCGCGCGCTGTGATTGGCCCGCGCGGCTACCGCACTGTACGTTGAGCGAATGCCGCACGCCCACCCCGTCCTCTGGTCCAAGGGCACACTTCTCGCGCCGCAACACCTGCAGCAGCAGGACCGTGCGCACGAGGAATCGCTCGCCTTCCAGCTCGCCACGCTGACGTTCTGTCCATGGGGCCTGGCGCGACTCGAGGTCGATCGTGCCGCACTCGCCGCCGGCAGCATCGTCGTCACGGCCATCACTGCCCGCCTGCCCGACGGCCTGGTGATCGATGCGCCGTCGGGCGACCCCTCGCCCGCCCCGCGCCCCTTCGGCGACGCATGGGCGCCAGATCAGAATTCTCTAATAATCTATCTGGCGGTTCCCGAGTATCGACCGGGCGGTCGGAACGTCGCGAACCTCGGTGAGCGGGCCATCGCGCGCTGGCACGGCGACGAGATCACCCGCCGCGATGAGGTCACGGGACTCAACGAGCGACCGGTGAGCGTCGCGCGGGCCAACCTCCGCCTGCTCTTCGAAGGGGAGTCGCTGGACGGCTATACCACGCTGCCGCTGGCCCGCCTGGTGCGCGACGCCGGTGGGGTGACCGCCCTCGACGCCGGCTACGTGCCACCGTTGCTCGACATCGGTGCCAATGATTACCTGGTTGGTATCGCTCGGCGACTGGTGGAGCGCGTGGCGGCCAAGGCCAGCGCCGTCTCCGGCACGCGGCGGCAGCGCAATCAGGGGCTGGCGGATTTTTCGGTCACCGACGTGGCCGGCTTCTGGCTGCTTTACACGCTCAACACGCACCTGCCTGCCCTGCGCCACCTGTACGACGTGCGACGCGGGCATCCGTCGGCGTTGTGGGAAGCGATGATCGGACTGGCGGGTGCGCTGACCACGTTCGCCGCCACGCCGTCACCACTGCCCACCTACGATCACCTGCGCCTGGGTGATGTGTTCACGCTGCTCGATGCACGCGTGCACGAGCTGCTCGACACTGCCGTCCCAGACTCCGCCGTGGCGCGTCCACTGCGCGTGGTGCGCCACAACGTGCACGCCGTGGCGGTGGAACAGGCTTCGTGGCTGGAAGCGCCGCAGTGGTACCTGGCGGTGTCGGCGTCACTGCGCCCCATCGACATCGTGCAGAAGGTGATCAGCGGCTGCAAGATGGCGTCGTCGGACGTGGTGGACACGCTGATCCGGCAGGCGCTCGCCGGCGTGGAACTGACGCACGTGGCACAGCCGCCAGCGGGCCTGCCGATCAAGGTGGACCAGCAGTATTTCGTGCTGCGCCGCAGCGGGCCGGCGTGGGATGCGATCGAACGCGCACGCAACCTGGCGGTCTACGTACCGACCGATCTCGGTGATGCGAAACTCGAGTTGATCATCCAGCTGCGCTGACCCGCGCCGCCTTCACGGTTTCGGTGGCGGTGTGGGCGCGGGCGTGGCGGAATCGGTGGTCGCCTTGGCCGCGCTGTCGGCGGAGGCCTTGGTGCCGGCGGCCGTCGGGATGGCCTCCGGCGGGCGACGGAACACAAAGTAGAGAATCAGCACCAATGCCAGCAGGATCACGGCGTTGATGAGCAGGATCACCGGCAGCGTGAATCGCGCCGGCGCGGCGGCGGCAGCGGCGGGTGTGGCTGGCGCCGCCGCCGGTGCCGCGACGGCCTGCACCTGCTTCTTCATCACCAGTGTGTACTCACTGGGTGCGGCGGCGGCCGGTCTGGCCTTGGCGCCGGCGGCGCCACCCTCGGGCAACCCGAACAGCGGTGGCGGCAGCACAGGCGGCGCCGCGGCGGCCGGCGTCGCGGGCATCGGCGGCGTCGGCGGGATGGCGGGCGCGCCGAACGACGGTGCCGACAATGACGGTGCCGACAATGACGGTGCGGCGAATGACGGCGCCGATGGCATCGACGGCGCGGCCGGTGCCGACGGGGCGCTGGGCATCGCCGGCGGCGAGAGCGACGGCGGCGACAACGGAGGCGGCGCGAACGACGGTGCCGACGGCGGTGTCACGGGCGGCAACGGCGGCAATGAGCTGACACCGCGCATCGGTTCCGGCGGCGGCGGCGGCGGGGCGAAGGCCGAGGGCGGCGGCGACACCGGTGTCGGCGCGTAGGCGGGAGGCGAGAGTGGAGGCGGTGCGTAGGGC
>JANMON010000191.1:0-11495 GCA_031369265.1 Gemmatimonadaceae bacterium | reverse complement strand
TCGCGACTGCGCCTCACCGGCACCGTCCACGACGACCTCGCCCTGCGCGACGCGCGCGTGGAGTACATCATCTCCAGCGGCGGCGGTGAACAGTTCACGTTCAGGTCGGGTGTGATGGACGAGCGGCGCGGCGCACTCGGTCGCGACATCACCGTCTCCACCACCCTCGATCTCGGCGCGCTCCGGCTCAAGCCGGGCGACATGATGCATGTGCGGATCACCGCACACGATGGCAACACGCTCAGTGGCCCCACGCTGGGTACCAGTGAGACGCGCACCATCCGCATTCCGCGCGCCGACGAGCGAGACTCGGTGTCGGTGGATCAGCTGCCGCCGACGCCGGTGGACAAGAGCGTGCTCAGTCAGCGCCAGCTGTTGCTGCTCACCGAGCGGCTGGTGGCGCGTTTGCCGCGCATCGACCGGCCCACGATGCTGGCCGAATCGCAGCGCATCGGCACCGACCAGGCGCGGCTCCGCAAGCAGGTGTCGGAGATCCTCTTCGCGCGGCTCGGCGACACCCCGAGTGGCGAACATGCACACTTCGCCGGCGACGGACACGAACACACGCCCAGCGACCTCGCGGCGCAGGCGCCACCGCAGTCGGCACAGGATTCGATCCTCAGGGCTGCCGATCGTGCCACGCAGGCCAGCGGCGCACTGGAGGAGCTCGGCGACGAAACGCCGGTGGTGGCCGTCAATCGACCGCTGCTCGAGGCGTACAATGCGATGTGGGATGCCACGCGGGCATTGCAGGGTGGCACACCGCGGGCCGCGATCGAGCCGATGAAGCGTGCGCTGGCGGCCATCCAGCGGGCACGCTCGGCGGAACGCATTTATCTCCGCGGCACGCCGCCGGCCGCCGTCATCGACCTCGCGAAGATTCGCCTGATCGGCACCGATTCGGCGAAGTTCGAGGCACGTCGCGCGCTCGCCGCCCTTCCGTCACCGGAGCGGCGCATCGCCGAGCGGGTGCTGCGTGGCCTCGCGCTACTGACGGCGCGCGATAGCACCGCGCTCGATTCGCTGCGCCTGGTGCGCCTCGATGCGCTGGCCGCATCGCCCACGCTGGCGACCGCGCTCGGTGAGGCCATCGATGCCGTGGAACGTGGCCGTGATGCCACGGCGGCGTTGCTGCGAGCTCGCCGCCTGGCACTGGCACCGTGGAAGTCCGCCACCGGTGCCGCGCTCTGGCTGGGTGGCACGCCATGAAGTTCACCTTCGCCACCGTGCAGTACGAGTCCGGTGACTGGGACTCGGCGCCGCTGCTGGCGGCCAACGTGATCGATGCGGTGGCGCGTTACACCAGCGTCGACATCGCACCCTCAGGGGCCATCGTGCCGTTGTCGTCGGAAGCGTTGCTGCGCTATCCGCTGGCGTATCTCACCGGCCACCTGCCGGTGCGCTTCACCGTGGCGGAGCGTGCGATGCTGCGGAAGTACTGCGACCGCGGTGGCTTGCTGTTCGTGGACGACCACAACCACGACGTGGATGGCGTGTTCCACAAGACCTGCACCGAGGAACTCACGCAGGCAATCGGGCCACTGGTGAACATTCCGAACACGCACCCGCTGTACAAGGCGTTCTTCACCTTCCGCGACGGCCCACCCACCACATCGCACGAGCTGAATGGCTGGGGCGACAACCTGGTGCACGATCACCTGCAGGGCATCGAACGGAACGGCCGGCTGGCGGTGATCTACAGCAGCAAGGACTACAGCTCGGAGTGGTCGTTCCATCCCGAGAACAAGAAGTTTCTCTCGGTGGACAACACACGTTTCGGCGTGAACCTGGTGGTGTATGCCCTCACGCGCTGACGTCGGATCGGCGGCGGTGGTGCCGGCTGGTGCGTCCACCGCGCAGGTGCTGCGCGCGGTCGGGGCGGTGCTGCATGGCATCGGGGTGACCTGCATGGTGTTGATGGCGTGGCGACTGTTCACGCCGGTGGCGCATCGGCCCGTCAGTGCCGGGATCGCGGCCAACGGTGCATTGGATGTGTCCGTCGGGACGCTGCTTCGATCCCGTCGCGATACGATCGACGTGACGATGAACGCGGTGCCGGATGCGCGCGCGCGGGCGATGCTGCGTGCGGTCCGTGGCAGCGGGCATGTGCTGCGTGTCACCGCGCCACGTGCACTGTCCGCACTCGCCGTGGCCGCGGAAGAGGAATGGCGCGCCAGCGGCGGCACGCGATTGCAGGTCGTCGCCGGTGACACCGCACGACGGGCGGCGCAGGATGCCGCAGGCTTGATCGACTCGATCGCGATCGACGGCACCGGTCTGCGCACCCGTTCCGGTCCACTGGCCGGCGCACTGCGCATCGGCGCGGCCGCCGTCGCACCGCTGGCGTCGAGTGCGCCGTCCGAGGCACGGGTGCTGGTGCTCGGCAACGCGACGTGGGAGTCACGCTTCCTCGTCGCCGCGCTGGAGGAAGCGGGGTGGCCGGTGGATGTCGCCGTGTCGCTGTCGCCGAAAGTCACCATCGGGCAGGGCGCCACGCGACAGCCGTCGCGCAACCGGCACGCGATCGTGGTGCTGCTGCCCGGTGCGCCGTCGTCGGCCATCGCGGCGTTGCCGGCGTTCGTACGCGCTGGCGGTGGTGTGGTGATCGTGGGCGAAGCCGCACGCAGCGCGGGTGTGGCCGCGATCCGCGCGGGTGCGCCCGGCTCGAGCCTGCGCGGTGAAGCCGGTGCCGAGGCCAGCGACGAACCACGGCATGGCCTCGACCTGGTGCCGATCGCCACGCTGGCTGCGGGAAGCGTCGCACTCGAGATGCGTGATGGGCGTGTGGCGATTGCCGCCCGACGTTTCGGCGCCGGTCGCGTGCTGCAGGTGGGCTACGACAATTCCTGGTTGTGGCGCATGGCCGGTGATGATGAATCGCCAGTGGCGCACCGTCGCTGGTGGAGCGCGTTGCTCTCCGGCATGGTGGCGCAACGGGCGCCCGTGAGCCGCGTGCTCATCACGGCAGAAACCGACACCCTGGACGCGGCGCCGGTGGCGGCGCTGGCGCGCGACCTCGGACTTCCGACCGTCGGTGGTGCCACGGTCCTGTCCGCGTCGTCACCATCGTTGGTGGCGGCGCTCGACCTGCGGTGGCTGCTGTCCATCGCGCTGCTGTCGCTGGTGTCCTCGTGGATCCTGCGCCGATGGAGGGGGCTGGCATGACCGTGGCGTACGTTTCGCATTCCGACTGCGGCCGGCACGACACCGGCTGGAATCATCCGGAGCACGTGGGGCGACTGCGTGCCATTCCGCGTGCATTGCGCAACGACTTCGACCTGTTCGACACCATCGAACATCGCGAAGGCCGGCACGCCACCGTGGCCGAACTCGCGCTGGCGCATGACGCCGCGTACGTGGAGCGTGTGCGTGCCGTGGCCGAGGCAGGCGGTGGTCGGCTGGATCCGGATACGGTCGTCAGTGAAGGCAGCTGGGATGCGGCCACCGCTGGCGCCGGCTGCGTGCTGGACGCCATCGACTGGGCATTCGATGGCAGCGTGGTGCGCAGCTTCTGCGCGGTACGGCCACCAGGACATCACGCCCTGCGTGCGAGCGGCATGGGATTCTGTCTCTTCGGGAACGTCGGCATCGGCGCGCACTACGCCCGTGCGACACACGCGGCCGCACGGGTGCTGATCGTGGACTGGGACGTGCACCACGGCAACGGCACGCAGGACCTGGTGCAGCACGACCCCGCGATCCGGTTCGTCAGCATGCACCAGTTTCCGTGGTATCCGGGCAGCGGCGCGGCCGACGATCGCGGACCCCACGGCAGCATCTGGAACGTGCCGATGGCGCCGGATCTCCCGCCGCAGGTGTACGTCGATGCGTTCCTGGCTGCCGTCGATGCCGCCACCGTGGACTGGACGCCCGACCTGGTGCTGGTCTCGGCGGGCTTCGACTGCCTCGCGGGTGATCCGCTGGGCGGCTTCACGCTGGAACTCGAGCACATCGATGTGCTCACGCGCGCCATCGTCTCGCGCGCCGAGCGGTGGTGCGGCGGCCGGGTGGTCACGGCGCTCGAAGGTGGCTACGACCCGGTGCGGCTTGGCGACGCCTGCGTGACGCACCTGCGGGCGTTGCGGTAGGGGCAGGCGCACGCGGTATCTTGCGCCGGATGACGCCCCAGCAACCCCTCGTCCCGATCGCGGCGTGAGCCGCAGCAAGCGCCGCAACCGCGGGACGTTGCCCCGGCTTCGCCGTGGTGACGCAACGCGGACCGCGACTACCTACGAAGATGCGGTCGTGCCGGTCGAGCCCGGTGCGCCGCCGCGCCCCGTCGTCGCGCCACGCAGCGTGCCGCGCATCGTGTATGCGGTCCCGGGACAAGCGGTGCGCACCGAGCTGCATCCGGTGGAACTGCGTGATCTCATCGCCGGCCGCGAGATCGCCGGCACACTCTGGGTGGACATCGACAACGAGAGCCGGCACCAGGTGGCGCTGCTGGAAAAGGTCTTCGACTTCCATCCACTGGCAGTGGAAGACGCGCTCAACCCGCAGAGCCGCGTCAAGATCGACGAATACCGTAACTCGCTGTTCGTGATCGTGCGTGGCCTGCGCTTCTGCGACACCACCGTTGATCCGTACGACATCGAGACCTACAACCTCTGCTTCTTCCTCGCGCGCAACCTGCTGGTGACGGTGCACTCCGGGCCCAGCGTCCCGGTCGATTCCGTCTATGAACGGATGGTGGCCAATCCCGACCAGCTCGAGCGCGGCGCCGAGCGCGTGGCGCATGCGCTGATGGACATCACCGTGGACGAATACTTCCCGGTGCTGGACCGCATCGACGAATTCGTGGACGGGCTGGAAGAACGGGTGTACCAGCGCTTCGACCAGGACGTCATGCGCGACGTGTTCGCGGTCAAGCGCTTGGTGCTCTCGATGCGCCGACACCTGATGCCGCAGCGCGAAGTGTTCAACATCATGACCAACCGACCGACGCCATTCCTGCCACCAGAGTCGCAGGTCTGGTTCCGCGACATCTACGATCACGTGCTGCGGATCAACGACTCCGTGGACACGTATCGTGAACTGCTCGCGAACGTGATGGACAGCTACCTCTCGCAGGTCTCCAATCGCCTCGGCCAGGTGACCAAGGGACTGAGCGTGATCGCGACGCTGAGCGTGCCGTTCGTGGTGGTCAGCGGCATGTGGGGCATGAACTTCGACGACATCCCGCTGTCGAACCACGCCGGGGGGTTCTGGATCATGCTGGCGGTGCAGCTTGGCTTGGGTGGCTTCCTGGTCTGGCTGCTCCGTCGCTGGGAGCTGCTCTGATGCCGACCCCGGGGACCGCACTGGGCGCCGTGTCTGGCGCGCGCGGCATGGCCTTCCGCCTGATCGGCATCGTGTACGAATCCTCGGTCGCCGACGCGGTCCGGATCGCCGGCCAGGGTGCCACGGCCATCACCTTCCGCGAGGTGGCTGCGGTGGTCCGCCCTTGCGCCCCGCGCGGCGAACTGCCCAGCGACGAGACGTTGCTGGAGCACCACACCGCCGTAGCCGGCCTGGCCCGCGCCGGCACCATCGTGCCGGCGCCTCCGCTGACCACCTTCCGCACCAGCGCCAGCGTGCTGCAGTGGCTGGAACTGCACGCCATCGCGCTCGCAGATGGGCTTGCTTACGTTGACGGGCGCCTTGGCGCGCGTGTGACGGCCGAGCGCGACCTGGCTGGCGTGACCTCCGATCCCTCGGTGCTCCCACCCTCGGCGGCCGCCATCGAGTCGTTCCGCGCGCTCCGGCGTTACGCAAAAGCCACCGTGCCTGTCTCCACGGAGACGGTGGGCGACGGGACAACGATCGCGACCGAAGCGTTCCTCGTGGAGCGTGGCTCCTGGGAGCGCTTTGCGGCCGAGGTGGTGGCCGAGGACGTGCGCTCCCCGGGACTCATCCTCCGGCTGACCGGACCGTGGCCCGTGTACGATTTCGTTCGTCTCCAGTTCTAGGCCCGAACCCCCCCGCTCTGCATGTTCTGCCCCGACTGCGGCACCTGGAACCGATCCGCCGCACCCAATTGTGTGCGGTGTGGCATCGCGTTGCCGAACGTCTCGGCGCCGCCGGTGGACGTGCCGGATGCCGAGATCACCGCGCTGCGTCGCGCCACGGGGGGACGGTTCGCCATCGTGCGTCGCATCGCCAGCGGTGGCATGGCGCATGTGTACGAGGCGTCGCATGCGGTGCTCGGCCGGCGCGTCGTGATCAAGGTGCTGTACGCCCATCTCTCGCGTGACCCGGAGATGCGCGAACGGTTTCGTCGCGAGGCCGAAGCCGCCAGCCGGCTCAGTCATCCCAACGTCTGCACGATCCTCGATGCCGGTGTGACACGCGACAGCACGTTCGTGGTGATGCCGTTCCTGAGCGGCGGCTCGCTGGCTGATCGCCTCGCCCGTCACCGCACGGTGGCGCCGGCCGAGAGCGCGGCGATCGTGGCCCAGATCGCGACCGGGCTCGATCATGCGCATCGGCATGGCATCGTGCATCGCGACGTGAAGCCCGACAACGTGTTGTTCGACGCCGACGGTACCGCGTTGATCACGGATTTCGGCATCGCGACTGCCGGTTTTCACAAGGGACTGACCGGCACTGGTCGGGCGATGGGTACGCCGCACTACATGTCGCCCGAGCAGGCGATGGGCAAGCCGGTGGATGGGCGCAGCGACGTCTATGCCTGCGGCGTGATGCTCTACGAAATGCTGGCCGGCGTGCCGCCATTCGATGGCGAGGATTCGTACGCGGTCGGTTACAAGCACGTGCACGAGATGCCCACGCCGCTGGACGTCACCGCACCGGCCGTGTCGCCGATGTTGTCGCAGATCACCATGCGGTGCCTGCACAAGTCGGCCAGCGAGCGGTATCAGCGCGGCACCGACCTGGCTGACGCGCTGATTCGCATGCTCGACGGCGCCGCCCTCGATACCCCCGCAGTGCGCGCCGCGCGACTGGGCCGCATGACGCCAGCGCTGGTCTCGTGATGCGGCTGGAGACCGAGGTGGTCACGGTCCACACCACGCACCCGTTCATGATCGCGCGCGGTGGATCGAGCGAGTGGCGCGTGGTGTGGGTGCGACTGATTGACGACGATGGTGTCGAAGGGTGGGGTGAAGCCGCACCCAGTCGCTTCTACGGCGAGACCGCCGATACCGTGCTGGCGGCGCTGGAGCGGCTGCGCCCGATCATCGAAGGGTCGAACGCCGCTGACATCGAGCAGCTGGAAGTGGCGATGGTGCAGGCGTTGCGCTTCAACGCCGCCGCCCGTTGCGCCGTCAGTGCCGCGCTGCATGACCTGCAGGGCAAGCGACTCGGTGTGCCGCTCTGGAAGCTCTGGGGGCTCACGCCGTCGGACAGCCCGCGCAGCAGTTTCACGATTGCGATTGCCGCCGATGACGAGACGCTACGCTCCCGCGTGCGCGAAGCCGTGACGGCCGGCTACCCGATCCTGAAGGTGAAGCTCGGCAGCGATCGCGATCGCCGCATCATCCAGCTGGTGCGCGAAGTGGCACCGGACGCCATCCTGCGCGTGGATGCGAATGCCGCCTGGACGCCGAAGCACACGCTGGCCATGGCACCGCTGCTGCAGGAGCTGGGCGTCGAATTCATCGAGCAGCCGTTGGCACCGCAGGATCTCGAGGGGATGCGGTTCGTGCGTGAGCGCTGCGCCTTGCCCATCGTCGCTGACGAGAGCTGCCTGGTGGCATCCGACGTGGCCAGGCTGGCGGGCGTGGTGGACGGCGTGAACCTGAAGCTGGCCAAGTGCGGCTCACTGCGCGAGGCGCTGCGAATCATCCATACCGCCCGGGCGCATGGGATGCTGGTGATGGCTGGTTGCATGATCGAGACGTCGCTGGGCATCACCGCGGCAGCACACCTGGCCCCGCTGCTGGATTGTGTGGATCTGGATGGCGCGGCGCTGCTGCGCGACGATCCATTCTCCGGGGCCACGATCACGCGCGGCGTGGTGACGCTGCCCACTGCGCCGGGACTCGGCGTCACGCGGCGGTAGGGCCGGGGCGTGCGGTAGCTTTCGCACGTGACTTCATTGCTTGCCGCCGTCGCCCTGCCTGTCGCGGTCCCGCGCGCGTACGTCTACTCGGTGCCGAGTGACCTGCGCGAACGCGTGGTGCCCGGTGCGCGCGTGGTGGTGCCGCTGGCCGGCCGCAAGCTGATCGGCATCGTAACGGCCATCGACGTACCGGCACCGGCCAAGGGCACGTTGCGCGACATCGTCGATGCGCCCGACCCGTCGCCGTCACTGACACCGGCGCTGCTGCAGCTCGGGCGCTGGATGGCGCGCTACTACGCCGCACCCCCCGGCATCGTGTTGCGGGCGATGCTGCCGGTGGCGCTGACGGGTGTGGCGGCGCCGGTGGCTCCGCTGAAGCGGCAGCGCGTGGCCCGCATCGCGCTGACGGTGGAAAGCCTGCTCGAACGCGACGCGATGTTCCGTCGCGCCCCCAGGCAGCGCGTGCTGTACGAACTGCTCGAATCCCTCGGTGGCGAGCACCCGGCGCGGGCGTTGCTGGAGCAGGCCGGGGTGACGTCGGCGGTGTTGGATGCGCTCGTGAGGCGTGGACTGGTGGCCACCGAGCTGGCGACGATGGTGCGCGATCCGTTCGCCACGCGCGCCATCGCACCGTCACAGCGCCTGGTGCCTACCAACGCGCAGGAGCATGCCATCGCGCGGCTCCTGGCGCTGTCGCCGGGTGCCGGCGCGCTGCTGCGTGGTGTGACCGGCAGCGGCAAGACGCTGGTGTACATCGAGTACCTGCGTGACGTGATCGAACGGCGCGGCCAGGGGGCGATCGTGCTGGTGCCCGAGATCGCGCTCACACCGCAGACGGTGGATCGCTTTCGCACCGCGTTCGGCGACCGGGTGGCCGTGTTGCACTCGGCCCTCTCCGACGGCGAACGCTACGACGCCTGGGCCGCGATCCACCGCGGCGACAAGCGCATCGTGGTGGGTGCGCGCTCAGCGATCTTCGCGCCGGTGCATCAGCTGGGCGCGATCGTGGTGGACGAGGAGCACGAGGCCACCTACAAGCAGGGCGAATCGCCACGGTACCACGCGCGTGACCTGGCCCGCGTGCGCGCCGGATTCGAAGGCGCCACGTTCGTGCTCGGCAGCGCCAGTCCGAGCCTCGAGAGCTGGACGCAGGCACGACGTGGCGAGCTCACGTTGCTGGAGCTGCCGGAACGGGCCGGTGGGGCACTCCTGCCAGCGGTGCACGTGGTCGATCGACGCAAGGAGCGACCGGCGCCACGCACGGCGTTCCCCAACGGCATCGCGGCGCCGCTGCCGCAGGGCGCGTCGTTCGCGCATGCGATCACGCCGCCGCTGGAACGCGCGATCACCGAACGTCTCGACAAGCGCGAGCAGTGCATCCTGCTGCTCAACCGGCGCGGTTATGCACACTTCATGCAATGCGCCGACTGCGGCGCGGTGACGCAATGCCCCAACTGCGCCATCGCGCTCACCTATCACCGCATGCCGGAGCGGCTCGCCTGTCACTACTGCGGACATCGCGAGGCGCCACCGGCACATTGCAGCAACTGCAGCGGGCCGCCGCTGCGTGAACGCGGCCTGGGCACCCAGCAGCTCGAGCGACTCCTCGGCGAGCGGTGGCCCGACGCACGCATCGCGCGCATGGACATGGACACCACCGGCGCCAAGTGGGCCCACGCCACCATCCTCGACAAGGTCGGCGCCGGCGAGGTGGACATCCTGCTCGGCACGCAGATGATCGCCAAGGGGCTCGACTTCCCGAACGTGACGCTGGTCGGCGTGATCGACGCCGACGTCGGCATCAACCTGCCGGATTTCCGCGCCAGTGAGCGCTGCTTCCAGTTACTCAGCCAAGTCGCCGGGCGCGCCGGTCGCGGTGCGAAGGGTGGCGAGGTGTTCATCCAGACGCGCGAGCCGACGCATCACGCAGTGACTTGCGCCGTGACACACGACTACCTGCGATTCGCGGCAGAGGAATTGGAAGGCCGCACGCGTCCTGCCTATCCGCCGACGCTGTTCCTCGCCAACGCCGTGATCAGTGGCACCGAGGAAGTGGCGACTGCCGATGCCGCGCGCGAGCTGGCGGAGTGGACACGGCGGCTGATCGACGCGCGCATGCCCGGGAGCGTGGACGTGGTGGGTGCCGCGCCCTGTCCGGTGGAGCGCATCAAGCAGCGCTGGCGCTGGCACTTCCTGGTGAAGAGCGCCGACGCCGACATGCTCGGGCGCGTGGGACGCTACATCGTGGAACATGGTCCGCTGCCGACCGCCGCAGGCATGCGGCTGGCGTGGGACCGGGATCCGGTCACGCTGCTCTGACGTGAACGCAGCGTGACCGGTACACCGTCACTGCATCAGGCAGCGCCGGTGGTCACCAGCTGGAAGTCGATGTTGCCGCGCGTGGCATGGCTGTACGGACAGGCAACCTCATGCGTCTCGGTCACCAGCGCCTCGGCTTCGGCCGTGCTGAGGTTCGGCATGTTCACCTCCATCGACACCGCGATACCGTAGCCACCACCTTCGCGGGGACCGATCGACGTGGTGCAGGTCACCACCGTGCCGCTCGGATCCTTCTTGTGTTGCCGCGCCACGAACTCCAGCGCGCCGCAGAAGCAGGCCGCGTAGCCGGCGGCGAACAGATGTTCGGGTGTGGTCGTATCAGGCAGGCCGGGGCCGCCCATTTCCTTGCGCACGGACAGGTTCACGCTCACCGATCCGTCGGTGGTCTCGGAATGACCGTTGCGGCCGCCGGTGGAGATCGCGACTGCAGTGACGAGCGGCTTGATCGTGTAGGCTGCCATGTGTGGTCCGGGTGATGATGACGTTAGTGTTCGTGAATCCGCTGATGCTGCACGTTACTCATGCCGCCAAACGACTGGCCTCCGTGGAAAGGTCCATCCTGGCGCCACTGCGCTGCGCTGCGAGTTTCGTCGCTGGCCTGCTCGCGTTCGCGACGGCGGGCGCGCAGGCCGTGCGCGTCGAGCTGCGTGATTCCAGCAGCAGTGCGCCGCTGAGCGGCGTGCTGGTGACCGCACTCGACTCCACCGGCCAGCGCCGCGCTGATGGCCTGAGCGGTGAGAGCGGCGTGGTCACGCTGCGCCTGCCCGCGGCCGGCACCTGGACCATCACCGTGCGTCGCATCGGTGTGCGCCCTCGCGCGATTCCCGGCGTGCGCGTGGCCGACGGCGGCACGCAGGTCGTGTCGGTGACGCTCGCCAGCGTGCAGCAAGTGCTGCCGCCCATCCGTGTCACTGCCGATGGCCGCAGCTGTGGGCGGGAACCAGATGCCGACACGCGTGTGGGCAGGCTGTGGGAACAGATCACCCTCGCCCTCCGCGCCGCGACCATCTCGCAACGCGACAAGAATGCGTTGCCGCCGCTGCTCGTCACCGAGCGGCGCAACGAACTGTCGGCGACGCTCGAGGAACGCAATTCCGTCGTGACGCGGCAGACGGCGGGGTCGGGTAGGCTGGTCGCCGCCGATGATCCGGAA
>JANMON010000165.1:0-2278 GCA_031369265.1 Gemmatimonadaceae bacterium | reverse complement strand
ACCCTGTTCGCCGGTGCCGAGCAACTCACGCAGGAGCTCTCACCGACGCGCGGCTTCCAGTCCAGCGTGGAGTACCCGCTGACGTTCGGCGTCGGTGGCCGCACCGCGATGGACTCGCTGCGCGTGGACTGGCCCGACGGGCGGCGCACGGTGCGCACGAACGTCGCCACCAACACGCGCCTCACGCTCAAGCAATCCGACGCGACCAACGCACCGGCGGCGGGCCCCGCGGCCGCGACGCTGCTGGCGGACGTCACCACGCAGGGGCGTATCGCGTTCGTGCATCATGAGAACGACTTCGTCGACTTCGACCGCGAGCGCCTCATCCCGCGCATGTTGTCCACCGAGGGACCGGCGGCAGCCAGCGCGGACGTGAATGGCGATGGCCTGGATGACATGTACATCGGCGGTGCGAAGGATCAGCCGGGCGAACTGCTGCTGCAGCGGCCTGACGGCACCTTCACACCGTCCAGTGCGGCGGTCTTCGCACAGGACGCGATCTCGGAGGACGTCGGGGCGCTGTTCTTCGATGCCAACGGTGATCGCTTCCCCGATCTCTACGTGGTGAGTGGCGGCACGGAGTACGGCATCGGTGCCGGTGCGTTGCAGGACCGCCTCTACCTGAACGATGGCAAGGGCACGTTCCGCAAGGCGCTCGATGCGCTGCCGGCAGAGGGGCACAGCGGCTCGCGTGCCACCGCCGCGGACATGGATGGCGACGGCGACCAGGATCTGTTCGTCGGCAGCCGCAGCGTGCCGTGGACGTACGGCGTGAACCCGGTCAGCATGCTGCTCCGGAACGATGGGCGCGGGAAGTTCACCGACGTCACCAAGCAACTGGCTCCCGACCTCGAGACGGTCGGCATGGTCACCGATGCGGTCTGGCAGGACCTGGACGGCGACCGCCGCCCTGAGTTGATCGTGGTGGGCGAGTGGATGCCGATCACCGTGTTCCGCAGCGGCGCTGGTGGGCGCTTGACGAAGTCGGTGGTGAAGGGGCTGGAGCAGAGCAGCGGGTGGTGGAACCGCATCGTGGCCGGCGACTTCACCGGCGACGGCAAGCCGGACTTCATCGTTGGCAACCTGGGGCTCAACAGCCGCCTGCGCGCCTCACCCACCGAGCCGACGACGATGTTCGTGAAGGACTTCGACGGCAACGGCTACGTGGACCAGATCGTCGCCTGCTACAACGGTGGCAAGAGTTATCCGATCGTGCTTCGTGACGAGATGATCCGCGCCCTGCCGCCGCTCAAGGTGCGCTTCCTGAGCTACACCGAATACGCCAAGGCCAGCGTCACGGACATGTTCAAGGCCGAGGACCTGGCCGATGCGGTGCAGAAGAAGGTGGAGACCTTCGCCACGTCGCTGCTGAAGAACAACGGTGACGGATCGTTCACGCTGGTGGCGCTGCCGGCCGAAGCCCAGCTGGCGCCGGTGTTCGGCATCGCGCCCACCGACGTGGATGGTGACGGGATCACCGACCTGTTGCTGGCCGGTAATTTCGACGGCGTGAAGCCCGACATCGCGCGGCTGAGTGATTCGTACGGCGTGCTGCTGCGTGGCGGGAAGGGTGGCGCGTTCACGGCCGTCCCGCGCATGCAGAGCGGCTTCTTCGTCCCCGGCCAGACCCGCGCCCTGCTGCGACTGCGCGGACGCGATGGCGATCGCTTCGTGGCCGCCCGCAACGGCGACCGTCCCCTCCTCTTCAAGTCCAACCCGCGCACGCCATGACCAGATTCGCGAAATCCGTCGCGCTCCTGCTGGCCGCTGGCACGATGGCGCTCACGGCCAGCGGCTGCTCGCGCACCGCCACCGCCAAGGGCAGCACCGTGTCCAGCGCCGACGCCACGCCGCTGCACGACGCGGTGAAGCAGGTGAACGACGTGATCGTCTACGACATCTTCAGCCCACCGCAGGCCAGCCGTGTGTATGCCTACGCCAGCATCGCCGCCTACGAGGTGCTGCGGCAGAGCGACTCGGGATACGTGTCGATGGCAGGACAGGTGCGTGAGCTGACGCCGGTGCCGCCGCGCACGCCGGGGCGCGACGTCTCGTTGCCGCTGGCCGGCGTGCACGCCTACATGACCGTGGGGCGCGCGCTGACGTTCTCGCAGGCGCGCATGGACACGCTCCGCACGGCGATGGATGAGCGATTCCGCGGCGACCTGTCGGCCGAGGTGTTCGCGAACTCGATCGCGTATGGCGACACGGTGGCGAAACACATCCTGGCCTGGGCCGGGAAGGACCGCTTCAAGCAGCGCACCGGCCTCGCCAAGTA
>JANMON010000172.1:0-26589 GCA_031369265.1 Gemmatimonadaceae bacterium | reverse complement strand
GATCGCCGCCGCGCCCTACGAGAAGCCGGCCGATCGGCAAGCGGTCGAACCACCGGATGGCGAACGCAAGCTGGTCGAGTCGATGCGGAAGGCCTCGACCGCGATGCTGGAAGCGTTGAAGAAAGCCAAGGTCGCCATCGCAAAGGAATCGCGCGAGGCACCGGCAGACGAGGCGATGCCGTTCGTGCGCGCCACCGTCACCGTTGCGCAGTTGCGCACACTCGCCCGCGTGTCGACCATCGGCGTGATTCTCTTCGACGACACCTCCGCGGTGAACGACCTTGGCACGTCGATCGCCATCGCGCGCAGCGATCGCGCGCACACGGCGGGGTTCGATGGCACGGGAATCCGCGTGGCGGTGTGGGAAGACGGGCCGAGCGTCACCACCAACCTCACCTTCGCTGGACGCTTCACCACGTCGCCGAATGCCAGCAATCACGCGCGGCTGACGTCGGCGGTGATCCGCAACACCGAGGCGAACCAGCCGAACGGACACGCGCCCGACTGCGACCTGTACTCTGCGAACAGCTACAGCAACGATGCGTTGCGATGGGCCGTGCGCGACCAGCGGTGCACGGTGATCAGCCAGAGTTTTCATCGCAACACCGAGCCCAGTGGCGCCGGCCTGCAGGCTGATGACCTGCTGAAGGACTGGCTGGCATTGCGATTCCCGTATCCCACCATCGTCACCGCGTCGGGCAACTTCTGGCAGGGCGACAACGACAACATCCAGCCGCCAGCCGACGAGTTCGTGAACCACAAGGGCTACAACACGCTGGCGATCGGCAATCATGACGACACCGCGGGTGCGATGGCTGGTGATTCGGTGTTCCGCAATCCGACGTCCTCACACGGCGATCGAGAGCTGCCGGAACTCTCGGCCAACGGCACCGGCGTCACGTCGGTGGGGCACACGATGTCGGGCACCAGCTTCGCGGCACCAGCGGTGGCGGGCGTGACGGCCATCCTGCAGGACGTGGACAGCGTACTCTGCTCGTGGCCCGAAGGCTGCCGCGCGATCCTGCTGGCATCGGCCGGTCGCAACGTGCGTGATAACACCTGGTGGCAGGATGTGCTGAGCCGGGTCGATGCGCGGGATGGTGCGGGTGCGGTGGACGCGCAGGCGGGGGTGGCGATCGCGCAGCAGCGCCGCTCGCGGAACGCACCGGCGACGCGACGCGGCTGGGATGTCGGCACGCTGTCGTCTGCGTCGTTCGGCGCCGACCGGCTGGCCACGTTTCGGTATCGGATCGCGGTGCCGTTCAAGCTCTTCTCGCCGACGGTGAAGGTCGCGCTGGCGTGGGACAGCGCGGTCACGACGTCAGGCGACAGTGCGACCGCATCGACGCTGACGGTGGACTTCGACCTGATCATCCGCGATAGCCGCGGCGTGCAGGTGGCCTCGGCAGCGTCGTGGGACAACAGCTATGAGATCGCCGAGTTCGCGGCGCAGCGCGGCGAGACCTACGAGATCGTGATCCGGCGCTGGTCGGGGACGGACAGCGTGTGGTACGGTGTGGCGTGGAACGTGACCGGGTTCCCGCTGTTCGCGGTGGAGTTCCCGTTGTCGCGCGTCATGATCGAACCGTGACTCACAGCTGACGTAACCAGCTCAGCTTCACGATCACGGAGCGGGCCGACGGTGTGGTGCCGTTCAGGATCGCCTGACGGTCGTTGTACACGACGTAGAGGAAGGAGAGCGGTGCGAACTCCCAGCTGAACCTGGCGTTCAGCGCACCGCGCTCCTGCAACGTGTTGTACTGGTAGAACGCGCTCCACTGCACACGCGGGTTGAGGAAGACGCGGATTTCCGGCGCCACCAGGTGCGTCACGAAGCTGGTATCGCGCGTGCCCACGGACTGCAGGCGATTGACCTCGTAGTCGGCGCGGATGGCCACGTACGGCGATGGTGAGAAACGCGCCGCCACCGCCGCCCGATCCAGTCGGCCGTCGAAGAAGGTGCCGGTGGAGAGATTGGCGAGACCGGACACACGCGCACTCTGGTCGCTCTTGCCTTCCAGGCCGTAGCGCGTGAAGTCGCGAGATCCGGGTGCGATCTGCACGCCGGGCAGGATCGCCACCGCAGTGGTGGGTCGCTGCTGATTGGCCTCGATGAACGGCACCAGCTGTGCGCCGTTGCGGTAGAGCACTTCGCCGCGCAGCTGGACCAGTCCTTCCTGCAGGGCGTAGGTCTGCGGTGAGTGGTAGAGGAAGGTGGCCAGCGACGGCTTGAACCAGACCACCGACTTCGGGCGCCACGCCGGCTGGAACGTCACGTTCACCGCCGGGTTCGTGAGGATCACGTTTGGGCGTGATACGAACCCGGTGAGCGGATCGTAGCGCTCCGTGACCCAGGCACCGAGCAACGCCGTGCTGATGCGCGCGGAATTGCGTGTCAGCTGCCAGGTGGTGGCGACGTCGGTGCGGTTGTCGCGGGTGGACGTGGACACGGTGCCGGTGAACTGGATCTGCTCACCCAGCCGTGCCAGCGCATCGACGGCCGTGACGACGTTGTCGCCAGCGGCCGTTTCGCCATCGCGGATCGCCACCGTGGCGCCGACGCGTGTGGCCCGCCCGAAGAACTGGCTGCCGCGCGCCACCGCGAACGTCGCGTCCTCGGTGCTGCCGATGCCGCGCTGTCGCATGGCCAGTACGCCACCGGTGGTGCGGCCGGTACGATACGCGAAGCGCGCGCCGCCGTCGATCGGCAGCAGCGTGCCGTCATTCCCGAGGCCGATGCGACGCGTGAAGAATGGCTGCACGATGTAGCGCGAGGTGCTGGCATTCAATCCGCCGGCCGTCAGCAGGTCGGCGTTCTCGAGGAAGAACTGTCGTCGCTCAGGGAAGAAGACGCTGAAGCGCGTCAGGTTCACCACCTGCCGGTCCACATCGGCCTGCGCGAAGTCGGTGTTGACGGTGGCCTCGAGCAACGTGTTGGCGGTCGGGGCCCAGATCACCTCACCGCCCACGTCCACGGTGCTGGCGTTGTTCGCGCCGGGCGTCCGATCCTTCTGCGCACTGCCCAGCGCGTAGGGACGCACGCGCACGTTCATGCGCGGCGGCGGCGGATGGATGGAGTCGAGGATGCCGGCGTAGGTGAGCCGCCAGGACGAGAACTGGCGCGGGTGTGGTGCCCATGCGCTGAACTGTGCCACGCGCCGGTTATTGCGCACGAAGTTGATGTCCCATGACGTCTGGCCGGGCGCATAGCGGAGCGATCGCCACGGGATGGCCAGTTCGGCGATCCAGCCGGAGTCGGCGCGCGTGGTGCGCACGCGCCACATGGCATCCCAGTTGAAGTTGAAGGCATCGCCGCCGTCGAAGGCCTGCACGTCACCCTGCGAGCCGAGCGGCGTGACGTGGAACTGGTAGGCGGTGCGATGATCGCCGAGTGGACCGAGGGTGACGGCGAAGACATCCGACTCCGGCGGCTCGAAGTCGCGGCGCAGGTCGGGGATGCGCGCGGTCGAAAGGCCGGCGCTGTCGCGATTGAAGCCGGCGACGTAGAGGAACTCGTCGTCGAACAGCACGCGCACTTCCGTGTGGAAGCGACTGACCGGGTTGTAGTCGGGCCGCGTCTGGGCGAAGTCGGTGCCGACGTCGGCGCGGGACCAGTCGGCCTCGTTCAGCCGACCATCGATGGTGATGCGTCCGGCGGTGCGCCGCGCGATCAGGCGCTTGCGCGTCTGCTCGGTGGGCAACGGCACTTGGGCGACCTGGGCGATGAGCCCGGGGGCGCACCACAGGACCAGCAGCAGCAGGCGAACGGCGAGTCGGCACATGATGCCCCAAGATGGGCCGTGTGCGGTGGTGGCGGCAACGGTGCGCGCCACGGGGCAGGGTCAGCGTTGTGAGAGGAACCGCTCGACGGCTGGCCAGACCAGATCCGGACGCTCCGCATAGGTGAAGTGCGCCGCGCGTGGCACGCGAAGCAGTGTGGCGTGCGGCAGCGACGTGGTCCATTCCTCGACCAGGTCCATCGGGATCGCTTCCTGCTCACCATGCACGATCAGCGTGGGAGCCGGCACCGTCGCCAAGGCCGTGCGGAGGTCCCAGTCGCCGTAGGAGCCCATCACCGCGCCGTTGGTGCGGGTCAGCCCATAGCGAATGCCGCGCACATCGGAGGCGCAGAGGTCGGCCTTGATCATCTCGCGTGCCCGCGCCGGCTCGGCGAGGCGCGGACCCATCGCGATCGCCCAGTAATCCCGGCAGCCCTGTCGGACCGTCTCGTCGGTGGCGGCTGTGTCGCCGAGCGCCCGGGTGGCCATCGCAAGGGCGCGCCGGTCCTCCGACGTCAAACTCTGGTTCATCGTCGCGCTGAATCGCTGCCAGAAATCGCCGCGGCGTGGCGGCACCGGCCCGAAGAACACCATGCGCGACACTGCGTCCGGATGCGCAATGGCGTAACTCGCCGCCAGCAGCGGTCCGTACGAGTGCGCCACGAGTGTCACGCGCGCCAGCTTGAAATGCCGGCGCACTGCATCCAGGTCCACCACCTGCTGCGCAGCCGTCAGCGTACTGCTATCGCGCGGCAGCGTGGAGCGTCCGGTACCGCGCTGGTCGTAGAAGATCACCGTGTGACGCGCCGCCAGCGGCAGGAAGTCGCCGTAGATGCTCTCCAGGTCCACGCCGGGCCCGCCGTGGATCGCGATGATCGTGTCACGCGCGGTGCCGACGACGCGATAGAAGAGGCGCGCCGAGTCAGGGGCGGTGACGAACCCTTCGCTCACGCGCGGAGCACGCTGCGCAGTCGCGGCGGAGGCGATCAGCATCACGCCGCTGAGACACAGCAGGCGGGCGATGGTCTTCATCTTCAACGTTGGAAGCGACATGGCGAGTCGGGAGGAAGGCTGGCGCTCGAGTTCCGATGTGCGGTGATCGCCTGATCCTGCTACACCGCCGACTTCGACAGCACGCCCTCGAAGTAGGCGATGGTGCGAATCAGTCCCTCGCGCAGCGGCACCTTCGGCTCCCAACCCAACTGCGTGCGGGCCTTGGTGATGTCGGGCTGGCGCACCTTCGGATCATCCTCCGGCAACTCACGGTGCACGATCGGCGCGGCGGTGCCGGTCAGCTCCACCACCAGCTCGGCCAGCTGACGCACGGTGAATTCCACTGGGTTGCCGATGTTGGTGGGCTCGTTGTCGCCGCCCATGAACAGGCGATACAGGCCTTCCACCTCGTCCTCGACGTAGCAGAAGCTGCGGGTCTGTGAGCCATCGCCGTAGATGGTGATCGGCTCACCCTTGAGCGCCTGCACGATGAAGTTCGAGACCACGCGCCCGTCACGCGGCCGCATGCGCGGCCCGAACGTGTTGAAGATGCGGACGATGCGCGTATCCACCGCGTGATAGCGATGGTACGCCATGGTCAGCGCCTCGGCGGCGCGCTTCGCCACGGCGTACACACCGCGCGGTCCCACCGGATACACGTTGCCCCAGGACGACTCGGGTTGCGGGTGAATCAGCGGATCGCCGTACACTTCCGACGTCGAGGCGAGGAAGAAGCGCGCCTGCTTCGCCTTGGCCAGTCCGAGCGCGTTGTGCGTGCCCAGTGCACCGACCTTCAGCGTGGGGATCGGGTGCTCGATGTAGTCGATCGGGCTGGCCGGCGACGCCAGGTGCAGCACACCGTCCAGGTCACCCGCCACGAAGATGAAGTTCGAGACGTCGTGCCGGATGAAGCGATAGGCCGGGTTGCCGGCCAGGTGCGCGATGTTGTCCGGACTGCCGGTGATGAAGTTGTCCATGCCCACCACCTCGTGCCCGTCCGCGATGAAGCGGTCGGTGAGGTGCGAGGCGAGGAATCCGGCGCTGCCCGTGATCAGAACTCTCACGAGTGTGGTCGTCCAATCGAGTGGTAGTGGAAGCCCATCGCAGTCATTTTGTCGGGGTTGTACAGGTTGCGCCCGTCGATGACGATCGGGCTCGCCAGCGTCGCCTTGATCCGCGCGAAGTCGGGATGACGGTACTCGTTCCAGTCCGTCGCCACCGCCAGCGCATCGGCGCCGGCCAGTGCCTCGTAATTGCTTGCCGCGAACGTGATCGTGTCGCCCAGCATGGTGCGTGCGTGTGGCATGGCGACCGGATCGTGCGCCACCACCTGCGCCCCGGCCTCGAGCAGCGCCGCGATGAGCTGCAGTGCCGGTGACTCACGCAGGTCGTCGGTGCGCGCCTTGAACGTCAGTCCCCAGACGGCGATCCGCTTACCCGACACCGAGCCGCCGAGTGCCTGCGACAGGCGCTCGAACATCACGTGCTTCTGCCGGTCGTTGGCTGCCTCGGCGCCGGCCACGACGTGCAGCTTCACACCCTGGCCCTCAGCCGTCCGCAGCAGGGCCTTCACGTCCTTCGGAAAACACGACCCGCCATAGCCCGGGCCAGGGAAGAGGAAGGCCGAGCCGATGCGCCCATCACTGCCGATGCCGCGGCGGATGTTGTCGATGTTGGCGCCGACCTGCTCACACAGGAGCGCCATCTCGTTCATGAACGAGATGCGCGTGGCGAGCATCGCGTTGGCGGCGTACTTGGTCAGCTCCGCCGACGCGATGTCCATGAACAGGATCGGCTTGCCGGTGCGCACGAACGGCGCGTAGAGCTCCGCCAGCGTGCTGCGCGCGAAGTCGTTCTCGCATCCGATGATCACGCGGTCGGGACGCAGGAAGTCCTCCACCGCGTCGCCTTCCTTGAGGAACTCGGGATTGCTGCCGACGTGGAACGGCACCGTCGCGTGCCGGCCCACGACCTCGGCCACCAGCGTCGCCGTGCCGACCGGCACGGTGGACTTGGTCACGATCACCGCCTCGTGCGCCAGGTACTTCCCCACCGTCTCGGCGGCGGCCAGCACGTGGCTCAGGTCCGCCGAGCCGTCCTCGCCGGGCGGTGTGCCGACGGCGAGGAAGACCACGCGCGCGGTGGCCGCGGCGCTGGCGACATCCGTGGTGAAGCTGAGGCGGCGCTGCTCCTGGTTGCGCCGCACCAGCTCATCCAGCCCCGGCTCGTAAATGGGCAGGATGTTCTGCTTCAGGCGTTCGATCTTACCGCTGTCGATATCGGCGCAGACCACGTCGTTGCCGGTCTCGGCGAGGCAGGCGCCGACGACGAGGCCGACGTAGCCGGTGCCGATGACGAGGATTTGCATGTGCGCAGGACGCTGGAGTCGGGAGGCTGGTGGGCCGCCCAACCGCGGGGCCCGGCTATCAGGGGAAGGTAACATCCCCCGCCGGGCCCGCCGTCCCTCCTAGAAGAAGAAGGCGAACCGGCCCCCGCTGGCGCCCAGGGAGCTGAATCGCTGGTTCACGATCGTGTTGTAGATCGAGCCGAAGGTGTACCGCACCCCGACGTTGCTGGTGATGCGGAACCCGGTCTGGAGCGCCTGCCGCTGCAGCAGGATTTCCTCTTCGGTGTTGCCCGCCCGCGGCAGGTATATCTGGTCGTTGATGCGCGCCGCCGAGCCGCCGATGTTGAGCGAGAAGCCGCGGCCGATGCGCAGGTCGATGTTGCCGCTCAGCGTCAGCGCATGCCGGTTGAAGTCATGCAGGTAGTTGAGCCAGTCCAGCGACACGTTGCTGGAGCCCCACGCCTGCCGCGCGATCCACGAGACCGTGCCCTGCTGGCTGACACGCGTTTCACGATCCTGGTCGAAGACCGTCGTGCGCTGGTAGCGGTAGTGGTTCGGGCCGATGTTGTACAGGAAGGTCAGCTGGCGACGCGTCTGCTCGGTCCACGGGAAGAGGTTGTACTCGATCGCCGGCTGCAGGCGCAACGCCAGGTCCTGGTTCAGGAAGTCGGAGTAGCCAGCACCCATCTTCAAGCCGGCCGACCAGTGCGCAGACAGCGAGCGCACGATGAGCGAGTTGGCGTTGTAGGTCCGCTGCTCGTTGCGCACCGAGTATCCAGGCTCCCCGTCGCTGGAAGGGATGTCGAACCGCTGCTTGTTCAAGTTTCCGCTGACCGAGAAGTTCATCTTCCACGTTGCGGTGGAGCGGTTCGCGGAGAGACCGAGGGAACCGTTGATGGCCTGCTGCTGCTCCTCGGCCCGCACGAAGGCGTTCATGTTCGTGGTGTAGGTCCACAGGTTCCAGCGATCCTTGAGGTTCGCGGCGGAGACCTGCTGACGCTCGCCAAGCGGGTTGCGGTAGCTCACGTCCAGCCGGCTGGCCAACGGGGAGCGGGCCACGAAGCGCGTCAGCCCGAGCTTGAACAGGCGCGACAGGTCGCGGCGGATCTTGTCGTCGGTGTCGTTGACCAGGGTGTTGAGCACCAGCGTGTCCACCATGCCCTCGTACCGGCGGTGGCCGATGAAGGCGATGGTCTTCTCGAGGCCTCCACCCCCGTTCTGCAGCGACGTGACCAGGATCTGCACATCGGAGTCGAAGCGGTCACGCATCCAGTTGACGAAGGTGATCTCGGTGACGAAGAAGTCGCGATCGCAGCCACGCGAGCGGCCCTGGCAGTCGAGAAACACCCGGATCGCCTGCGACTGCAGGGTGGTGGTGTCGGCGGACGCGGCGGGAGGGGTTGGCGGTGCGGGTTGGGCCTGCAGGAGGGCGGCGGAGGCCGTGAGCAGCATCACTGCGCGGCAGAGCGTCGCGAACATGTCGTCTTGGTGTCATGAGGAGTCGAACAGGGCGCAGCGCTCGGTGTGAACGCGCACGGGCGCAGTGGCCCGGCCCAGCGCTTTGAACGACGGATAACGACTCAGCGACCCGTTCCGTTGCCCGCACACGTGCGGGTGATCATGCGAATCGCTGCCGCCTGTAACGGGAACATGCGAATCGGATCGTGTCTATCGGTTACACCGCGGGATGGACGGCTGGGACCATCCGTCCTTCTGGGACTGGTACGGCAGCCCGCGCGACGACAGCTTGCGGTCGTGCCGATTCCCGCCGCCGAGCCGCGTCGTGTCCTGATCCTCTTCGCCCATCCCGCGTTCGGGAAGTCGAGGGTGCACCGCCAGCTGGTGCGCGCGGTGCAGTCGCTGGATGGCGTCACGTTTCATGACCTGTACGAGGCGTACCCTGACTACGACATCGACGTGGCGCAGGAGCAGGCCCTGCTCACGGCGCACGATGTGGTCGTGCTGCAGCATCCGTTCTACTGGTACAGCGTGCCGCCGCTGGTGAAGCAGTGGTTCGACCTGGTGCTGGAGCATGGCTGGGCCTACGGCTCCACCGGCACCGCGCTCGCGGGCAAGACCTGTCAGAGCGCGATCACGGTCGGTGGTCGCGAGACGGGCTACGGCCCAAGCAGCTTCAATCACTACACGATTCCGGAATTCCTGGCGCCGGTCGAGGCGACGGCGCGCCTCTGCAGGATGCAGTGGGCAACACCGTTCATCGTCGCCGGCACGCACGCCATCACGCCTGACGGAATCGAGCGCGCCGCAAAGGAATACGCGTCGCTGATCCAGTCGTACGTCGGCGGATTCGCCATCCACGGAGCGGACTGACGATGCAGGGATTTCTGCTCTCGGCGGTCGTCTACCTCGCCGCAGCGGTGGTGGCCGTGCCGATCGCCAAACGCGTCGGACTGGGTTCTGTGCTCGGCTACCTGCTGGCCGGTGTCGTCATCGGACCATCGGTGCTTGGCTTCGTGGGTGCCGAAGGGCAGGATGTGATGCACGCCGCGGAATTCGGCGTGGTGATGATGCTGTTCGTGATTGGCCTCGAACTGGAGCCGGCGTTGCTCTGGCGTCTGCGCGGGGCATTGCTCGGCCTCGGCGGCCTGCAGGTGCTGGGCACCGCCGTGGCGCTGGCAGCCATCGCCCTGGCGGTGGGACTGGACTGGCGCGCAGCCGGCGCGGTGGGATTGATCCTGTCGATGTCGTCTACCGCCATCGTGTTGCAGACGCTGCAGGAGAAGGACCTGATGAAGAGCGACGCCGGCCAGAAGAGTTTCGCGGTACTGCTCTTTCAGGACCTGGCCGTGATCCCGATCCTGGCCGTGCTGCCGCTGTTGGCGATTGTGTCACCGGCAGCACTCCCCGCCTCGGCAGAGGCCACGCATTCCAGTGGCGGTTTCGTGGAGCACCTGCCCGGCTGGCAGCGCACAGTGGTGACGCTCGGCGCCGTGGGACTGCTGGTGGGCATCGGGCGGACCGTGGTGCCTTTCGTGTTCCGCATCATCGCACGGGCGCGCCTGCGTGAGACGTTCACCGCCGCTGCACTGCTGCTGGTGATCGGCATCGCAGTCCTGATGCAGTTCGTCGGACTCTCGCCGGCACTGGGCACATTCCTGGGTGGCGTGGTGCTGGCGACCTCCGAGTACCGTCATGAGCTCGAGACCGACATCGAGCCGTTCAAGGGCCTGCTGCTCGGATTGTTCTTCATCGCCGTCGGCGCCAGCATCGACTTTCCGCTGATCGGGCGCGAGTTCGGCACCGTGATGGCGCTGGTCGCGGCGCTGATCGGCGTCAAGTTCGCCGTGCTCTGGATTCTGGGACGATTTGCGGGCATGCGCACCGCGCAGCACCTGTTGTTCGCACTCGCATTGGCACAGGGTGGTGAGTTCTGCTTCGTGCTGCTTTCCTTCGCGACGCAGAATCGCGTGCTGCCCGAGTCGGTGGTGGGGCTGCTGGTGGCCGCCGTCGCGCTCTCGATGGCGCTGACGCCAGTGATGCTGGCGGCATGGGAGC
Organism: Gemmatimonadaceae bacterium; assembly: GCA_031369265.1. GTDB lineage: Bacteria > Gemmatimonadota > Gemmatimonadetes > Gemmatimonadales > Gemmatimonadaceae > JACMLX01. The sequence goes on along the minus strand of JANMON010000172.1, from coordinate 15,954 downwards.
GGGTGATCGCACCCCGCGTGGGCACGCCGGTGGCGCCGTCCCGCGCGCACGACACCATCGACGAGTCGCAAAACGTGATCCTGGTCGGATTCGGCGACTTCGGCTCCACCGTGGGCCGGTACCTGAACGCGAATGGCGTCGAGACTACCGTGCTCGACATCGATTCGGACCTGGTCGATGCGCTGCGCCGGTTGGGATTGCGCGTGTTCTATGGCGACGCCTCGCGTGAGGACCTGCTGCGATCGGCCGGCGCCGAGCGCGCGGCGCTGGCCATCCTCTGCATCGGCGACGCCGAGGCGAACCTCGAACTGGCCAAGCGCATCCGCGCGCATTTCCCAAAGCTCCGCATCCTTGCGCGCGCCGCGGGCCGTCGCTCCGCCTACGAGCTGATCGAGGCCGGCGTGCCGCACGTCTATCGCGAATCGCTCGACAGCGCACTACACCTTGGCTCCGAGGCGCTGCACCTGCTCGGCCATCGCGCGCACGAGTCGTGGCGGGCGGCGCAACGTTTCCGCCGCAAGGATGAAGCGTACGTGCGATCGCTGGCGGAAGTCTTCCGCGACGGCACGGCACACGTGAATGCCGCGCGCGAGGCGATCCGTGAGCTCGAGGCCTCGATGCGCGCGGACGCCGACGGTGCGCTGGCGTCGGACGACACCGCCTGGGACGCCGAGACGCTGCGCGAGGAATTTGGTGGGCGATAACTTCCGCCACACCGGCAGTTCGCGTTCCGGCTCCACCGCCCGTCACAGGATGTCTGCATGATCCGTCGCCCGTCCGTGCGCACCGTTCTCCGTGCCGCGCTGCTCAGCGCCCTGCTCCCGGCGGCGACGATCGCGCAGCAGCCAGTGCGCGCGCGCATCGCCGGGCAGGTGTACGACAGCGTTGGTCGGGTGCCCCTGGCAGGCGCCACCGTGCGCATCGTCCGCGCTGACAATCCGTCGATCGGACGGACGGCGACCACCGACGTCTTCGGTCGCTTCCGGTATGACACGGTGCCGGGCGGTGCGTGGCTGGCGACGTTCCTGCACCCCACGCTGGACTCCCTGCGCCTCGAGCCCGGGGTGGTGCGCGTGGAGATCAACGAGGGGGGCGAGGTGACCCTGCCCCTGGCCACGCCATCAGCGCGCACGTTGGTGCTGGGCAACTGTCGTGGGCCGCAGGCGCTGGACATGGGTGTGGTGGTGGGCGAAGTGCGGCGTGCAGCCGACGACGCGCCGCTGGTGGATGCGACGGTGGAGATGGAGTGGCCCGAATGGGTCCTGCAGCGGGGACGCATGGTCACCGACCTGCGTCGCCGGGTGGCGAAGGTGGATTCGCTCGGCCGCTACACACTGTGTGGTGTGCCGACCGGCAACACGTTGCGCGGCTTTGCGTGGAGCGGCAGTGACACCACCGGCGCGATCGAGGTGGCCACGCCGGAAACGGGGTACACGGTGCTCGACTTCGCGGTCGCGCCGATCGAACGACTCACCGTGCGGCCCGATTCCACCACCAACGCCTCGATCGTGACCACCGTCCGGCGTGGACGCGCCAGCGTGCGCGGACGAGTCACCACCGCGGACCGTCGGCCGCTCGGCAACGCGCTCGTGCGCGTGATCGGCAGCGGCTCGCAGGTGCGCACCAATGCCGAGGGCACGTTCGCGATCGCCGACGCCGGTGCCGGCACACAGACCGTCGAGGCGCGCGCGATCGGCTACCAGCCGATGCGACTTGCCGTGCGACTGAGCGAGGGGACGCCGACCAGCGTGAACTTCCGGCTGCTGATCCAGCGTGTGCAGCTCGACACGGTGCGGGTGCAGGCCGGCCGCGAACTGCCGGCTGAGCTGCGCGGCATCGAGCGGCGGTGGCGCACCGGCATCGGCACGGTGATGGATGGCGGCATGGTGCGCGACCGTTCCAACCTGTTCGTCACCGACGCCCTGCGCGGCATCAACGGCGTGACCATCCGGCAGGTCGGCGGCTTCGGGCAGAGCATCATGATGCGGAGCGCCAACGGCACCGAGTGTCCAGCCGGCGTCATCCTCGACGGGCAGGCGCTGCCACCGTCGCAGAGCGCCAGCATCTCGCTGGACGAAATGGTGCGGCGCGAGGACATCGCCGCCATCGAGGTCTATCCGCGCCCGAGCATGATCCCGGCCGAATTCACGTCGATGAGCAGCGGCTGCGGGGTGGTGGCGATCTGGTCCAAGCGCGCCACGGGTGGAGTCACGCCGGTGAAGCCAAAGCCCGCGACACCGTGAGCGGGCTCATATCGCGCCTTTAAAAGGGAGCGCCGTTTGCTTTCACGGTGTCTCCGGCGCTATTCATCAGGCTGAACGGATGTTTCTCTCAGCCTGCCCCCACCGATGGACACCGACACGCGTACCCCCGAGCGGAGTGCGCCGTATCTCGAGACGCAGGAAGCGGTGGCCGGGCTGGCTGCCATGCTGGTGGCCGCCGTCGCGCCGGCGGTGCGTGAACAGTGGCGCTCCCTCGGCGCCGTGCATGGACAAGACGGAGCTGGCTCGACGATCATCGACCCTGAAGCGCTACTCCTGGTCTCGCTCTGGTTGATCCCGCGAGAGCCGGTGCTCGGCCCGGTGGTGCACGACTGGGTGGCGCGATGGTCGGACCTCCTCAGCGTCCAGCGCACTCGTAACCTGGCCAAGGCGTTCCCGGCCTCCGTCGGGCCGGCATTACGCGCCGTGGCGACGACGGCCTACGAGCGCGGGAAGGACTTCCGCTGGTCGCCGGTGATCAAGGAGGCCGGTCCCTCGACCGAATCGGAGATGGATTCGCCGCCAGGGCGCGACACGCGACTCCCGGCCGGCATCACACGGCTCGCAGTGGAGCGCGACGCTTTGCTGGTGCTGCGCTTCCGCATGGCATTCGGCGTCGGTGCACGCGCCGATGCGCTGGCCTACCTGCTGGCACGGGGCAGTGCGTGGTCGAGCGTGACCGAGATCGCGCAGGCGACAGGGTACACGCCATCCGCCATCCGTCGTGCGCTGGATCGCATGGCGGAGGCCGAAATCGTGATGATGGTGGACGATGGCACGACACGGTATCGCTGCGACGCCACGCCGTGGGCCACGCTGCTGGGCCTGCGTGAGACCGTCGAACCGTGGCGGTACTGGCTGCAGCACTTCACGTTCGTGGCCACGTTCGTGGACTGGGCGGATGGCATCGCGCGGCGCAAGCTCACCGCGTACGCGATCACCGAGGCTCTGCGTGGTGTCGCGCGCAGCTTCCGACCCACCGACGACCGCGACGGCCTGCGCAGTTGGGTTCATGCGTTCCGTGACGGCTCGACGATGGCCGAGATGCAGGATGCCCTCGCCGACGTCGCCGGCACGCTGCAGCAGGAGTGAACGGCCGTCAGCTCTTCACCAGCGACCGGGCCATCGGCTCGGCCCAGGAAAAGAGGAACGAGCGGACGCTCGGGAACTCGGAACTGAGCAGCGCCAGCAACGGGATGGCACCGAACAGCACCAGGTTCAACACCAGCGTGGTGTCCCACGACACCTTGCCGGGATCGGTACGGGTGATGCTGCTCAACACGTCGTCGCGGCTCATCTGTGTCATCACCAGGAACAGCACCACCACGGTGCTGAGCAACAGCGCGATGAAGGCCAGCTTCACGATGCCCTGGGGCTGGAACGGGTAGGACGAGAGGAGCATCACCGACAGCAGGAGCGTGACTAGCAGGAAGCTCGCCAGCAGCCGCAGGTCGTGCAGCACCGACTCGATGTAGCGCACGCACTCGATGGCCAGGAATTCCTCGGCGGTGCGGAGGGCGGCGCTGATGGGCTTGGCCGGCGCGTGCGCCTCGATCGGGCGCGAGCCGCGTGGGGCGGCGGAGGTGTCGGTGGCGCGCCACGCGGAGCGGAGGGCGCAGACGGTGCGGCGCACATGGCGCATGCGGATGCGCTTGTCGAGTGAACAGAAGTCACGGTCGGCGTGTCGGTCGCGACGCACGATGGACATCAGCGCCAGGGTCACATCTCGGTTGCGATTATCCTGCGGCACCGGCACGTCGTCGACGAACTTCGGGTCGAGTTCCGAGACCTGCCGACGGAATTTCCGCCACCGGTCACTGATCGACTGCAGGGTGGCCGCGCTCTCGCCCTCCGCGAAGATGCTCAGGCGCGTCAGCTTGGACACGTGACGTGGCAGCCGGCCGAAGGCGTTGAACAACGGCGTTTCGCCGAGCACGCTCAGTGCGCTCTGCAGCGCGCGCCAGGTCGAGACGATGCGGTACAGCGCCCAGGCACCGGTCACCAGCATCGAGAATGTGCCTACCCAGAACAGGGCGTCATAGCTCCAGTCGAACCTGGATTGCATCAACACCAGCCGTTCCGCCGACCCGACATGTTGCTCGTTGATCAGCAGGCCGAGCACCAGCAGGGTTCCGGTGAGCACGAAGCCTGCGCTGGTGGGATGGATGCGGAACAACGAGGCGCGCGCCGCCTCGACACAATTGGCAACCCGGGAGAAGGGATCATGCAGCGATCGACCAAGCACCGAACGGGCATGCACCAGCGCCACTTCCTCGGTGGCGGTGGTCGCCTGGTGCAGGCGGTGCGTGACGCGCCATTGCCAGGCACTCCAGAGCGTGAAGCCGGCACCACAGAGCATCAGTGGGAGGAGTGGTGACATGCCGCTCCAGATCTTCAATGCGCGATACGCCAGCAGCATGAACCGCGGATGATCGCTGATCTCGAGGCTGCGCAACTGCACGGCGTAGACGAGTGTGAGCACCAGGTGCAGCAGCCCCACGATCGCGATCACACCGCGCCCGGTGATCTCGCCCAGCCAGCGCAGTTGTGCCACGCGTCCGCGCCGGAAGATGAAGCGCGTGACTTTCGGGCTGCTCGCATCCTCGCGTTCACCGGCGCGCCAGTCGGGACTGCGGAACGCATACCGAAACCCCTCGCCGGCACTGCGACCCAGCAGGCGGAGCACGTCGCTCACACCAATCGCCACCGACACCAGCGCCGTGCTGGCCACCAGCCAGACGAACAGGCGTCCGCGCCATCCCATGTCGAACAGCAGCATGGTGACCGCGACCGGGATGAACATGCCGCTGACGGCAATCACCAGCAGCGTGGCGTAGATCCGTTCATGGATCAGCAGCGACCAGGCTTCGACGCGACGGTACGCGATCTCGAGCCGCGGGCTGCCGCGACGCGGCGCCGGACCGATCGGATTGCGCGTGGCGATCACCACCACGCAACAGCCGAGCAGCAGCAGGCCGAGGAATACGACGGCGATTCGCGGCGTGGTGTGGGTGCCTCGTGTGTCGCGAAACTCGACGTGTTCGTCCGGCGTGCGCACGGTGTCGGTGCCGAAGTAGCCTCGATACTTCGGTTCGGTGGCGGTGACGGTGACCGGCACAAAGGCGCCGTTCGCCACCGCCGTGAGCCAGATCGGTGGTGTGGCTGGTCCAGTACTGTCATGACTGATCGGCGAATGAAACTCCATGCGGCTGCCGGGCAGGTCGAGCAACGTCAGCACGCTATTGTAGGTGCCGAGTGCGGCGTCGTTCGAGAGCGCCATCAGCTCACTCGGCATCGACTCACCCTCCGTGCGTGCCCACCACTGGTTCTCGAGGAAGAGTGGGTAGCTGGTGAGCACCAACGTGCCGTTGAGCTGCTTCGAGTATTCCGGCCGGAGCAGCAGTCGATGCCCCTGGAACACGATCACCTGTGCGTCCCGGTTCCGCTGCCGGATCTCGCGAGCCAGGAGTAGCTGGTCGCGGATGTCGGTGGCCTGGATCACGACGGCACGGATCTCGTGCTCGTCGAGGACGCGCACGATCTCGTCGAGGATCAACTCGAGGGTCGGCACGGTGAGCACCGAGACGACCGGTGGATTCTCGCGCGGACGCGTCTTGTCGCGGAGTTCGAGGCGGGTGCGGGCCGCCTGGCTGAGGCCCGGAATCGAGCTGCCGGCACCCGCGTCGAGTGGTGCATCGCCGACTTCGTTGCGCAGGCTGGCGATGTTGAGGGGAAAGGTGATGCTCAGGTATTTCGACCCGGCTTTCCGCTGCCCGTACTGTGTGGAGCTTTCATGCAGCGTGGCGACCTGCTCGGCGCGCAGGCCAAGGTGGAGCAGTGTGCTGTCGAGCACACGCTGCATGGCGTCGTCGGAGTTGAGCGTCGCCTGGAAGCGTACGGCGACACCGTCCGTCGTTCCGGAGAGGGTGGTGAGGTTGCGATTGTTGGTCGCCGAACCGGTGACGATGCGGACACCGCGCAGCCCACGATCCACGAACCGGATCGCATCGTCGATCGCCAGCCGCAGCGACGATGCGGCACCGGAGAAGATCGGTCCCGCCACCAGCAGCGTGTCGCGCACCTGCGTCGGCACCACGAACAGGCTGCTGTCGCTCAACAGCAGCTTGCGTTCTCGCACGGCGGTGAGGAACGCTTCCTTGTGCTCCCCGGTGGTCGGGAGTTCGTTCACCAGGTAGAGCAGGGCAAGCTTGTGTTGCGCGGGATCGACGCTGCGGAAGAGCAGCACTCCCGGGTAGTACTCGTGCAGCGTGACACGCTGCGTGTCGGTCTGGGCGCCGCCAGCGACAACCATCTGCACGCTATCCGCCGCGGACGGCAGCCAGTAACGATCGGGGACATAGCCGGCGGTCCCCATGGAGCGGCGCAGCGCCTCGAGATAAGCGTCGTACGCCCAGTCGAGGTGCGAATCGACGGGATCGGGGACGGAGGCGATCAGCACCTGCAGGGTATCGCGAATCGCGGCACGTGCGGCGCAGTCGCGATTGGCCAGCACCGGAGGACAGCCGATGCGGCGTCGCGAGTACTCCTCCAACAGGGCGGTGCCGTGTCGGTAGGTGCTGCGCACACTGTCGCTCGAGCCGAGCAGCATGTGTACCAACTCGCCGCGCGCCGCCGGTGCGGCAACCACCGGTGGCTCTTGTGCGGAGCGAGCGGACTGGTTGGCGCTGAGGGCCGCGATGATCGCGCCCATGCCCGCCAGGCCGGCGATGCTGAACCCGACCGATCGGTTTTCCATGCGAACCCTCGCCGGGTGGGGAGCGAGCGTGCAGGGTGACAGGGGAGGGACGACGGGATGCCGCGCGACTTCTCAGGACACCAGATGGCGACGAAAAAGGCGGCAGCGACCTCTTCGGTCTGCTGCCGCCGCCTCCGTCCGATGTAAGGAGACCGTCCGCTACGATTTCGCGATCGCCGCCGCCGTCCGCAGTCCGTTCGCCACGAACGTCAGCGTCCCGTTGCAGCAACTGGCCGTCGGCTGCGTCGGTGCACCCGCCACCCACAGATTCTCGTGGTCGTGCGCGCGTCCCCACTTGTTCACCACGCTCGTCGCCGGATCGTCGCCCATGCGACAGCCGCCTGTGGGATGTTCCTGGCCGAGATCGTTGACGCTGTTCTCCATCTTCAGCACCGAACCGTTACCGGCCTTGGCCATCTTGCGGAACAGCGCCGCGATCTGCTCCTCCTGCCACGGCTTGAGCGCCGCACTCTCCGGCGCGTCCTTGAACGCCATCGTCGGCATCGGATCGCCGAAACGATTCTGGCGCGCCGCGTCGAGCGTGAGCTTGCTTTCGCGATCGGGCAGGACGTCGTAATACGCGCGCACGCGCGCCGTGGCGCCCTTGGCGCGTGCGCGCCAGTCGTTGAGCAGCGCATCGCCGAGCAGCGGCGCACCACTATCGTCGCGCAGTCGCGGCTCACGTCCCACACTCGATTCCCACAGCCGCAGGTCGTGGCGCAGGTAGCGTCCACTTCTCGGCACCCGCATGAATTGCTTCGACACCAGCGAGTGCTGCACGTTGATGCCGGGCAGGAGATCCAGCGGCAGCGTGAGATAGGCATTCACGTTGCGGTGGCCGGCGAGGTACTTGCCCACCAATCCACTCCGGTTCGCAAGACCGTCCGGATGTGCCGCGTCACGCGAGAGCAGCAGCAGGTGCGGCGACCAGGCGAATCCCGCCGCCAGCACGAACGTCTTGGCGGTGATGGTGACCTCCTCACCGCCGGCATCGGTACGGTTGCCGGTCGCGCGCACGATGGCACCGGTCTTGGGATCGGCCACCAGCCGCCGCACCAGGGTCTCCGTGACCAGCGTCACCTTCCTGTCACGCACCAATGCGTCCCACGTGAAATCCGGCGAGTACTTCGCGCCACTCGGGCAGACGGGATAGCAGGTGTCGCAGCGCTGACATTGCGAGCGACCGTCCCGTGCCACCGACAGCTTCGCACTCGGCGTGCTCCAGGTCGCGATGCCGGCCTGCGTCGCGAACGCCTGCAGCTGCTTCAGGTTGTGATTCACCGGCAACGGCGGCAGCGGATACGGCTTGCCGCGCGGGTCGAGTGCCACCGGCCCCTGCTCGCCGGCCACACCCATCCGCTCCTCCGCTTCCTGGTAGAACGGGTCCAGCTCGTCGTAATCGAAGGGCCAGTCGTCGCCGATGCCGTACAGCGACTTGACGCGGAAATCTTCCGGCGAATAGCGCGGTGACACGCCGCCCCAGTGCATCGCCAGCCCGCCCACCGTCATGCTGGGGGAAAATCCCCAGGTGGTGCCATACGCATTCTGGTCATCGAGGTGATCCTGCTTCCACGGACTCTCACCGTACGCCATGTAGCGCGCGCGCGCCTTGGTCCGTTCGGCGAGCGGTGTGGTGGGCTTGCCGGCCTCGATCACCGTGATCCGTTGCTTGGTGGTCTCGGCCAGCCGCGCAGCCATCAATGCGGCGGTGATGCCACTGCCGATGATGACGATGTCGCTCTCGATGGTCTTCATGCGCGCAGCCCGGTGATCGGCAGCGGCCTGGCGCTCGCATCACCCAGCACGCGGCAGGTGCCAGGCTGCACCTTCGCGCCAAGCGCGAGGTCGTGCGCATCGGGACTCGCGGCCCAGTGCGAGAGGAGCGCAACGGCGACGTGCGGCGCGTCGAGCGGTGAGGGCAGGCGTTCACCCGGAATGCCGCGCAGCGCATTCACGAGCATCTCGCGCCGCACGTCGGCGGTGAGTTCGGTGAACGGCTTTCGCAGCGATCGACGCGCCAGCAGGTCGAGCGCACTCAGTTGCGCGCGCCACGCCGGTGCAGGATCGGCGGGCAAGTAGCGAATGTCGGAGTAGCCGTAGCCATGCATCTCCTCGGCCACCGGATCGTACCCGTTGGCCCAGGTGATGAAGTTGGAGACCGCGACCTCCTGTCCGCGCGCGCCGAGTTCGGCGGGCAACACCACCGTACCCACGGCGTCGAGAATGGCGCGATCGAATCCGGTGTCGCGATCGTTCGAGGTGCCCGGAGGTGCAGGTACGCGGGTCTCGAGTTGGCACCCCGCTGCGGCTGAAACAGCCATCGTGCCGGCCAACTTGAGGAACGTGCGACGGCCGCCCGGTGTCGGTGTCTGTGACATGTTCAGCGCACCCCCGCCTTCGTCACCGGCATGGTCGGCCGGTTCGGCACGTCGGGGCCTGCCGTCTTCGTCGGATGCAGCTCGGCCAGCGTACTGGCGTCGTACAGGCGGCCATTCTTCATCACGTATCGTAGCGTGTTGGTGTTGCGCAGGTCGGACAGCGGGTCCTTCGCCAGCACCAGCAGGTCCGCCAGCTTGCCCACTTCCAGCGAGCCCACGTCATCCTGCAGCCCGATCGCCTGCGCACCGATCGCGGTGGCGACGCGCAGCGCTTCGTGGGTGGTCATGCCACCGGTGGCCATTGCCCACAACTCCCAGTGATAGCCAAGGCCCTGCAACTGCCCGTGGCTGCCGATGCCGAGGCGTCCACCGGCGCGCAGGATGTTGGTGGCATCGGTGGCGAGCTTCGGGAAGACGTATTCCTCGTCGCGGAACCAGCCGCCCATCGTGCCGCCACCTGGCATGCTGGCCATGCGACGGCGCGTCTTGGTGGCCAGCTCCTCGTACGCCGTGAAGGTCTGCAGCTTGGTGTCGGCGTACGGATTCTCCTTGGTGTAGAACCAGTTCTCGCCCCACGGGCCGCCGTAGTTCACCAGCAGCGTCGGCGTGTAGGTGCGGTTCGACCACGCCATGAACGACGTCACGTCCTTCCCCAGCGGCGTGATGCCCATCGAGTGCTCGAGTCCCGGATACCCATCCAGCGTCTCGGACAGGTTCAGCTTCACGTCCAGCGACCCTTCCGTGGTGGGCATCAGCTGCTGCTCGCGAGCCGCCTTGATGATCCACTGCCGTACCTGCCGCACCCCGGCCACGTACATCTTGATCGTCTTGGTGTCGTAGTAGCTGCTGTATCGCTTCAGCATGCTCCGCGCATGCTCCTGGTCGCGGATCTGGTCCTGGTCGAAGATACCGGGGCCGGTGGAGTAGATGCGCGGACCCATGATCCGTCCCGACTCCACCATGTCCTGATAGGTGAGCACGTCGGTCGTCGCGGTCTGCGGATCACGCGTGGTGGTCACGCCATACGCCAGGTTGGCGAGGTAGGCCCACGGTTGCGTCTCGTGGATCGTGCCACGTTCGGCGCGCAGGTGCGCGTGAGTATCCACGAAACCCGGCATGATGGTCGCGCCGGCCATGTCCATCGAGGTGGCGCCAGCGGGGATCGTCACCGTGCCGGCCGCACCGACGGCTGCGATGCGGTTGTCGCGAATGACGATGTCGCCGCTGGCGATCACCTCATCGCCCTTCATGGTGATGATGCGTGCGTTGCGCAGCACGACGGTGCCGCGCGGCAGGTCGCGGGTGGCCTGCAGCAGGATGCGGCGCTCAGCCGGCACGTACGGCTTCGGTCGCAGGCTGTCCGGCGCGGTGGAGTCGCGACGTGCTAGCAGCGCGTCGCGCGCCACCGCCGAGTCGAGTTCATATACGACGTGTGCGTTGCCGATCGACCAGTGTACGCGACGACCATCTGATGACCAGGCCGGGAACTGCCCGCCGATGTCGGTCAGCTTGCGCACCGGGACCACGGCCGTGTTGGGCTCCGCGACGCTGACGCTCGGCTGCACACCACGCGGCGGGACGATCACGGTGTAGAAGTCGTTGTTGACCTGCGCCAGCGCGTAATCGCCGGTTGGCGAGATCATCGTCAGTGTGGCCGGTGGCCCGGGAGAGTTCGGCTCCTCCGGGGTACGCGGCGCCTCGAGTTCAGAGAGGTCGTGATCGTCACCACCGGTGCCGGCCGACGGTCCGGTCACGCGCAGGTGGCGCTGTTCGTCGCTGCCGTCCCAGCGGATCGACACCAGGCCATTCTGCGTGGACGACAGGTAGATGCGCGTCGTGTCGCGCGAGAAATGCGGCTTGCTGCGACCGGCCGCGCGCGCGATGACGTTAGCCGTGCTGCCATCGGCGGACGTCGGCGCGGACGGATACCAGACGATGCTCGAGGTGCCCGTGACGCCGGTCTGGTCGCGGCGACCTTGCGCGCCGGTCTGCGTCAGCACGATGCGCGTGCCGTTGTGCGACCACGCGGGCTGGCGCAGTGCACCGGTGCCGCGGCTCAGCACCGTCACTGCGGTGGGACGTGCCGTCGCCACGTTCGCCTTGTAGAGCCGACCACCGGCGTTCGTCCATGTCACCCACGCCAGCGAACGGCCATCAGGCGACCAGGCCGGATCAGCCTCGATCGCATCCAGCGTCGAGACGCGGCGCGGCGTGCCCGCAGGCCACTCCATCACGTACAGGCGATCCATGCTGATGAAGGCGAGCCGTTTGCCGTCGGGCGACGGCACCGCGTCGCGAATCTGTCGCACCGTGAACTGCGCGCTGTCGGAGATCGGATAGCGGAATGCGAGTTCCGGCCCGGCGTCCACGATCGCCTGCACACGGAACGGGATTTCCGTCTGCCCGCTGCCATCCACCGGCACACGCCAGATGCGATTGCCGTAACTGGCCACCAGTTCCTTCGAGTCGGGCGTGAAGCTCATGCCGGGCAGCGCGTCCATCGGCGCGCGCGATTCCATCTCGTCGCGCTGCGTGGGATAGGCGAGCCAGCGTTCATCACCAGTGGCGAGGTCGCGGATGCGGAGGCCCGTCTTCTCCTCGTGCCGCGACCCGTAGACCATCCAGCGGCCGTCACCACTCAACGTGGGGCGGACCGCGGAGCCGTAGCGCGACGACATCGGCTCGCGTTCACCGGTGTCGCGATTGTAGGCCCACACCTGGTACTGCGGAAACTGCGCGTTGTAGTTCCAGGCGCCGGTGCGCTGCGTGTACCAGATCATTTTGCCGTCGTGGCTGAACGCCGCGCCGGCCTGCTGCACCGCCGTGCCGGGTGGCGTCGGGACGGGATCGGCGTAGAGCGCAATGCCGTTGCCACCATCCACGTGATACTGCCAGAGCTTCGGCAAGCCGCCGCGGAAGCCGCCCTTGCTGGCCACGATGTACTTGCCATCGGGCGACCAGTCGGGCGAGAGGTACACCGAGGTCTTGCCGCGCGTGATCGCCTTCACCTGCATCGTCGCCACGTCCATCACGTGCACGTTGTCGGCGCCGTCGCGATCGCTGATGAACACCACCTGCTTGCCATCGGGGCTGTAGCGCGGCTGCGTGTCGTAGGCGAGCCCGCTGGTCAGGCGCTTGGCATCACCCCCGGCGAACGGAATCGCGTACAGGTCGCCGAGCATGTCGAACACGATCGTCTGCCCATCGGGGCTGACGTCCAGCGAGAGCCAGGTGCCCTCACGAGTGTCGAGGGTGAACTGCCGCGCCGCATCCAGCGGCAACGGACGCTCGGCGGGGCGACCGCCGCGCGCGGCTGCCGGTTGCTGCGCCGGGAGCGCAGAGGCGAGGATGAAGGCGGCGACGGCCAGGGAACGCAGCGACACAGAAAACTCCGGAGCAAGGCAGGCAACGGCCGGGAAAGGGCCGTGTGTATGCTGAGTCTGCCGCCGGAAGAGGTGCAGGGCAAGCGCGGGCGGGATTCATCCCCCCGAGGTCAGCGCCGGCGCGCCCCGTCGTTGCGGTACACCACACCGCCGCGCATCACGAAGACCACCCGCTGCGTGGCCTCGATCTCGGTGACCGGATTGCCGTCCGTAGCGATGATGTCGGCCTGGTAGCCCACCGCAATGCGGCCGATCTCCTTCTCCAGCCGCAGCGATTCCGCCGCCCGCGACGTGGCCGAGACCAAGGCATCCATCGCCGGCTGCCCACCGCGGCGCACGCGGCAGACCAGCTCCTCGGCGTTCCGACCGTGCGCGCCGGCTACCGCGTCGGTGCCGAACACCAACTTCAGCGTCGGCGTGCGGCTGGCGAACCCGATGCCCGCCTCGGCCAGCGGCAGCGCCTTCTCCATGGACGCGAAACCCACCGCATTGTAGTTGCCGATGCCCTCGAAGCGCGGCTTGTTGTCGAGGTAGTTGTGGAACACCAGCCCGCACTGTGGATCGAAGAACGTGCCGTTTCGCACCAGCAGCGCGCGTGTGGGTTCATCCGCGAACACGCCATGCTCCACCTGCGTGCAGCCGTTGCGTGACGCGCGCTGCACCGCTTCGGCGGAGTGCGCGTGGACCACCGAGCGGAGGCCGAGCGCGGTGGACTCGCCGCAGGCGGCGGCCAGCTGCGCGTCGGTCATCGTCGCCTCGCCACCATCGCGGATCGACTTCGAGGCGAAGATCTTGATCACGTCGGCGCCCGCCGCCTTGAACCGGCGCACCACCGCCCGCAACGAGTCGGGTGAGCCGCCGGCCGAACGTTCGTTCATCGAGCCGAGCGACGTGAGCACGCGCGGACCGGGGATGGTGCCGCGGTTGATGGCGTCGCGCAGGGTGCCGTTGTCCTCCTCACCGATGCTCTGAACGGTGGTGAATCCCGCCCGCAGCGTGACCCAGGCGTTGCCGGCCTGGCTATAGGCCTGTGTGGCCGGAGCGTCGCCATCGCTGGCGGTGTGCAGCCGGTTGGCCGAGTTCACGTACCAACCGATGTGCACATGTGTGTCGATCAGGCCGGGAAGCACGGTGCGCTGGCCGAGATCGATGCCATTGGCCGGCAGGGCGCCCGACGAGGGACGGACGGCTGTGATCCTGCCGTCCTGCACCGTGATGTCGGTGGCGGTGAGCGTGCGCCCCGTGCCGTCGATCACGCGTGCGGCGCGCAGCACCACTGGCGTGCCCGCCTGTGCGTGCAGCGGCTGTGCCGCGAGGAGCAGCGCTATCGTCAAGCGACGGGCGAGGACCGACGACATTCGGACTCCGGGTGCGTACGGTGAGGGACGGTGCGAGCGGCGGAATGTGCAGTCGCGCGCCACCCGCCGTCCAGAGCGCCGGACCGCTTTTCGGCGGCGCTACCTTCTTCCTGCATCTCCATCACTGACCGGGCGCATCGTGGCCGCCCGGCCGTCTTCGTCTCACCGGAGCACCCGTGTCGCCTCGTCCGTCATCGCTGAAGTCCCTTCGCCTCGTGACCGCGCTCGGCGCCATCGCACTGCTGGCTGCCTGCGGTGGTGCGTCCGGCGCCGCCCCCGGTGACTCGACGGCGGCCAAGGGTGGCGCGGCGGCTGCGCGGCCTGCGGAGGCACCGCAGCCGCAGCGGGTGCCGCGCCCCGACTCCATGCGGGCGCTCTACGTCAATGCCTGGGCCGCCGGCTCGCGCTCACGCATGGCGGAGCTGATCCGCATCGCCGACGCGACCGAGATCAACAGCTTCATCGTGGACATCAAGGAGAGCGACACCTTCCTGAGCTACGATTCGACGTCGATCGCGATCGCGAAGGAGATCGGCGCCGACCAGCGCCCGGCGACGAAGTGGCTGCGGGCACTGGTGGACACGCTGAATGCGCACGGCATCTACAGCGTGGCGCGCATCGTCGTGTTCAAGGACCGCATGCTGGCCGAGAAGAAACCCGACATGGCCATCAAGCACGTGAACGGTGGACTCTGGCGCGACAAGAAGGGCGGGGCGTGGGTCAACCCGTACGACAAGCGTGTCTGGGACTACAACATCGCGATCGCGAAGGAGGCGCTCGACATGGGCTTCTCCGAGTTGCAGTGGGATTACGTGCGCTTCCCCGACGTGACCGACAAGATGCGCGCGACGATGTCGTATCCCGGCAGCAACGGTGTCTCACGCTCCGACAACATTCGTGATTTCATCCTGTACTCGAAGAAATCGCTGGCGACGTACAAGGTGCCGGTGACGGCGGACGTGTTCGGGCTGGTGACGCATGCCGAAGGCGACGTCGAGATCGGGCAGCAGTGGGAAGCGGTGATCGCGGCCGCCGATGCGGTGCTGCCGATGGTCTATCCCTCGCATTATTCCACGGGCCACTATGGCTTCGTGCGACCGGGTGCAGTGCCATACCAGCTGATCCGCGTCTCGCTCACCGACGCCGTCCAGCGCACGACCTTCCTGCGCGACTCGGCCAAAATCGCCGTCGGCGAGATCCGCCCGTGGCTGGAAGCCATGAGCATCCGCGGCCTGAGCTACGGTGCACCGGAAGTGCGGGCCCAGATCCAGGCCACCTACGACGCGGGGCTCAAGAGCTGGGCGCTGTGGAATCCGGGCTCGAAGTACGCCGAGTTCGTGGGGGCGCTGCGTCCCGCGGCCGGTGGGCCGTCGGCGATCGGGCGCAGCGGATGGACGGCACCGTCGTGGACGCCGCCGCCGTCGCTGCTGTCGAAGGTGATCACGGGCCGGATCGCGCGCGCCGCAGCGGCGGCGCCACCGCCGGCGGACACCGCCGCCAGCAAGCGCGGCGCCGACTGACCGCCGGCCGGCCGCGCGTGCGCCCCTCGGCATCTCGCGATCGCGACCTGACATGACGAACGGGCCGGCCTCCCAAAGGAGACCGGCCCGTCCTCAGCTGTGCTGCCGCGCGTTGCGGGACTAGTAGCGGTAGTGATCCGGCTTGAACGGTCCCGCGTTGTCCACGCCGAGGTAGTGCGCCTGGTCCGGCGTCAGCTGCGTCAGCTTCACGCCCAGCTTCGGCAGGTGCAGGCGCGCCACCTTCTCGTCGAGGTGCTTCGGCAGCGTGAACACCTTCTTCTCGTACTTGTCGGCATTC
>JANMON010000157.1:0-10236 GCA_031369265.1 Gemmatimonadaceae bacterium | reverse complement strand
CTCGGCGCGGGTACTCACGACGTCACCTGCACCTGATCGAGCCTTTCCGTAAAGTTCAAGACACCTGAGGCCAGAAGGTGCACGCGCCGCGGCAGCCAGCGGAGGTCGATGGTTGTCTGTCGGGGCATGGAACCGCGCGCGGCGCGTGGACGTGGCAGGTGGCTGGCGGACCAGCATCGCCTGCGACGTGAAAGCGGCAAACACGCACGGACACCGCTATATACCGCCCCGCAGCTTCGACACCGAACTCCAGCATGAACTGACAAGCAAGCGCATCATGTGTGCCGCGCGCGCGAGTTGGCGAGTTGCCGCGGCGCAGACCAGATTGCTTCATGCCGATCGCGATGCCGCCCATCGTCATGTCGAGCCCGATGCACGCTGGCTTATGCGGCTGACGTGTCGCACCGCCATCACCTGCCTGCTCGCCGTGGGCATGCTTCACCCGAGCTGCACACACCTCCATGCGCAGGTGTCGTCCGCGTCCGCGGCGCTGCAGCGGCACGGCGTGCGATTTTCTCCCGCCGAGCTGGCTGCGGTCGAACGTGGCGAAGTGGCGATACGCACGCTGCCGACCACCGACCAACGCGACGTGGCTGTGCTCGGCATCGTCCGAGTGCCGTCGCCGCGACATCGCTACCTGCGGCGGGTGCAGAACTTCCGCACCTGGCTCCGGTCGCCGACCCGTGTTGCGCTCGGCATTTTCAGCGATCCAGCCGTGCTCGCTGATGTCGCTGAGTTGCGGGTCAGCAGGCAGGATGTGAACGACCTTCGCAAGTGCAAGCCGGGTGATTGTTCCACCAAGCTGCCGTCGGCCGAGATGCAACGGGTGCGCGATGGCGTGGACTGGCGCGCCGACGATCGCGCCGGACGGGTGTCGGTGATGGCGCGCCAGCGGCTGGTGGAATTCGTCGGGAGCTATCGGGCGCGAGGGAATGCCGCACTGCCCACCTATGACGACCGCGCGCCGATCAGGGCGGGCGACGCGTTCACCGCCGTGCTGGCGCAGTCGTCATTCCTCAACCAGGCCGCGCCGGCGATTGCCCATTACCTGCAATCGTTTCCCCGTGAACGCCCTGCCGGTGTCTCGGACGTGATCTTCTGGTCCGAGGATGCGGTGTCGCGATTGCGGCCGATCCTGAGCCTCACGCACGCCGTGATGTACACGCCTCCGGAACTCGGTGGCAATACGCTGGTGGTCTCGAAGCAGTTGTATGCGAATCACTACTTCGAGGCGGCGCTCGAGGTGCGTAACGTGATCGACCGGGATGTGGCGGGCGAGGCACCCTCTGTGTACGTGGTGGTGGAACGCCGCTACCGGTTCGACAACCTGCCGCGCGGCGGCATCCTGAACATCCGCGGCCGCGCCGTCAACGGACTGCGAGATGCCTTGATCGCCGAGCTCCGTCGCGAGCGCGGCACCCTCGATCCGGCCGCGAACTGACGTCATCTCGGCGGATCGGCAGGACCGGATGGTCCCCGGCATTTCCCCGACACCGCATTGCCCGGCGCGCTCACATCATGTGACATGAGCCGCAGCCCGCCCGGCGCCCGCATCGGTCCTCATTCCATCATTCAGGTGGCCGATGTGTTGCGCGACCGGCTCTGCCCATCGTTCGCCGAGGCCGTGCTGCGCGACGCGACACGCTATTCGTTGGAGACCATGCCGCAGGAGATGATCGACGAACGCGAAGTGCGCGCGGTGGTCCGCGCACTGGTGGAGCGACTGGGTGCGCCCGCCGCCAGTTCGGTGCTGCGTGAGGCCGGCAGCCGCACGGCGGACTACATCCTCGCACACCACATCCCGCTCGCCACGCAGCTCTTCCTGCGCGTCGCGCCACGGCGATTGTCGCTGGCGTTGCTGCTGCAGGCGATGAAGGCCAACGCCTGGACGTTCATCGGCAGCGGGCAGTTCGAGGTGGTGCAGGCGGACGGGCGATCGCAGTTGGTGGTGCACACCTGCGCCATGTGCCGGGGCATGCACGAGACGCAGCCGATGTGCGACTACTACGCCGGCAGCTTCGAACGCCTGCTCTCCGCGCTGGTGGCACCGGGGGCACGGGTGCAGGAGGTGGAGTGCATGGCGCAGGGCGCCGCGGTGTGCCGCTTCGAGTTGCTGAACCTGGCCGTGCAGCCGCGACCGGCACTCCACGCGTCGCGCTGACGGCCGCCGGGCACGCGCCCTTGACGCGTACGGCCAGGTCTGGGCAATGACCGGTCACAATCGTTCGCCCGTGGTCATTTGCCGTCTCTTGCCGCCACGTAAAACAATGAGCTAAAACGCGAGGGCCCGGTGGCGGTTCGTCGTTTCCCCCGGGCGACGCGATCGCTTTACGCCAGCACCACCCGGTTCCGCCCCGTCTCCTTGGCCGAGTACAGCGCCCGGTCCGCATCCAGCAGCAATCGGTCGATCTGCTGGTCCACGAACATCGCCATGCCCACGCTGATCGTCACCGACACCGTGCGCCCATCGCTGGTGGGAATGGCGATGGCGGCCACCGCCTCGCGCAACCGATCCACGATGCGGAACGCAGTCTCCTGATCGGTGAGCGGCATCAGCATCGCGAACTCCTCGCCACCCAGTCGCCCGATCACGTCGGCGGAGCGCACCGCACTTCGGCAGGCGGCACCGATCGCCATCAGCACCGCGTCGCCCACCGCGTGTCCGTACTGGTCGTTGATCGGCTTGAAGTGATCGATGTCGATCATCGCAAGGGTCAGCGGATGCCCCACGCGACGTGCGGTGGCCGCCATCTGGTCCAGCTGCTCGAGGAAACAGCGGCGCGTGGCGAGCCCCGTCAGGTCGTCCACGTTCACCAGCGACGCCATTTCCGTGGCGTAGTGGTCAGCGCGCTCCTTCGCATCGGTCAGGTCGCGCTCGAGCTGTGCACGCTGCGCCATGGCCGACCCGATCGGCAGCGCGGTCAGGAACAGCACGGCCAGGTTCAGCTGGAAGTTGAACACGCGCAGCGTCACCTCGTCGGGTGTGCTGGCTCCGGCACTGGCGGCCAGCACCGTGCCGATCGACCCCACCACCGCCACGATCACGGTGGACAGCGCGGCACCGAGTGGTCCAAGCCGGAACGAGGCCAGCAGCACGGTCGGCATCACCAGGAACTGCACCGGTGGCACGTCGGGCGAGAACACCGCCACGCTGACCACCAGCACACCGGTGAGGATCAGCGCCGCCTCGAGTCGCGAGCTGCGCGCCATCATCAGGTCCGGTCCGCGCGTCAGCAGGTCGTGCGCGATCACCGCGATCGGCATCACCACCAGCAGGCCGAGCACGTCGCCGGCCACCCACTTGATGAAGATGGTGACGAAGGGGGCACCGGCCAGCAGCGCGGCCGAGGTGGCGCTCAGCGCACCGGCGATCAACGCCGCCGTCACCGATGCCAGGATCAGGACCATCACATCGCTGGAGTGCTGGAAGAGCACTCGGCGTCCCGTCTCGCGCCGGATGATCGTGGCCGCGATCATCGCCTCGACCAGGTTCGCCAGCGTGATCGAGCTGGCGGCGATGGCGCTGCTGCCGTTGAAGAGGTTGGCCGACACGCTGCCGATCGCGCCGGCCACCAGGATGTCCATCCAGCGCTGCCGCGGCGAGAGCAGCAGCGCCGCCACCAGCATGCCGTTGGGCGGCCAGAGGGTGGCGATGTTGCCCGCCTGACGGCTGATGGCCAGCCCGCCGAGCGCCGTGGCGAGGTAACCGAGCGTCAGGCCGATGATCAGCAATCCGGTCCGCTGCAGCGACGGCTCGGTCGCCTCCGGTTCCGGCATTGCAGTGCGCGTGCCAGCCGTGACCATGTCAGCCGATGTGCTGGATCGCGTAGCCCCGCTCCTGCGCCCGATTCACGGCCACGATGCCGGCAGCCGCGAAGTGTGCGTTGGGCACCACCGACGCCTTCATCTCCTCGTACACGTCGGCCGATTTGAGGCCAAGCTTCGTGGCCACGACGCCGGCGAAGGCGCGCGTGGCCATGTCACAGATCGCGAAGTGCACGCCGCGCTGTACCATCATGTCGATCGTGGTCTCACGATTGGTGAGCGCGGTGCCGTAGCCGGTAGCCTGGTAGACGTTGACCACCGGCGCGACAACGGTCTTGGGATCGGTGAACTTGATCCGTTCGCCAAGCGGTACGCCGTATTTCGCCCAGATCGGATCGGTGAATGCGAACGCCGTGGCATGGTGGCGCAGGCCGATGACCACCGCATTGTCACCGAACTCCAGCCCGTAGCCCGACTTGCTGGCGGCGAGGAAGTTCGATGCGAAAACGACAGCGTCACCCACACCGGCCGGTGACGTGGCGTCGAAGAAGAAACGGTGCTGTCCGGCAATCGCGTCCAGCCAGTCGTCCTGCGGATGGCGCGCGGGCGTCCACGGCGCATCGAGGGAGCGCTGCGCCTGCAATGAGCCGGCGCCGAGAGTGAAGGCGCCACCGAAGGCCGCCAGCCCGGCGCCCAGACGGGTCATGAACGAGCGTCGGGCGAGGGTCGGATCAGGCTCGGAATTCGACATGCGGCAGCGAGGACGGGGCAGGGGATCTCAGGGCCGGGAAACAGCGGGGCGGTGCACGGGACGATCCATTCATCCAAACTTCGCTGCGTTGACCGGCTCTGCGATGTGCGCGACCTTCCGCGCTTCTCCAACCCAGCCACCGATGCGTCCGACAGCGATACGAGTACTACGTCCACTGGTGCTGACCTGGCTCATCGCCTGCCAGTCGCGCGATGCGGCTCCGGTGAGCCAGCGCCTCTCGCTCACGCCCCTGCCCACACCGGCGGCAGCACGCGCCGCCGAGCCGTTCCTGAGCGTCAGCGGCAGCGGGAATCTAGCCATGAGCTGGCTGCAGCGAAGTGACGACTCCAGCACCGTGACACTGAAACTGGCGACGCTCGATTCGAGTGGCACCTGGGGTGCGCCGATGACGGTGGTGGAGTCGAAGGAGCTGTTCGTGAACTGGGCCGACTTTCCCTCCGTAGTGTCGCTGGCCGATGGCCGGCTGCTGGCGCACTGGCTGCAGAAGAACGGGGCCGGGAAGTACGCCTACGACGTCCGGCTGGCGCAGTCGGCAGACGGCGGGCGCACATGGACGCCCAGCGTCACGCCGCACGGTGAGGGCATCCAGGCCGAGCACGGCTTCGTGACGCTGCTCCCGCGCGCCGACTCGTCGGCCGACATCGTGTTCCTCAACGGCAGCCAGGCGCCGGCGCCCGCGCCCGGTGCACCGGAGGTGGAAGAAGGCCGCGGACCGCCGATGCGGCTGGCCGTCGCCCGCTGGGGCGCCGACGGCGTCGTCTCGAAGGCCCCCACCATCCTCGACGAACGCACCTGTGACTGCTGCCAGACGGCCGCCGCCGTCACCTCACGCGGCCCTGTGGTGCTCTATCGCGATCGCAGCGACACCGAGACGCGCGACATCGCCGTGCGCCGACTGGTGAGTGGAGACTGGACGGAGCCGAAGCCGCTGCACGCCGACAACTGGACCATCGACGCCTGCCCGGTGAACGGTCCCGCGATCTCGGCCATCGGCGACCGCGTGGCCGCCGTCTGGTTCACCGGTGCGCGCGACACCGCCAAGGTGCAACTGGTGTTCTCGACCGATGCCGGCGCCACCTTCGGTGCACCGGTGCGCATCGATGCCGGCGCGCCTGCGGGACGCGTGGATGTCGAACTGCTCGACGATGGTGACGCGGTGGTGACCTGGATCGAACGCACGGCCCGCGACACCTCCGAGGTGCGCGCGCGCATCGTCCGCGCCGACGGCACCGCCGAAGCGCCCCTGACGGTCTCCACGCTGAAGCAGGGTCGCGCCAGCGGTTTCCCGCGCATGGTGCGCCGGAAGGCCGACATCGCGCTGGCGTGGACGGTGCCGGGCAGCCCGGGCGCGCCGGGCACGATCGAGCTGGCGGCGCTCCGCGTCGCGCCGCGCTGAACCTCCCCGCACCACGGGCTGGCGCCAGCGACTTCCACACCGCGGGCGTAGTCCTCGCAACTCCTGCCCATTCCCCCATGCGACGATTGTCCGTCCTCGCCTTCGCGGCGCTCGCTGCGGCGCCGCTTGCGGCGCAGCGCGGCGCCCAGCCCATCGACTCCGCCTACACCGCGCGGATCCTCGAACTCACGCCCACGCATCCGCAGTACAAGTTCATCACCGACCTGGTGGACTACCTGCCGGCGTCCACCAAGGTGCCCACGCCGCTGCAGACCCTCGGCTACGTGCCGGGCACGATCGGGCGGCTGGCGTACAGTGCTGAGGCGGTGAAGTACTATCGCGCGGTCGATGCGGCGAGTGAGCGCGTGCAGGTGGTGAGCCTCGGCAAGTCCGAGGAGGGCCGCGAGATGGTGATGGCGATCATCGCCGACGAAGCCACCATCGCGAAGCTCGACGAGTACAAGGCCATCCTGCGCAAGCTCACCGATCCGCGCGGCCTCTCGGCCACCGAGCGCGCCGAGTTGCTGAGGATGGGCAAGCCGATCTACCTGCTCAGCGGTGCGCTGCACTCCACCGAGACCGGAAGCCCCGAGGCGATGATAGAGATGCTCTATCGTCTGGCGGTGGACGAGGGTGAACACATCCGCAAGATCCGCGAGAACGTGATCACGATGATCATCCCGGTCTGGGAAGTGGATGGTCGCGATCACTACGTGGATTTCTATCAGCAGAACCGGCGCCTGAATTTGCCGGCCAGCGCCGGTGTGGGCCTGCCGTACTGGGGCAAGTACGTCGCGCACGACAACAACCGTGACGGCATGGCACTCACGCTGGAGCTCACGCGCTCGTTCCTGAAGACGTTCCTCGAGTGGCGCCCGACCGTCACGCACGACCTGCATGAATCGGTGCCATTCCTCTACACCAGCACCGGCACCGGTCCGTACAACACCGAGTACGACGCGATCCAGATCGACGAGTGGTTCTCGCTCGCCTATTCCGAAATCACGGAGCTGACGCGCCGCGGCTTGCCGGGGGTGTTCACCTACCAGTTCTACGATGGCTGGGCGCCCAACTACGGCCTCTCGATCGCCAACCTGCACAACTCCATCGGCCGCTTCTACGAGACCTACACCTCCAGCGGCGCCGATTGCCAGAACAGCGTCACGCTGCCGGCCACCGCCACCTCGGTGCAGTGGTATCGGCCCAACCCGCCGGTGAACGGGATCAAGTGGTGCATTCGCAGCAACTTGAACTACCAACAATCTGGCGTGCTGGTGGCGCTGCGTCACGTCGCCGACAACCGCCAGAAGTATCTCGAGAACGCAGTGGTGAAGGCCGAGCGCAGCATCGCCCGCGGCCAGCGCTCGGCACCCTACGCGTTCGTGGTGCCACGTGGGCAGCGTCGTGCGGCCGAAGCGGCCGACATGGTGAACCTGTTCCGCACCCAGGGCACCGAAGTGCACGAGGCCAGCGCCACCTTCACGCTCGGCAGCGGCAAGGACACCGTCACCGTCACCAGCGGTGACTGGATCGTGCGCCTCGACCAGCCGTACACGCAGTTCCCGCGCACCGTGCTCTCGCTGCAGAGCTTCAAGCCCACCGATCCGCAGCCGTACGACGACACCGGCTGGACGATGGACCTGCTCCGGCACGTGACCACGCTCAAGATCGCCGATTCCACCGTGCTCTCGAAGCCGATGCGGATGCTGAGCGCCGATGCCACCGTCAGTGGCACGGTGGCCGGCAGCGGCAGTACACTGATCGTGCCACACCTCGGCGACTGGCGCTCGGCAACGCTGCCGTGGAAGGTCTCCGGCGCGCGTGTGCGCGTGGCCGACAGCGCGTTCACGGCCGGTGGCACCAGCTACCCGGCCGGCACCTTCCTGCTGGCGGATGCGCCGGCTGTGCGCGCCAGCGTCGCCGCACTCGGCCTCGGAGCCGCGTCGAGTGGCGATGTCACCGTCGCCGCGCATCCGATCGCGCTGCCGCGCATCGCGATCATGCATTCGTGGACCTCGACGCAGGATGAGGGCTGGGTGCGCTACGCCTTCGACCGGCTCGGTGTGCCGTACACCACCATCTCCGAGCAGGAGATCAAGGCGCCCGGCATGTTGGATCGCTTCGACGTGGTGATTTATCCGCACGTCGGTGGGAACTCGGCCACGCTGCTCAATGGCCGGTCCATGGCTGGACCGCCGGTGCCGTGGAAGAAGACCGCCGAGACGCCGCACCTTGGCGCGAATGACGAGACGGACGACGTGCGACCGGGCATGGGCTTCGATGGATTGCTGGCGTTGCGTCGCTTCGTGGAACGCGGCGGCCTGCTGTTCACCGAAGGCGCCACGTCGCGGTTCGTGGCCGACATGGGCTTCCATCCGCAGGTGAGCGCGGTGGAGACGCCCACGCTGCGCGCGCGCGGCGGTGTGTTCCGCGGTGAAGTGGTGACCGCAGCACATCCGATGTTGTACGGCTACGAACGACGCACCTTCCCGCTCTTCTTCTCGCAGGCCCCTGTGCTCCAAGTGGGCGGCGGTGGTGGTGGTGGTGGTGGTGGTGCGGCTGCGCCGGCGGCCGGGCCAGCGATGGGGATCGGCGGCAAGCCGGTGGATCCGGCCTATCTCGCCGCCACCGAGCGCGCTCGCGCACGGGTGGTGGTGCGCTGGGCACAGAACGCGGACTCGCTGCTGATCTCCGGCCTGATCGCCGGTGGCAGTGAGATGGCGGGGCGCGCCGCGGTGGTGGATGCGCCGGTCGGCAATGGCCACGTGATCCTGATGGGCACCCGACCCTGGTATCGCTGGCAGAACCAGGGTGCGATGGCGCTGGCCTTCAACGCGATCGCGAACTGGAACACGCTGAGTGGTGCACCGGCGGCCGCGACGACCTCGCGCACCGGCACGCGAGGTACCCGCTGATGCGCGCTGCGCGCCGATGGCTGGTGGCTTTCTACGCCGTGGTCGGCGTGCACTCCGCGGCGCTGGCGCAGGGTGCGCCGCGGGTCACCCTCGCGGTGGTGGGTGGCCGGATCATCGATGGATACGGTGGTCCGGTGATCGAAAACGGCGTGATCCTGGTGGCAGGGGATCGCATCGTGCAGGTGGGTCGCGTCGGCGAGCTGGCGGTGCCGGCCGGCGCCACGGTGATCGACGGCAACGGCCACACCGTGATGCCGGGGCTGATCGACATGCACGTGCACCTGCACATCCTCGGACACGGCGACTACAAGCGCTGGGACGAGCTGTATGGCACGCGTGACGCGTCGCTGGTAATGCCGATCGCCGCGCGACAGCTGCTGAATGCCGGCGTCACCACCGCGCGCGACCTCGGTGCGCGGCTGGAGGACATCATCAGCGTCAAGAAGCGGATCGCCAGCGGGGAGATCCCGGGGCCGCGGCTGTTCGTCACCGGCCCGTTCATCCAGCACGCCGCCTACGAGCGGTACGAGGAAGCCTTTCGCTGGGGCGTCACCGGTGCCGACGATGCGCGCCGTCGCGTGACACAGCTGCTCGACGCGGGCGTGGACATGATCAAGCTGATCGACCAGGACCAGATGACCGAGGCCGAAGTGGCGGCGGTGGTGGAGACGGCGCACAAGCGCGGCAAGCCGGTGGTCGCACACGCGCATCGTATGGAGGAGATCCGCATTGGGCTCAAGCACAACGTGGACAACTTCGAGCACACCGGCCTGGGCACCGCGCCCGGGTTCGCCGATGACGTGATGCAGAAGCTGCGCGAGCGGAACTCGGGGCTCTACTGGACGCCCACCATCTCACCGCTGTACACGATGTACTTCACCGGCAGCGTCTTCCCGGAACGCATCGACGATCCGGCCTGGCACGAGTTCATGCCGGAGGAGATGTGGAAGGAGATCCGCACCTCGCTGTCGAACATTCCGCAGCTGCCCTACTACGCGCTCTTCCCGTCGCGCATTCCGCTGCTGCCGGCCAAGTTCGCGCAGCTGCGCCAGACTGGGGTGCGCATGATGATCGGCACCGACGCCGGCATCCCCTCCATGTTCCACAACGACGCCACCTGGCGCGAGATGGTGAAGTGGGTGGAGCTGGGCGTGTCACCGATGGAGACGATCCAGAGCGCGACATTGTGGCCGGCGCGATTCCTCAAGGGTGAGGCCAATTTCGGCGTCCTCGCCGCCGGCCGTTTCGCCGACATCATCCTCGTCCGCGGCGATCCGCTCACCGACATGACCGTGATGCGGGACGTGAAGGTCGTGATCCAGAACGGGAAGCGGGTGAAGTAGCGAGGCTAGTGATTTGAACTGCAACAGCCTGACGCAAAGTCGCGA
>JANMON010000091.1:0-4155 GCA_031369265.1 Gemmatimonadaceae bacterium | reverse complement strand
GCTCGCACAGGTCACCGCGCCCGGTACGCTGGATGCCGGCGATGTGTGCGAAGCCGGGCATCACGTGTTCATCGGAATCTCGCACCGCACCAACGACGAGGGCGCCGGGCAGCTGGCCACCTGGCTGGCGCAGTTCGACATCACCGCCGCCACCATCGACATCCGCAACGTCGAGGGCATCCTGCACCTCAAGAGTGGTCTCGCGGCGATCGAACCCGACCGCCTGGTGCTGATCGAGGCCCTGGCGGATCATCCGGCGTTCGCGGGCTACGACATCGTGCGCGTGCCCGTTGGTGAGGAATACGGCGCGAACTGTGTGCGCGTGAACGACGTGATCTTCGTCTCCGAGGGGCAGCCGCAGCTCGATGCACGGCTGCGCGCGCTGGGATACACACTGGAGGTGCTCGACATGAGCGAGTACCGCAAGATGGATGGCGGATTGAGCTGCCTGTCGCTCCGCTTCTGACGCGTCAGCGCGTGGCGCCGTGCCCGACGATGGGGATCACCGTCGTCAGGAGGCCCGCACCGAGCAGCACCAGCGCCGTCAGGATCGCCCAGCGGATCGTGAATCGCTGGTGCGCGTCGAAGTCCACGCCGGCCAGGCCGACCAGCAGGTAGGTGGACGGCACCAGTGGGCTGAGCAGGTGCACCGGTTGACCGATCAGCGAGGCGCGTCCCATCTCGGCGGCGGTGATGCCGTACGCCTGCCCGGCCTTGGCGAGGATCGGCAGGATGCCGAAGTAGAACGCGTCGTTCGAGATGAAGAACGTGAACGGGATGCTCAGCACCCCGGTCACGATCGGCAGGTACGGTCCCAGTGCGTCGGGGATCACGCGCACGACGCTCTCGGCCATGGCATCCACCATCTTCGTGCCAGAGAGGATGCCGGTGAAGATGCCGGCCGCGAAGATCAGCGACACCACCGCCATCACGTTGCCGGCATGTGTGGCCAGGAGGTGCTTCTGCTCGGCGACGCTGGGATAGTTGATCATGATGGCGATGGCGAAGGCGATCATGAACAGCACCGGCAGCGGCAGCAGGCCGGCGACCAGCGCGACCATCAGCGCCACCGTCAACGCGGCATTCAGGCGGCGCAGGGCCGGGCGGCCCGTGGTGCCCGGTGAGAGGTTGTCGTCGAGCGCCGTCTCGTCGGAGAAGTGCACCACGCCGGTGAGTGCGATCCGCGCCCGCTCGTTGCACCCCATGCGGTAGGCGGCATAGAGCACGAAGGCCGCCGCCACCAGCATCGACGGAATCATCGGCACGAAGAGCACCGATGCATCCACCGACAGCGCCGACGCCGCGCGGGCCGTGGGACCGCCCCACGGCAGGATGTTCATCACGCCACCGGCGAGCATCGTGACGCACGCCAGCACCAGCGGGCGAATGCCCAGCCGACGGTAGAGTGGGAGCATCGCAGCCGCGGTGATCATGTAGGTGGTGCTGCCGTCGCCATCCAGCGACACCACTAGCGCCAGGACGGCCGTGCCGACCACCACGCGCACCGGGTCGCCGCCCACCACGCGCAGGAGCGCCGTGACCACCGGCTCGAACAACCCGGCATCGATCATGATCGCGAAGTACAGGATCGCGAACATCAGCATGATGCCCGTCGGCGCGATCTTCACCACACCGTCGAGCATCATCGTCCCCAGCGATCGGCCGAACCCACCGAGCAGCCCGAAGGCGATCGGCACCATGATCAGCGCGGTGAGCGGTGCCATGCGCCGCGTCATGATGAGCGTCATGAAGACGACGACCATCCCGAAGGCGAGGATGGTGAGCATCACGCTCTCGCCGGCGCCTCGATCTCCTCCGGCGTCACCGGTCGGAATGCCACGTCGAAGGTGAGCCAGAACACCTTCGCGAACGGGAACAGCAGCACCGGCGCCAGCGCCACGCCCAGCGGCATGCCCCAACTCAGCGTGTCCCACGGCACATCCGGCCACGAGGTGATCAGGATCGTCGCGAACACCACCGCGAACAGCCCCTCGGCGACCGCCAGGTTGGTCAGCATCGCCCCCGAGTAATACGAATCGCTGCTGCGCGTGAAGCGGAAGCCGCAGTGCGCGCAGTGGTGATTGACCGTGGCGTAGGGGCGGAGCACCGCGCCCACGCCGCAGTTGGGGCAGCGGAGACGCACCGCACGGCCGATCAGGCGCAGCAGGTGCCCCAGCGTGGGGATGGCCAGCGCCGATTCGGTGGTGGTGGCGCCGGTCGCCGGCATCGGCGGCGGGGTCACGGCCCGCGGCGGTGTCCGGTGCCGATCGGGATCGTTCAGTTCCTCGGGATATCCCATGCCGCAATGTACGGATGGCGGGCGACCCGGTGGGGCCGCTTCGTCGCCCCGGCCATTCGGCCACTGCGTATCCCCGCCCCGTTGGCGTTAGCTTGTGCGGATGCGTCGCCCTGACCGGCGGCGGTTCCGTTCCTCCTGATTCCGACCCGACGATGTCGTTTGAAATTGCCGTCAAGAAGGCCGAAGGCGTCGAGCGCCTGCTCGGTGTGACCGTCTCCGTCGAGACCGTCAAGGCCGCCGAAGACAAGGCGGTGAAGCGCTACGCCTCCGCCGCCCGGATGCCGGGGTTCCGCCCGGGCAAGGCGCCCATTCACCTGATCAAGAAGGCCTACGCCGCCCAGATCCGTGAGGAGGCGATGGAGAGCCTCGTCCAGGATGCCTGGAAGCAGGCGCTCGACCAGGAGAAGCTGGAGCCGATCGCGCAGCCGCACGTCCACGACCTGAAGTTCGAGGACGGCGAGCCGGTGACCTTCGACATCCACCTCGAGGTGCGGCCGGAGATCCTGATCGAGAACACCTCGGGCTTCACGGTGTCGCGCCCTTCGGAGTCGGTGACCGACGAGATGGTGCAGGAGCAGTTGGAGACGTTGCGCGAGCAGCGCGCCGCCCTCGCCCCGGTGGAGGACAAGCCGCAGCCGGGTGACCAGGTCCGCGTCCAGATCGCGTCGCAGGAAGAGGGGGCCGAGATGCCCGAGCAGCGCGAGTATCCGCTGGAGCTGGGCAAGGGCCAGGCGATCGCCGGCATCGAGGAGTTGATCATGGAAGCCACGCCGGGCACGACCGTCGAGCGCGCCGTGCGCTGGCCCGACGACTTCCCCGACGAGGCCCAGCGCGGCAAGTCGAAGCTGACCCGCGTCACGCTGCTGGAAGTGAAGCGGAAGACCCTACCCGCCCTGGACGATGCGTTTGCCGCCGAGCTCGGTGACTTCGATACCGTGGCGGCGCTGACCGAGGCCGTCCGCAAGGACATGGGCGAGCACGTCAAGCGCGAGGCGGATTCGTCAGTGCGCGAGCAGCTTCTGGACCAGGTGATCGCGGCCAATCCGTTCGAGATCCCGAACGCCTGGGTGCAACAGGTGATGGGCGCCTACATGCAGATGTACCAGGTGCCCGAGGGTATGCAGGAGCGCTTCGCCGGTGAGTTCCGCCCGATGGCCGAGCGGCAGGTGCGCCGCGACGTGGTGATCGATACCATCGCCGAGAAGGAAGGGCTGGTGGCCAGCACCTCGGACGTGGACGACAAGGTGGCGCAGATGGCGGCCGAGCGAGGTGTCGAGACTGGACAGCTGTACGTGCAGCTGGAGAAGGGCGGCCGCCTGAAGGAACTGGAGCGCACCGTCACGGACGAGAAGGTCTTCGGCTGGCTGATTGCACGGAACACCGTAAATCAGGTAGCGTAGAGCAGCAGGAGTTCTCATCGGGCCCGGCCCGGTGCCATAACCTCAGCAGGAAGCCCGAATCATGGCCAGCATTTACGCCCCGTACGTGATTGAACGGTCCAGCCGCGGCGAGCGGTCGTACGATGTCTTCTCGCGGTTGCTGATGGACCGGATCATCTTCCTCGGCACGCCGATCAATGACGACGTGGCCAACATCGTCATCGCCCAGCTGCTGTTCCTGCAGGCCGACAACGCCGATCGCGACATCAGCCTGTACATCAACTCGCCGGGTGGCAGCATCTCGGCCGGCCTGGCGATCTACGACACGATCAACTTCATGTCGGCGCCGGTGAACACGATCTGCATGGGCCTCGCCGCCAGCATGGGGGCGTTCCTGCTCAGCGCCGGGCGGAAGGGCAAGCGGTCAGCGCTGCCGCACAGCCGGATCATGATTCACCAGCCGAGCCAGAACGGCGG
>JANMON010000044.1:0-28724 GCA_031369265.1 Gemmatimonadaceae bacterium | reverse complement strand
GCGGCACTGGTGATCGCTGGCGCGACGGCGTTCGTGCCGTGGCGCTGGAAGCAGGTGGCGAGCAGCGTGCCGCCGATTCACGACGTGACCACCGACACGCAGGATCCGCCGCGGTTCGTGGCCATCCTGCCGTTGCGCGCCACCGCGAAGAACAGCGCCGAGTACGGCGGTGACAGTGTCGCCGCGCTACAGAAGCAGGGGTATCCGGACCTGAAGACAGTCACCTTCCCGCAGCCGGCATCCGAAATGTTCGCGCGCGTGCGCACTGCAGCGGTGCGGATGGGATGGGAATTGGTGGCTGCCGACTCGGCGAGCGGTCGGGTGGAAGCGACGGCCACCACCAAGTGGTTCGGCTTCAAGGACGACGTGGTGGTACGCGTGCAATCAGAGGGGACGGGCAGCCGCGTGGACGTGCGCTCGGTGTCGCGCGTCGGTGGCAGCGACGTGGGTACCAACGCCGCGCGCATTCGCGCCTTCCTGGCGCAGCTGTGACATCGTCGCCTGCGTCTGGATGACGCAGGCGACGACCGTGGTCACGCACAATGAATACGTGCAGCAGGCAACGGCCGATCAGCCGTGTGTGCCGCCGCTGCCGCCACCGGAACCCTGCGATGAGCCCGTACCACCGGAACTCTTGGAGCCGGTGGAACCGTAGTGCTGCTGTTCCTTGCCGCCGGCGCGCCCTCCCTTCGCACTCGCGGCCGACTGGCCCTGCTTCAGCGGCTCGCCGGACATGCCCTGCTTCTCCTTTGCATGTCCCTTGCCCTTGCCTGCCGGTTCCTTGTTGGTTGCCATGATCACATCCTCCTGCAGAATGTTGCGTGACATCAACCGTGGCAGCGGCGGGACCGCCGACTGACACACGGGTCGATGCGCGGCAGCGGTGCATGATCGGTGCCGCATGGCACGCGTGCGGCGAGCACTGCGGCAGCGAGAGTATCAGGTGGCGAAGTATGTGCCGTGCTCCAGTTCTGCGAGCAGTCCCGGCGGCGAGTGGGCTTGTACGCACCGACGGGAGACGATGCCGTGGCATCATCTCCCGTCGCGCGGCTCAGCTGCCCGCAGTCGCGTCGTCGTCCGGATGTTCGTGCTTCGCCACATCCTTCTCGCGGCGCGACCGCTCGCTGGCCTGCTCGGCATCGTCGTGCTGCTCGCGATGCTCGAACAGGCGATCCTTCCCGGCGTCGTCATGACGTGCGATCTTGGCCGGATCGTGGCTCGGGCCGGTCGTGTGCTTGGTCTCGGTGGCTTTCGCGGCGTCAGCGGCATGGTCGAGCTTCTTGTCGCTGGCGTCGTGCTTGTAATCGCTCACTGCAGCCTCGTGTGTGATGGGATGCCACAGCGTAAGGCAACTGCCGTGCCGCCTGCGCCCGTTCGTGGCCGCGCGCGGACGGGTCCGGAATCATTCTTGCCAATCGTTTCCGCATGCAACTAACCGATCCCTTGGACGTACCGATCTTCGACATCGGCATCGTCGGTGGTGGACCAGCCGGCCTCAGCGCGGCGATCTGGAGCGTCAGGTACGGGCATACCGTGGCGCTCGTGGACAGCGGTGATCCACGCAACTGGGAATCACGGGGCATCAACGGATTTCTTGGCATGCCGGGGATTCGTCCGCCCGAACTACGCGGCAAGGGACGGGACGAACTCCGGTCCCACGACGTGACCCTCCTCGATACAGTGGTCGAGAACGTCGACACGGTGGGTTCGCCCGACGGCGCCGAGCCGCTGTTCCTTTTCCGGTTGGCGGAAGGCCAACCGCTGCGCGCGCGCCGCGTGCTGCTGGCGATCGGCATGAAGGATGTCTGGCCGGAAATCCCAGGCCTCGAGCATGTGTATGGTGCGAACGCACACGTCTGCCCCGATGGCGACGGATACGAAAGCCGGGGCAAGCGCGTGGCGGTGATTGGCCATGGACGCCGTGCGGTGGCGATGGCGCTGGCATTGACGACGTGGACCTCGTACATCACGATCGTCACCAATGGCGCTGCCGCCGACATGGACGACGATGAACTGCAGCAGAAGATTGCCACACTGGGCATCGGCGTCCGCACCGAGCGCGTGGCGCGCCTCGGCCATGCCGGCAGTGAGATCACCGCACTGCACCTGGCAACTGGCGACGCGCTGGACGTGGACAAGGTCTTCTTCACGATTGCCCAACTACCCGCGGACGACCTCGGTGTGCAACTCGGGTGCGAGCGCGACACGGGAGGGCACATCATCGTCAGCGAACACTTCGCCACCTCGGTCAGCGGCGTGTTCGCGGCGGGTGACATCACGCCGGGACCGCAACTCGCCGTGCGCGCGGCCGCCGCCGGTGCGGTGGCGGCGCTGGGCATGCACCGGTCACTGGTGCCCGACGACCGGAAGCTCACGGAGCGCTGATGCGCGCTCACCGCGCTGTCGCGTCAGCAATGATCCGGCGGTCGACTCCCTACCGTCCCAGCCGCACCCCCACCTGCACCTGATACGGATCCCCGCCCTTGGACAGCACCCCCGCCGACTCGTTCACCGTGTAGCGATACCGCTGCGTGGCCGGATCGAAGCCCACCACGCGCAACAGCGGCACGCGATTCACCACCGGGTTCTGCGACGAGATGCCGACCGGCAGCGGGTACTGCGCGCCCCAGCGCGTGTTGAGCAGGTTGCCGAGGTTGAACACGTCCACCAGCAACTCGGCGGAGTGCAGCGCACCCGCGCGGACCGTGAAGCGACGCGCGAGGCGGGCATCGACCCGATTCGTCCACGGCGTGGTGACGGTGTTACGCCCAGCCACCTGGCCAAGGTGCGCGCGGATGTAGTCACGCGCCACGTTCGCGCGATTGGCCAGCAGACGCCGCATCGACGCAGCCACCTCGGCGGGTGTGGTGGGATCGTCGGGATCGAAGAGGAAGGCTCGGTCGTTTCCGTTCGCCTCGTCGCCGTTGATGTCGCCGTCCACCACCAGTGAAAAGGGACGACCACTGGTGCCGACGTAGCGCGCCGAGAGCGTGATGCCGAATGGCGCACGAATCGCGGTGGTGCCGACGACGCGATGCCGCGCATCGAAATCCGACGCAGCCCAGGCCCGGTCGAGATCACGCGGATCATCCACCACCGGCGTGAACGTGGTCGCGGTGCGCGCCAGGCAACATCCGTAGGTCGAGTTGTCGCGCGCACGTGACCAGGCATACGCCAGTGTGCCCTGTACGCGCTCCCGCACGCGGTAGACCGCCTCACCGGTGAACGACAGCTGCGTGGCCCGCGCTCCAGACTCCAGCGCCAGCACACGCGAATAACCGGGCACGCGGGGGGCGTTGCGCACGTCGGTGACGCCAGTCGCGGATGGTATGCTGGCCGACGGCACCCACACGCCGCGACCGCCTTCCACGTTCAACCGGAACGCGGGTACAGCGGGGAGGTTGCGATCGATGTAGTGGTAGCCATCACGCATCCGCATCAATCCCGCACTCAGCGTCGTGGTGAGCGCATCACTCACGCGATGCTGCCACGCCGCCGACGCCTTCACCGTCCGTGGTGCTCTCACGGTGCCGATGACGTTCACGAACGCGGGTGCACTGTTGCCGGCGCGTGGCACACCGGGCACCGGCGTCCTGCCGCTGCGATAACCGGCGAAGTCCGGCACGGGCACGTTGCTGCCGCGCAGGTCCGCGTCGGTCAGCGACGTACCGGTGTAGAGCAGCTGGTTGTGCCCGGCGTAGTACGGCAGCTGCGCGGTGAAGAGTCCGGCGCCGACTCGCAGCACGTCGCGACCGTCACGATCCACTCGCCACACTATTTGCGTGCGCGGCTGCACCTGCGACCAGTCGCGCGGTGCGCGCGCCGTGCGCACACCGAACGCCGCGTCCACGGCGGCATTGGCGGCCGGGGCACTGAGGAATGCCGATCCATCCCAGCGCAGGCCAGTGGTCCATGTCAGCCCATCGCGCACCACCCACTCCGCCTGCGCATAGCTGGACAGCTCCAGCACCCGCTGTCGCGTGACCGGTGGTTGCCCCGCCAACGGCACGGTGCGCGTGAATCGGTTCGGTGCGCCAGCCTCCAGCGCCGCAATGGACGGGAACACGAACAGCCCACCCTGCGCCTCGGCAATCAACGTCCGTGTGCCGGTGAGTGAGTTGTCGGTGCCGACCGTGAGCAATACCGGCCCGCGTTGCACCGAGAAACGATCCATCAGCTGGAGTTGCCACTCGCGGCTGTCATCCGGTGCCAGTCGATTGCCGCCGAACTGAATGGTGGAGTTGCCGGTGGTGCCGTCAGGGAGTTGCGATCGCACCTGCACGAAGCCGCGCGGGACGCCGGCGCTCTCTGGTTCGAGCACACGCCGCGACCGACCGACGGCGAACTGGAACTCATTCAGTGCCGAGCGTCCAAGGCTGGAGGTCAGCGCCGTCAGCAGCTGCTTTTCGCGCGAGGAGAAACTGGAGCGCGACTCCCGCAACGCGATCGACTGATCCACGCCGCCGCTGAGTGGGCTGGTCCAATCACTGGCCGTGAGCCGCGCCATCGCGCGATGCGATGCGGCCATCTGCCAGTCCACGCGTGCGAACAACGCCTGCGAGACTGGACGGCGTGCCAATCGACCGAGTTGTGCGGTGGTGCCGTCGGTGCCGTACTGCCGGCCGAGGATGTCGAGCACGCGCAGCAGCGAATCGCGCGCGATGCCCGCCGCCACCTGCGACTGCGGCGTGCCGACGTCGCCGGTCACCAAGGGTTCGCTGGCATCTTGCCGCTCGTACGCCACGAAGTAGTGCGCGCGATCACGTCGCAGCGCACCGCCGAGTGAGATCGCCGCCTGGAGCACCTGCGCCGAACGCGTCGCACGCGACCGACCCTGGAAGTCGTTGGCGGCCGTCAGTCGCTGATCGCGGAACGCGGTGACCACGCGCGTTTCGGTGGTGTTCGTCCCCGCGCGTGTCACCGCCGCCACCTGTCCGCCGCCCTGCCGACCCTGCCCCACATCGTAGACGGCGGTATTGACCTCGAACTCGCGGATCGCATCCAGCGGAATCGCCGCCGGACCGCCGTTCGTTTCGCCGCCGCGCAGCAGGTTCCGCGACTGTGCACCGTCGATGCGGAAATCGGTGCTGGTCCAGCGCTGCCCACCCAGCGCCAGCTGGTTGCCGGCCAACGGACTCAAGGCGGCAAGGCTGGCGAAATTGCGATCGACGGTCGGCAGCGCATCGATCTGCTCGCGTGCGATGCGCGTGCTGCCACCCAGGCGTGCCTCGCGCCCGATGATGCGATCGGCGCCGATGGTGACCGGCGCAAGGAGCTCCGGTGCCTCACGCAGCACCAAGTCTTCCGTTGGCCGCGCACCCATCGTCAGACGCACGCCGGCCCGTATTGCCGCCACGTAGCCCACTCGGCGCGCGCGCACCGTGTACGGCCCACCCTGAGGCAGGCCAAGCAGGAAGTACCGTCCGGTGAGGTTGGTGCGGGTGCGTGCGACGTAGCCGGTGGTGCTGTCGCGCGCGTCCACGATCACATTGTCGAGCGCCACACCGAGCGAGTCACGTATCGTCCCGGTGATGCCGCTGCCGACGCCCTGTCCGTGCGCGGTGGCAGCGACGGTCAGCAACAGCATCCCGGCAACCCATCGCACCAGTGACACCATGACCACGCTGCTCTTACGCATCCTGTTCGACGACGGGCTGCGCCTTGGCCCCGGCAAGGTGGCGCTGCTGGAAGCCATCGACGCGTCGGGCTCCATCAGCGCGGCTGCGCGACAGATGGGCATGTCGTACCGGCGCGCCTGGCTGCTGTTGGAGGAGTTGCACGAGATGTTCAGCACACCGGTGGCGGAAACCACGCAGGGCGGCATGCGCGGCGGCGGTGCGACGCTCACGGCCTTCGGTCACGAGGTGATCGCTCGCTATCGCTCGATGGAATCCGCGCTCAGGCAGGCCACTCGCGACGACCTGGCGTTTCTCGAAGGGCATCTGCGACACGGGGCGACATGACGATAGGGGCGACCACCGATATATACGGTGGAATACATCGCCCCTCCAGTCCCGTCGCCCCAACCGGCCCGACGGCCGAAACCAGCCGTCAGGCGTCGTTCACGCGATCCGACTCAGCGCTTGCGCGTCGCCTCGTTGGCGAAGATCGCGATTTCCACGCGACGATTCGCCTGACGACCGGCCTCGGTCTCGTTCGGTGCCAGCGCCTCGGCTTCACCACGACCCACCGCGCGCAGCCGTTCGCGTACCACGCCCTGCGACACGAGGTAGTTGGCCGACGCCGTCGCGCGACGCTCGGAGAGCGCCTGGTTGTACGCCGTGGAGCCCACTGCATCGGTGTGACCCGAGATCAGCAGGTCGGTGTTCGGATACTTGCCTAGGCTGGTCGCGAGGCTGCGCAGGTTTTTCGCGGCCTCATCGCGCACCACATCGGAATCGAAGTCGTACAGCAGGCCCGATGCGAACGTGACGGCGATGCCTTCACCGACGCGCGTCACCGTGGCGCCCGGGATGTCCTGCTGCAGTTCCTTGGCCTGCTGATCCATCTGGTTGCCGATGATCACGCCGGCCGCACCACCGACCGCGGCACCGATGATCGCGCCACGCGTGGTGGAGCCGGTCTGGTTGCCGATCACCGCGCCCACCGCACCGCCCGCCGCACCGCCGATCACGGCACCCTTGGCGCGGTTGTTCCACGACGCGCAGCCCGTCACTCCAAGCGCGAGCGTCACAGCCAGCAGGCCGGCGCGTCGCGCGGCCACAGTCGTATCGATAGACATGATTCCTCTCCAGTCGTGTTCGTGATGCCGCCCATCGCGGCCCGGCCCGCTGCGCTCACGCGTCGTCGCAGATCGCAGCGTTTTAGCCGCACAGAGACAGCGAGCGGCGATGCGAACTCTTCAGTTCACGAAGCGTGCCGTGGCGGCGCAATTCGGACGTTTCCGGTCGTGTGGACTTCTTCTTGCCCCTCGAAGCAGGCATGCACGTACTCCTTTCGATCTATTCGAACACCCGCGCGCGGCTGCGCCATGCTCATCGCGCGACGCAGCGCACGTTCGTGGCGCTGTTCGCCGGCTGTGCGCTACTCGGCGCGTGCGGCGGCCGCGCCACGCTTCCCATCAGCGCCACCATCGGGGCCACGCCCGCACTGCCGGAACCGGAGCATGTCCTGATTCCGGTGGTACACGTCGCCAGCGCGATCGGCTGGCCCGCCGGTTCGACGCCGGTCGCGGCGACCGGCCTGCGCGTGGCGCCGTTCGCCACCGGGCTGGCGCATCCACGCTGGCTGCTGGTGCTCCCGAACGGCGACGTGCTGGTGGCCGAGACCAACGCACCGCCGAAGCCCGATGACAATCGGGGCATCAAAGGCTGGTTCTTCCGGCACTTCCAGAAAAAGGCCGGTGGCGCAGTGCCCAGCGCCAATCGCATCACGCTGCTGCGCGATACCAACGGCGACGGCGTGGCGGAGCAGCGCTTCGTGCTGCTGGACTCACTGCATGCACCGTTCGGCATGGTGCTGTCGGGTGATGACCTGATCGTCGCCAACAGCGATGCACTGATGCGTTTCCCGTATCGCCGCGGCGATACGACCATCACCGCCACTGGCACACGACTCCTCGCGCTGCCGGCGGGAACGCTCAATCATCACTGGACCAAGAACGTCATCGCGTCGCCGGATGGCCGGACGCTCTACGTTGCCATCGGCTCCAACAGCAACGCGGCGGAAAACGGGATCGAGGCCGAGGAAGGTCGCGCGCAGGTGTGGGCAGTGGATGCCGCCACCGGCACGTCGCGCGTCTTCGCGAGCGGTTTGCGTAATCCCGTCGGCATGGCGTGGGAGCCGACCACCAACGCACTCTGGGTGGCGGTGAACGAGCGCGACGAAATCGGTGGCGACCTGGTGCCCGATTACATGACCGCGATACGCGACGGCGCGTTCTACGGCTGGCCGTACAGCTATTTCGGCCAGCACGTGGACACGCGCGTGAAACCGGAACGGCCCGACCTGGTCGCGACCGCAGTCGTGCCCGATTACGCACTCGGCGCGCACACCGCGTCGCTTGGATTGGCGTGGTCGGGCGCCAGCGCGCTCGGGCCAGCCTTCTCCAGCGGCATGTTCGTCGGGCAGCACGGCTCGTGGAATCGTAAGCCACGCAGCGGTTACGCGGTGATCTTCGTGCCGTTCACGAATGGTCGGCCAGCAGGAGCGCCGGTCGATGTGCTGACCGGCTTCCTCAGTGACGACGGTCGCGCACGCGGACGCCCGGTCGGCGTGGCGCTCGACAGTCGTGGCGCCCTGCTGGTCGCTGACGACGTCGGCAACACGATCTGGCGCGTCAGCGCGACCGGCGCGCCGCGGTAATCAGCGCTTCGGATACAGGTCCGCGCCGAGTGTCACGTCGGCGCTCCGCCAGGCCGCATCGAATGCCTGTTTCGCTGCCGCCGCACCACCGTCCTTCTGCGCGTCGAGCGCCTGCCAGATGCCGAACAGCGCACGCGGATTGCCCACGTGCGCCGTGAGGTCGGCGCGGAAGACGCGCGCAGCATCGGCAGGGCGACCGGCGGCCAGCAGCGCCACACCCAGTCGCTCACGCTCGGGGAACAGCCAGTCGGGTGGCTCGTTGTAGCCGAGATTGTCCTCAGCCGTCACCGCCTTCGTGAACGCAGCGATCGCACCGGCGTTGTCGCGCTTCGCGGTGGCGATGTGGCCCTGCAGGTCGGCGATCGCGACGCTCAACACGTCGCCACCCCAATTCACCGGCCCCACCATCGCCTCCTTCGGCACGCGAGACTGGATACGCACCAGGGAATCGAGTTCCACCGCTGCACCCGCCGAGTTGCCCGTCTGCGCCAGTGCGATGCCGCGCGCCCAGCGATGAAATCCGGCCTGCAGCGTGCGCGCCGACTTCGGGGCCGGCAGCGCCAGGATCGACTGCCACTCACCGAAGCGCGCCATCACCAGCAACTCCATGGCGGCGAACGGTTCCAGCATCGCCATCTGGTCGGCGATCGGTTCCGTCAGTGCCACGGTGCGCTTGGCCGCGTCGCGCGACTCGGCGAGATTGCCGCCGAACATCGCCGATGCCGCCTCGAACTGCAGGTTGTGGCTGTAGTACGCCATCGCGTAGAAGCCCTGCGTGCCGGTACGGCGGAAATACGCCTCGTCCACCGCCGCTGCGATTGCGTTGCTTTTCGCCGCCTTCGCGTACTGCCCGGTGCGGATGTAGATGTGCGACGGCATGTGCACCAGGTGCCCCGCGCCCGGCACCAGCGTCTCGAGGCGCTCGGCCGACGGTGTGGCGCGCTCCGGCGTGCGTGACGCTTCCACCGCGTGCACATAGTAGTGATTGGCGCCGGGATGCTGCGGCTGGCGCTTCAGCACTGCTTCAAGCGTGGCGACGATGGCCGGCGTCCACGGCTCTGCCGCACCATCGGCGCGGTACAGGCGCCAGGGATGCAGGTTCATCATGCTCTCGGCGTACAGCGCGGCCACATCCGCATCGTCGGGAAACTTCCGCGACAGCGCACCCATCGCGTCGGAGTAGGCCAGCTCGCGCGCCGACTGCTCACCCACCGGGTCGGCGACGTAACGCTTGGCGAGTGCCGCCACCAACCCCTGCTCCACAGGACTGCCATTCGGCGCGCGCTGCACCGCCGCCGCGAGATGGGTGGCGGCTTTCTGCAGCCGCTCGGCTGGGGCGGGATCGTTGATGTTGGTGCCCAGCGCCAACGCCATGCCCCAGTGTGGCATGGGTGACTTCGGGTCGAGTGCCGCGGCGCGCTCGAACGAACGGAAGGCTTCTTCGTGATTGAAGCCGTAGAGCAACGTCAGGGCTTCGTCGAAGAAGGTCTGCGCGTCGGGATTCGAGGTCAGGATCTGCCGATGGTACGGCCCGAGATCAGCCAGCAACTCGGTGCGCGGCGCGGGCGCGGCGGCGCTGGCGGTGTGCGCGCTGGTGTCGGCCGGGCGTGGCGTCTCACGTGCACAGGCCACCACACCCGCCAGCACCAGCACGGCGGGAACTCTGCCACGATGATACACACCGCCTCCTGTCGTCCATGTCCGGAAAAACAACGAAGTCGCCACACCGTCATCGGTGGGCGACCCGTTGCAGCGTACTCCATGGATACGACCCTTCGTGTCCTGCGCAAGAGAGCTCCCCCCCCTCTCGCGCAGGACCGCCGCGAATCAGGCCTTGGTCACGGCCCGACGGCGACGCGCCACGGCGCCAAGGC
Source organism: Gemmatimonadaceae bacterium (assembly GCA_031369265.1). Classification (GTDB taxonomy): domain Bacteria; phylum Gemmatimonadota; class Gemmatimonadetes; order Gemmatimonadales; family Gemmatimonadaceae; genus JACMLX01. Next base: position 18,525 of record JANMON010000044.1, on the reverse strand, counting down.
CCAGCAGGCCCGTCGCCAGCAACGCGTACGTGCTGGGCTCCGGCACCACCGACGACGTCAGCGCCAGACCCTGGATCGTGCCCTGCGTGCCAACGTTGCCGATGAACGTGGCCGCGCCGGTCTCGAGATTGATCGAGAACAGCTGCGTCATCATCGAGTTGCCGCGCACACCCGTGAAGAAGGCGGTGTTGATGCCGCCGACCGTGAGAATGTCGAACCCGGAGATTGCACTGAAATTGCCCATGCCCAGGCTGCCGACCGTATTGATCGTGCCACCATTCGGGGTGGCGATGCGCACCAGCTGGCCCAGCGTGGGGTCGATACCGTAGAGCGTGGTGCCGGTGGCCGGGTCGGTGTCGGAATTCGTGTACGCCACCGCCGTGAACGACGGCACGGTGCCGAAGTTCACGTCACCCATCGCGAAGGTGTAGGCACCGTCGGTGATGGTGGCGCCGTCCAGCGGATTGAGGCGGAAGTTGGTGCCGGTCGGGCTCACCAGGCGGATGCGATCCACGGTGGGATTGAAGTCGAAGCCGACGTCACCCGAGGCATTGCCCACGTCGAACGCCAGCGTGGCCGCACCGGTGCCGATGTTGATGACGTACAGCTTGTCGCCATCGTAGCCGTAGAGCTGGTTCGTGGCCGGGCGGAAGTCGATGCCGGTGAGGTTCACGCCGGTGGTACCGACGGTGGTGACGGCACCGGGTGTGCCCGGGCTGAAGCGCACCAGTTGCTGTGCGCCGCCGGACGTAGTGGTGAGCGCAAAGGCGGTCTGCGCCTCGGCGGCCACGGCCGATCCAGCCAGCAGCAGTGCTGCGGCCGAGAGGCGGCGAAGGGTGGAACGATTCATCGGAATCCCCTGCGATATGTGGTGGGCGAACGCCATCGTGTGAAAGGCATCGAGCGGGGGCATCCGGAACAAACAGGCCGGTGCGCCCCACGACGAATCCTTCGCCGGCGTCTTCGGTGACCCGGGGCTACGACGTGGGTGTGACGATCGGATTCATCGGTCGTCAGGCACCGCTCGAGCGAGCGCGACAGTACGACCGAGCGGCTCGCGTGCGTGTGGCCCGGGTACTTTCTCCGCGGCAGCAGAAACCACGCGTCTCCTCACAGGCTGATCACAGTGCGCCATCGTACACTCTGCCGAGCGCTGACCATGGTCGCGCTGGCCGCCTGCAGTTCCACCGGTAACGGCAACGCCGACGTGCAGACTCCCGACAATCAGCAGGCGCAGGTGCTGGCGGTGACGCCGCTCGGGAGCGGCGGCCAGCCACTCACCGGCAGCAGCGGCCTCACCGCCGCGCAGCGCACCGTGATCCGCGATGCCGCGACATGGGCCAGCACCTGGACCGCGATCTGGCAGAACGTGTCACCGCAACCGGAGTTGCCCGCCGTGGACTTCACACGCGAGATGCTGGTGGTGGCGGCACTCGGTGAACGCGGCAGCGGCGGCTTCTCGATCGTGGTCGATTCGGCACGCAAGACCGCCGGTGGTGTGGTGGTGGTGGTGCACGTCACCTCACCGGGCGCCGGGTGCATGAACACCATGGCGATCACGTCGCCGGTGGACGTGGCGCGCGTGCCCCGGGTGGATGGCACGGTGGAATTCCGCGAGCGTGCCACCGTCAACGACTGCCGCTGACTCGTGCCGGTCTACAGCGCCTGCACGTCCACGCGATGCCAGGCGTTGTTCATGTAACCTTTCACGTTCCACGCCTCCTGCAGCGATGACGGCTGCGGCACGCCGGTGTCGTCGTGTGCACGCACCACCACGCGATGCTCACCGACCGGCAGCATCACGGTCGCCTGCCACAACGTCCAGCTCCACCGCGCACGTTCGGCGGACAACTCGGCCGGCAGCCAACTGGCACCGTCGTCCACCGACACCTCCACCGCGGTCACAGGCGCACCCGCGGCACCGACCGCCCAGCCGCGCACCGTCACCGCGCCCGCATTCACCGGCTCACCCAGCGCCGGAAACACGATCACGGCATTCAGGTTCATCTCCGCCAGCGGTGTGCCGGTGGTGACGTCAGTGGGGTGTGCGGGATCGATGTCGCGACGGACGCGGTAGGCCTTGGTCTGGAAATAGTTCGCCGACGGCTCGCGCGACGCCGTGATGCGACCCAGCCACTTCACGCTGCGCGCACCGACCCAGCCCGGCACCATCGTGCGCACCGGAAAGCCATGCTCGGCGGTCAACGACTCGCCGTTCTGCTCGAAAGCCAGCAGAACGTCGGCGTCCTGCGCCTTGTCGCGAGTGATCGAGCCGCCGAAGCCGAAGGTGCTGCCATGCCGCTGCACGGCATCGAGACCGGTGAACTCGATGTGCCCGGCGTCGGACGAAAGTCCGGCGGCGTCGAGCACGTCACGCAGCGACACACCGCTCCACCGCGCATTGCCTGCCGGTTCGGCACCCCACGGCAGCTCGCCCGGGAGCGGCGCCACCGTCAGCAGCTCGTTGCGACGCAGTCCGGCGCAGAGCAGTGTGGCCATCACCTCGCGTCTCGGAAACTGACGCAGTTCGTCGAGCGACAACGACAGCGGCCGGTTCACCAGACCGTCCACCACCAGTCGCCAGCTGGCGACATCGATGATGGGCGGCGGCGCGTGACTGCGCGTGAAGAACTCCGACACCGGCGTCTCGAAGGCACCAGCGAGGGTGGCAGCGAGTCCGGCGGAGTTGAGCCCGTCGGCGCCGTGGTAGAGGCGCGTCCTGGTGACGTTCATATGCGTCGGCATGCGTACTGATCCATTGCCCAAATATGGCGACCTGCGCGACGATCGTCAGCGGTGTGCGGCGAACGCGCACCATCGCTGGATCCTGCGCCCGGTCCAATATGTTTGTGCAGCAACTCGGCCGGTTCCATGCACCACCACGTCAGCCCTGCACCACGTGTCCGAGACGAACGGCGTCATGATGCAGTACTTCCACTGGTACTCCCGCAACGACGGCAGCCTCTGGAAGGAAGTGGCGCACAACGCGAAGCAGCTGGCCTCGCTGGGCATCACCTCGCTCTGGCTGCCGCCAGCCTCGAAGGGGATCGCTGGCGCCAACGACGTCGGATACGGCGCCTACGACCTGTTCGACCTCGGTGAGTTCGACCAGAAGGGTTCCGTGCGTACCAAGTACGGCACGCGCGACGAACTGATCGCGGCCTGCGAGGCGGCGCGCGCGGCGGGGCTGCGCATCTACGCCGACGCGGTGTTCAACCACAAGATGGGTGGCGATGCCGAAGAGGAGGTCGAGGCGACACCGTATCATCCGGACGATCGCACCGTACCCGCTGGTGAACCGACGGTGATCCGCGCCTGGACGCACTTCGCGTTTCCCGGTCGCGCCGGCGCGCACTCCAGCATGGAATGGCACTGGCAGCACTTCACCGCCGTGGACCAGGACGACGGTACCGGCACCAAGGTCTTCCTCTTTCGCGACAAGCAGTTCGCCACCAACGTGGACGACGAGAAGGGGAACTACGACTTCCTGATGGGCTGCGACATCGACACGCAGCATCCGGAAGTGCGCGGTGAGCTGGAGTACTGGGGCGAATGGTTCGTGAACACCACCGGCGTGGACGGATTCCGGTTCGACGCGGTGAAACACGTCGAAGCCGGATTCTTCCGCGACTGGCTGGCGGCGGTCAGCGCGCGCACCGGCCGGCCGTTGTTCGCGGTGGGCGAGTACTGGTCATACGACGTCGAGACACTGCAGCAGTTCCTGAGCATCACCGAGCGCACCATCTCGCTGTTCGACGCGCCGCTGCACCACAACTTCCACATGGCCAGCGTGGCCGGGCCCGAGTACGACCTGCGCCTGCTGTTCGAGAGCACGCTGGTGCAGCGCGAGCCGGCACTGGCCGTGACGCTGGTGGAGAACCACGACTCGCAGCCGCTGCAGGCGCTGGAGAGCGTGGTGGAGCCGTGGTTCAAGCCACTGGCGTATGCACTGATCCTGCTGCGGCGCGATGGCTATCCGTGCATCTTCCACGCCGACTACTTCGGTGCCGAGTACACCGATAGCGGCAATGACGGCGACACCTACGACATCCAGCTCGCCGCACACCAGTTCCTGGTGGACCGGTTCCTGGCCGCACGACAGCACCACGCCTGGGGTGAGCAGCAGGACTATTTCGACGAACCGCACTGCATCGGCTGGACACGTGCCGGCGACGTCGCACATCCCGGTGGCCTGGCGGTGGTGATGAGCAACCGCGAGGCGGCCGTGAAGCTGATGCGCATCGGCGTGCCGAACGCGCGCTACCGCGACATCACCGGCCACGTGGAAGGCGTGATCGAGACGGATGCTGATGGCGCCGCGGCATTCACCTGCACCGCGGGCCAGGTTTCCGTGTGGATCCCCGCTGCCGCCGCCACACACGCCGCGACAGCGGAACGTCGCCGTCGCGTCAGGACCTGATCGAGATCTCGAGCGAGAAGAAGCGGCCGCGGATCGGATCGCTGAACGCCGATCGACGGTTCTGGAACGTGCTGCGGGTAGAGGTGGTCTGGCCCAGCGTGCCGAATGCCGCACCACCTTCCGGCGTGATCGTCAGGTGCCGCCCAATCGGGACCTGCAGCCCGAGGCTGGCGCTGCCCGTGGTGCCGCTCGCATCGCGCGTGGTGCGCACGCCGTTGGCGGTGTCGGTGAAGCTGCTCGACTCGCGCAGCACACTGAAGGTCGGCAGCACCGACCACGCGGACACCGGAATTGCGAACGAGGCGGTCGCACCCATGAAGTCGCCGATCGGGATGCGGCGCGTGGCCACGTCCGGCCGCTGGATCGCGATGGGTCGCGCAAAGAACCCGTTCAGCGCCACCAGCCCGCGCCCCTCGGCACCGGCGAAGTGCAGCAGTCGCGCGTCCACCGTCAGCGAGCCACCGCCCGGATACTGGTTCCGGCCGCCGAGTGAATCGGTCACGCTCTGTGTGACTTCCACCGAGCTGCCGACGATCGTGTTCGGTGATGACTTGCTCAGCCCCACACCACCGCGGATGGTGGTACCGCGCCAGCTCACCACGGACGTGCCGGTGGGCTTCGGTTCGTATTCCACACCCCCCCGCAATGAGAGGGCCACACCGCCGCCGCCAAGCGGCTGCGTCAGTGCGTAGCGCATGCCGGTGCGCGCGGCCACACCCAGCGCCGCCGCATCGAGGTCGATGGTGCTGGTGCCCACTGCCCCCAAGGCCTGCACGTCGGCGGCGGCGAGCGTGCCTGGCATCGATGACGACTGCGTGAAGACGCGCAGCGTGTCGGCGGAGCGCAGGACGAGGTCGAGCCGTCCGCTGATCGGCGTGGCGCCACCGAAGCTCACCTGCGGGCGGGACGCGGTGGTGGAGGTGTCACCGCGGTAGGCCACCGGTGTCAGGTCCAGTCGCAGCGTGGCGCGACGGAATCGGCTCACGTAACTGGTGTACATCCCCGTTTCCGCCGCGTCGATCTCGCCGACGCGGTAGCGTCGCGAGACGGGTCGCATGGTGATCGACTGGCGAAAAGCAGGCCGTGACGGTCGCACGCTGCCGGTGGGTGCCAGCGTGTCGGCCATGATCTCGGCGATCAGGCTGTCGCTGGCGCGCGAGCTGGCAGCGTCGGGTCGGGCGGGTCGTGATTGCGCCGTCACCGGTGTCGCGACGACGATCGCGACCAGCAGTGCGGCGAGGTGCAACGCGGGCGCAGGCGCCACCCTCGACGCCGCTGCCCTGGCGTCGAGGATGTCCGCGCGAATCTGAGGAAGCATCAGTAACTCCTGAGCGATCGCGCGTGGCGCGGGTCGATGCGGTGTTACTGCCTGGTGGGCTTGGAGGCCGGCGCGCTGGCCGGCTTCTCCGACGCCGGTGCCGGTGCTGCGGCCGGGGCAGGCTTGGTGGTGCCGGCCGACGCGCTTCCGGAAGCCTGCGTGCTGCTCTGGGCGCTGACGCCCGAACGGTTGGCGCTGGCCGAGGTGCTGCTGCTGGCCGACGCATTGCCCTGTGCGTTCACGGTCGGCTTCCGCGTCATGGCCGCGCCGCGGGCCGTGCCTTCTGCCATGGTGGTGCCGGTCGCGCTGCCAGACGCCGAGCCCTGGCCTGAACCCATCGCACTGCCCGTCGCCGACCCGGACGACGAGTGGTCCATCTCCGCGGCTGGGTTCTTCGGACGATTGGCTTCGCGGTAGGCCTTCAGTTCGGCCGCCATCTCCGCCGACGTCATCGCGCCCGCCTTCACCTGCGCCTGCAGGTCGGCAGCCTTGTCGCGCAAGCCGTTCTGGTACGCGCGCAGGTCGGACTGGAACTGTGCTTCGGCGGCGGTCACGGTGGCGGCGCGCTCGCTGCGACGCGCACGGCCGGCCTCACGCTGCTCCGGCGTCCGGGCGGCACGGGCCGACGCCGCGGCCTCGACCTGCGCTTCGAGCTGCACCCGGCGCTCGGCGGCCTGGGCAGTGGACGTGACCTGGGTGGCGGTCGAGATGACCTGGGCCTGCAGGGGTGACTGGGCCGCAATCAGGGCGGCACCAAACGTCAGGATACGAACCTTCATCGGTTTCTCTCCAGTGCAGTTGGGCTGGGATCCGTCCGCCGCAGGACTGGCGCAGCGGTGATCCGTGGCTGTGGTGGTCGGTCAACCCGATTGCGGGGCCAACCAGACTCATCTACGCCGAGAGATCGAAACCGGATTTCTGGCCCTTCTTGCTGTCCCGGGCACCGATCCAAACGCAGGGGCCAGATGTCGTCCGGGCCGAAGCTCACGCTCAGCGCTCGCCCCCGGCGTTCGAGACGAGCCCGGCCGCAAAAGGTCAACCCGAACGTGGATCAGTCGGCGCCGCGCGGTGAAGTCAGGCAGCCGCAGACGCCAATTGCGGCCGTCAGGCCGACAGTTCGGCCAGTTCCCGCAGGAGCAGCCGGGTCAGTTGACGCGCCACGGCATCCGCATAGTCGTCCGTGCCGTCGGACCCGTGCCGGGACGCCATGGCAGCACGCGCGACCGTCGCCGCCCGTGCTTCCAGCACCTCGATCCGGGCACCCAGCCGACGGCGCTGCATGTCACCGGCGAAGCGGGCCAGTTCGCGCTGCAGCGCGGTGTTGGCGCGCCGGTCGCGGACCAGGTCGCGGCGCGACTGCGGGGCCAGCAGGTCGATGCCGACGTACTCCACCTGCTCCGGCAACGCTTGGGCGTCCACATTGGCGGGCACGCCGAGGTCGATCCAGAAGGCGCGACGGCGGCAACCATCCATCAGCGTGTTGGCCAGCGCCGCATCGATCAGCGGGGTGCTGGACTGCACCGCGAACACCACTGCCGCCGCGCTGCGGATGGCCTCGTCGCGATCGGCCCACGGCACCACGCCGGCACCGGTGGATGCGGCTAGTTTCGCCGCGCTGGTGCCGGAGCGCGAGGACACGGCCACCCGCACGCCGTCGCCGAGTGCAGACCGCACCAGCGTCTCGACCACGCCGCGGGCCGCATCGCCGGCACCGACGATCAGCACCTGCTGCGTTGCCGGCACGGTGCCGGTGAGGGTCGCGAGATGCGTCACCAGCGCGTCGCGGACCCGGGCACCGAGCGACGGATCGGCGTCACTGCCAATCGCGAGCCGAATGTGCCGCGCCGCCTCCAGCGCACGGCGGAATACGGTGTCGAGCAGGGTGCTGGTAGTGCCGGCCAGCTGTGCCGCCATCCATGCCGTGCGCACCTGCCGCATGATCTCCGGCTCGCCGAATCGCGCCGATCGCATGCCGGCCGTGACGCTGAAGAGATGCCGGACCGCCAGGTCGGCTTCGCGGCGCTCCACTTCCACCGTTCCACCACCGCGCGTGAGTACGTGCGACTCGAACCACGGCGAGAGGTCGTCCTCACCCCACCAGTAGAGTTCCGTGCGATGACAGGTGCTCAGTAGCACCGCCGGCACGCCCTGCGCGCGCAGCTCCGCCAGGCAGGCATCCACCATGATGGCGGGGATCCGCAAGCGGCCCACGACATCCGCGGCGCTCGTTTCGTGGGAGCAACCAACCATCTGCATCGGCAGGAGGAACACGTCAGCCTCTCGCGACCGACTCCAGCGGCACCGCGCATTCCGCATCTGCCGCCACGCGACTCGGCACGCCGCGACACTGGGTGTTGGTGCAGCCCTGGCACTTCCGCCGATACTGCCCGCTCCACGGTCGGCCGGCCACGATGTGCGAGTGCACCACGTCGGCCAGCGCGTCGAGGAAGTCGGGACGGGCATTCAGCGCCGGCGATCGACGGAAGCCGGTCATGCCCAGCGAGTGCGCCAGTTCGCCGTACTCGATGTCGATCTCGGACAGCGTCTCGATGTGATCGCTGGTGAAGGCGATCGGCACCACCAGCATGTTCTTCTGGCCACGCGCGCCGAGTTGCTTGATCGCCAACTCGGTGCTCGGCCCGAGCCAGCGGATCGGTCCCACTTCCGACTGGAACGTGAGCATGTACGGATTGCGCAGCCCGCCCGCCTCGACCACGCGGCTCATCGACGCCGCGATCTCCGACGGATAGGCATCACCGCGATCGATCACAGACAGCGGCAGCGAGTGCGCGCTGAACATGACCAGCACGTCGTCGCGCTCCTCGGCGGGATACTGCTGCAGGGCGTCGTCCACCGTGCTGGCCATGGCGCGGATGAAGCTTTGGTGCTCACCCCAGCGGTCGATGATGCTCCAGGTGAACGCATCCTCGAGGCCCGTGCGCTTGAGGGAGCGCCAGAGGTCGTTCAGGCTCGAGCCGGTGGTGGAGCACGACCACTGCGGGTACTGGGTGAAGGCGATCGCGCGCGTGATGCCGTCGGCCTTCATCGCCTTCACCGCATCGTCGGCGAACGGCGTGGTGTAGCGGAACGCGACGTAGAAGCGGTGCGGCGCCGTCTCAGGCGACAGCTGGTCGAGCCGCTCGCACATCGCGCGGCCCTGTGCCTCGGTCCACGACAGGATCGGCGAGCCGCCGCCGATGCCGTCGTACAAGCGGCGGACCTTCGGCGCGCGACGGGTGGCGATGAACTTGCCGAGATAATCCTGGAACGGCAGCTGGATGATCTCGCGATCGGCGAAGAGCCGCAGCAGGAACGGTTCGACCTCGTCGAGCGTCTTCGGCCCGCCGAGATTCATCATCACGATGCCGGTGCCCGTACCGGGATTCTGGTCATCCCCACCGTCACGGGACGAGAGCTGGGCGGGCGGCCGGCCCCCGGCACGCTGGAAGGGAAGAACGTCGGCTGGAGTCATGCATAGAACATCGGCGGATCGCCCGCAGATCAGTATCCGGTGAAATACTGAGACTGCGGGTCCGGCTCGCCCGATGTTTGAGCTTCAGCCGCCGGCCATCGCCCCCACGATGAGCAGCGGCTCATCGCCCGATGCCACGCTGGCTGGCAGTGGCGCATCCAGCGCCTCGTGCGACAAATCACGCTGACAGGCGAAGAATCGCACGAACGCGCGCCGCTGCTTGCTGACGTGATCGCGGATGGTGCCCTGCAGCATCGGGTAGCGTTGTTCGATGGCGTCCACCACCGTGCGCTGCGTCACGTCGCCGAGCACGTGCACGCTGATCTCCGCCCCCACCTGGGCCAGCACCCGCAGTGGCGAAGGCAGCACCACACGCACCTCGGCCCGTGTCATGCCAGCGTCTGCACTTCGACCGACAGCACCGCGGGCAGGTCATGTACGATCGGCATCCAGTGGTCACCGGAGTCGCTCGACACATATACCTGACCGCCGGTGGTGCCGAAGTAGATGCCGCACGACGTCAGGGTGTCCACCGACATCGCATCACGCAGCACGTTCACGTAGCAGTCCTGCTGCGGCAGTCCGTCGCCCAGCGCCTCCCATTCGTTGCCACCGGTACGGCTGCGATATACCCGCAGCTTGCCCTCGGGCGGAAAGTGGTGCGCGTCGCTGGTGATCGGCACCACGTAGATCGTCTCCGGCTCGTGCGCGTGCACCTCGATCGGGAAGCCGAAGTCGGTGGGCAGGTTGCCACTGACCTCGGTCCACTGGTCGCCGGCGTTCTCGCTGCGCATCACGTCCCAGTGTTTCTGCATGAACAAGCGCTCGGGCTTCGACTTGTGCATCGTGATGCGGTGCACGCAGTGCCCCACCTCGGCGTCGCGATCGGGGATCTCGCCGGAACGCAGTCCCTTGTTGATCGGCGTCCAGGTCTCGCCACCGTCGTCGGTGCGGAAGGCACCCGCGGCCGAGATGGCGACGTAGATGCGCTGCGCGTTGGTGGGATCGAGCACGATGGTGTGCAGGCAGAGCCCACCGGCACCCGGCTGCCATTGCGGACCGGTGCCGTGTTTGCGCAGCCCCGAGAGCTCGCGCCAGCTGGCACCGCCGTCGGTGGACTTGAACAGCGCGGCATCCTCCACCCCGGCGTAGACCACGTCACGCTCGGTGAGCGATGGCTCGAGATGCCACACGCGCTTGAACTCCCACGGATGCGGCGTGCCGTCGTACCACATGTGAGTGCCGGCAATGCCGTCGTACTCGAACTTGTTGTCGAGCGCGACCCACGTCTTGCCGCCATCGTCGGAGCGCTGGATCAGCTGGCCGAACCAGCCGCTCGACTGCGAGGCGTAGATGCGGTCGGGATCGACCGGCGATCCCTTGAGGTGATACATCTCCCAACCGGGGAAATGCGGGCCGTCCACCTGCCAGTCCTTGCGCGCTTCGTCGGACGTCAGGATGAACGCGCCCTTGCGCGTCCCCACCAGCACTCGAACGCCAGGCATCGGTCTCTCCTCGGGAGCAGAGTGTGTGCAGAACATAGGGTCAGGACCGCCACGATTGCGCGCGGCGCGCCGAACGACCAGCCTTTGACTCCACTTCCTTCCGGAAATCATCGTGACCCCAGTCGATCACGCCTCCGAGGCACTCCCTGCCGCGCTGCCGATGCTCGATGCCGACGAGCGCAAGCGGTACGCCCGCCACCTCACGCTCCAGTCCGTCGGCGTCGAGGGACAGCGGCGCCTGAAAGCGGCGCGCGTGCTGATCGTCGGCGCTGGTGGTCTCGGGTCACCGACGGCGCTCTACCTGGCGGCGGCGGGCGTGGGCACGCTGGGCCTGGTGGACAACGATGTGGTGGACGTCACCAACCTGCAGCGACAGTTGCTGCACGGCACACGTGACGTGGGCCGCCCCAAGCTGGAATCGGCGCGCGACCGGCTGCACGACGTCAATCCGCACGTGACGGTGGAACTGCACGCGGCGTGGCTCACCTCGGCCAACGCGCTGGACATCATCCGCCAGTACGACATCGTGATCGACGGCACCGACAACTTCGCCACCCGCTACCTGGTGAACGACGCCTGTGTGCTGCTGGCCAAGCCGAACGTGCACGGGTCGGTATTCCAGTTCGACGGACAGGCGTCGGTGTTCGCCACGGCCGACGGGCCGTGCTACCGCTGCCTGTTCCCCGTGCCGCCGCCTCCGGGTGCGGTGCCCAACTGCGCCGAGGGTGGCGTGCTCGGGGTGCTGCCGGGCCTGATCGGCACCATCCAGGCGCTGGAAACGATCAAGCTGATCGTCGGCATCGGCGAGACTCTCGCCGGCCGGCTGATGATGATCGACACGCTCTCGATGCGAACGCATACGGTGCAGATCGATCGCGATCCCACCTGCCCCGCCTGCGGCACGCGCACCATCACGCAACTCATCGACTACGACCAGTTCTGCGGCACACCGCCGCTGGCGGCGCCCGGTGCGAACGACGTGCGGGAGATCACCCCAGCCGAGCTGGCGGCGCGATTCGCGCGCGGTGACGACTTCGACCTGATCGACGTGCGCGAGCCCGGCGAGGCGGCGGTGGACCGTATCGACGGTGCGCGACTGATCCCGCTCGGCACACTGCCGGATGCGATCGCGTCACTGGACGCGTCGCGCGAGATCGTGGTGCATTGCCGGAGTGGCAAGCGCAGTGCGGATGCGGTGCGTCAGCTGCAGGCGGTCGGGTTCACCCGAGCGTGGTCGCTGGCGGGCGGCATCACGCGATGGAACGACGAGATCGGCGAAACACACGGCGGCGGCTGACGCGGACCACAGCGCGGCTCCGCCGGTAACGTGTCGCCGGCACCCCAGTCGAAGGTGCGATAGGGCTGCAGGTCGAGGCCGGCGGCGAGGTGGGCGCCGGGCCTCGCACGACCGGCCGCGCCGGTGCTGATCCTCCTGATATTTCCGGATCAGTTTTCAGGCACGAGCATTGCTTTGGGATGCGGCACCCGCTCAGAAAGAGCGCCGCGCAGGGACTGTGCTGGCGGCTCTGACTGCATGGGTTGAGAACCGTGTGATGTGAACCCAAATGCTGAGCACGCAGCCGGAGAGCCCCATGGAGCCGGTGAACACCACTGCCATTCAGGACGATGTTCGTATAGCACTTTTGGAGCAGGTCTTCCGCCATTCGCCGTCGTTCCTGCTCGTCGTACGCGCGCCGGAGTTCGACTTCGAGATGGCGAATGCCGCGTGTCACACGCTGTTCGATGATCCGGACCTGATCGGTCGGTCAATCGGCGACGTGTTTCATCACATCACCGCGGACATGTTCCGACAGCGGATCGAGGCGGTGATGCAGAACGGTGTACCGCATGCCGACCGGGAGTTGGCGTTTGCGATCAGTGGGAGCGGCGACGATGCACCCGAGGTCCGCCTGCTGGACCTCAACTACATCCCACTCTGCGACGAGGACGGCGTGACACGTCGCGTGTTATGTCACGGCAACGACGTCACGGAGCGGGTGCAGGCGCAGCGCCGCGCGGATGATGAACATGGCCACCAGCTGGCGGATCTGGCCGATCACCAGGAGGAACTGGAGCGCACCAACACCGACCTGCACGAAGTGGCGGTGGAGCTGGCGGTGCGGACGCTGGATGCCGAGGCGGCGCGCCGCGACATCGAACGCCTGCTGTCGGAGAGCGAGGCGGCGCGCACCGAGGCGGAAGCGGCGCGCCGCGATGCTGAATCGGCGAATCGTGGCAAGGCCGAATTCCTGGCGGCCATGAGCCATGAGCTGCGCACCCCGCTGAATGCCATTGGTGGGTATGCGGAGTTGATGGAGATCGGCGTGCGCGGTCCGGTGTCGCCCGCGCAGACGGAAGACCTGCGACGGATCCGCGTCAGCCAGCGCCACCTCCTGCGGCTGGTGAACGAGATCCTGAACTACGCGCGCATCGAGACTGGTACGGTGCACTACGACGTGGAGGATGTGCCACTGGCCACGCTGGTCGCGTCGGTGGAGCCACTGATCGCGCCGCAGTTGGCCGCGAAGGAGCTGCGTTTCCATCACGATCACTGTGGCGACACGCCGCTGATCGCGCTCGCCGACCACGAGAAGACCCGCCAGGTGTTGCTGAACCTGCTCTCGAATGCGATCAAGTTCACCGCGCCGGGTGGCACGGTGGACGTGGCGTGCGACGCCTGTGCGGACTGGGTGCTGGTGAAGGTGCGTGACAGCGGCATCGGCATCGCCGGTGCCGAGTTGGAGCGCGTGTTTGAGCCGTTCGTGCAGGTGGATGCGAGCCTCACCCGCACGCACGAGGGCGCAGGGCTGGGCCTCGCCATCAGCCGCGACCTCGCGCGCGGCATGGGCGGCGACCTGACGGTGGAGAGTTGGCCGGGCGAGGGGAGCACGTTCACGCTGCAGTTGCCACGCGGCGTCGATCGCGCGCCGGCGCCCCGCGTATTTTCGGCCTAACCGCTGACCTTTCCTGCGGCGCGTCCGGCCCCGCGCCCGCTGAAGATGCAGCCGCCAAGGAACGTGCCTTCCAGTGAGCGATAGCCGTGCACACCGCCGCCGCCGAAGCCCGCCACTTCACCGGCGGCGTAGAGGCCGGGCATCGGCGCGCCGTCGTGCCCCAGCACGCGCGAGTCGAGGTCCGTCTCCAGTCCGCCCAGTGACTTGCGTGTGACGACGTTGAGGCGCACCGCGATCAGCGGTCCATCGCGCGGCTCGAGAATCGGTGCCGGCTTGGCGATGCGGATCAGTCGCTCACTGAGAATGCCGCGTGCACTGCGCACGATTGCCAGCTGCGGATCCTTGCCGGCCACGTTCTGCACCTGCGCATCGCGATCCTCCACCACCGCCGCCACCGCGTCGTGCTCGAGGCGCGCGTCACCTACCAGCGCATTCATGCCGGCCACCAGCTCGCGCAGCGAGTCGCGCACCACGAAGTCTTCGCCGCGGTCCATGAAGGCCTGCACCGGTGCCTGCACCGCCCTGCCGATCCGCTTCAACGTCAGCCGAAGACTCTTGCCCGTCAGATCGGGATTCTGCTCGCTGCCCGAGAGCGCGAACTCCTTCTTGATGATCGCGCGGTTGAGCAGGAACCAGGTGTACGGGAAATCGTGCGTGGTGATGTGCTGCAGCGTGCCAAGGGTGTCGGCGCCGGGAATGTTCGGGAACGGCAGGCGCCTGCCATCCGGATCGAGCCACAGGCTGCTCGGACCAGGCAGGATGCGGATGCCGTGTCGCGGCCAGATGGGATCCCAGTTGCGCAGCCCTTCGGTATAGTGCCACATGCGGTCGGGATTGATCAGGCGCGCACCGGCACTGGCAATCTGCGCCTGCAACAGGCCATCGACATGCTCCGGCACGCCGGACAACATGAACGCCGGTGGCTGACCGAGCCGCTCCACCGGCCAATGCCGGCGCACCAGGTCGTGATTGCCACCGATGCCACCCGACGTCACGATCACGCTGGTGGCGCCGAGCGCGAAGTCGCCGGTGACGTCGCGACTGCTGCTCACGCCACGCGCCACAGTCATCGGCGCCAGCACGTGGCCGAACACGCCGTGCACCGTGCCAGCGGTGATCTGCAGCTCGCGCACGCAGTGGCGGAAACGAAACGTGATGCGCCCTGCCTGCTGGTGTACGCGCACACGACGGAGGAACGGCTCCAGCACCCCGGGACCGGTGCCCCACGTGACGTGAAAGCGTGGCACGCTGTTGCCCGACGCACTGGCGCCGGCAGCGCCACGTTCGGCCCAGCCGACGGCGGGAAACCATCGCATGCCCTGTGCATGCAGCCACGAGCGCTTCTCGCCGGCAGCGAAGTCCAGGTAGGCCGCGGCCCAACGGCGCGGCCAGTGGTCGTCGTCGCGATCAAATCCGGCGGTGGTCATCCAGTCGCGCGAGGCCAGCGCGTGCGAATCGTGGATGCCGAGCCGGCGCTGCTCCGGCGAATCGACGAAGAACAATCCGCCCAGCGACCAGAAGGCCTGCCCACCGAGGTTCTGCTCCCCTTCCTGATCCAGGATCAGCACCGAACGTCCAGCATCGGCCGCCTCGGCGGCGGCCACCAGACCCGCGAGGCCGGCACCGACGACGATCACGTCTGCGTCGAGCCGGGGCATGGGAGCGGGTTGGTGGTGATGAACGGCGCGTCGTGGGACGGTAGCCAGCGATGCCGTGCCGCGCCAGCATGTCTGCCGTCATCGTGGCGACCACCTCGGGTGCGGTGCAATCCGGGTCTCGATCGTGCGTCGTACGTTCCAGATGAAACAGCTACTGCCCTGCCTCGCTCTGTGGGGCGCCAATACGCTTGCGGCGCAGGCCATCAGCACCACCGGCATCGAGCGCGACCTGCCCGCCAGCTCGTCGTGGCGACTGGCCTACGACAACGATTTCTTCACCGCCACCGACCGGTACTTCACGCAGGGCATCGTGCTGGAGGTGACGTCGCCGGGGCTCAGTCGGTTGGCGCTGATGCGCATGCTGATTGCGCCAGGCGGCACGGTCAAACGACACAGCGTGGTGTTCGAGGATGACGGCTACACCGCCAGCGACCTCAAGGCGCCACAGATCCTGACCGGTGATCATCCCTACGCCGGCACCAAGCAACTGCGGATACAGGCCATTGCGACCGACACGCTGCGCCGGCAGCGCATCACGTCCTCGCTCAACGTCGGCATCATCGGCCCGGGCGCCGGGGGCAAGGAAATCCAGACGTTCATCCATCGGCGCACCGGCAACACCATCCCGCAGGGCTGGGGCAACCAGATCCGCAATGACCTGATCCTGAACTATGAAGCTGGTGTGGATCGCGAGATATTCCGCGCCGGTCGCACGCTGCTGATCACGGGCGGCGGCCTGGCACGCGCGGGGACATACAACACGGCCCTGACTGCCGGTCCAACGGTGACGGTGGGGCGCGTCGGCACGCCGTTCAGCGCACCCCAATCAGCGAAGCGCGCGTTCTACCTGTACGCGAAACCGCAGGTGAACCTGGTGGGCTACGATGCCACGCTGCAGGGCGGGCTGTTCAACCGCTCGAGCCCGTACGTCATCAGCGACGCTGACGTGTCGCGAGTGGTCTACCGGCAGCAGGTGGGGCTGGTGTACCGCACCGGGTCCGTGCTCATCGAGTACTACCGCTCGTTCGCGTCGCCCGAGTTTCGCGGCGGGCGCGCGCACCGCAGCGGCGGGTTTCAGATCGGTGTGTTCAGGAGTCGGTGACTGGTGGCAGGGATCGTGTGGTGGGTTGCTGGTGCGTCGCCACCAGCGATGCCGCCTCGCGCGCCACCGCGTCGAACTGCGCGCTGCGGGAGCGCGCCCATTTCGGCAGCGTGAGAAACGGCCAGGTGGCGAAGACGATGCTGAGTGCGGCCGGCACACCGGCCAGCATCAGCATGGCTGGCTTGGCGGTGGACGCAGCCAGCAGCGATGCGGCGTAGACCATCGACGAGACGCTGCCGATGAGCGGGCCACGGAGCGCCCCTTCCTTCTGCGTGGACATGCGCAGCCGGTGACCGTTCGGCGTTGGTTCGACCGCCACCCGCAGGCGCCCGTTCCGCCATTCGCGCACCACGCCGGTGCGTGACTCCTTGCCATGGGCGTTGAACGTGGCGCGCAGGACACTCACCAGGACATCCCAACCCGCGTCGTCGAGCACACCGGGCAGGATCACGTCCTTGCTGACGCCGACCGGTACGCCAAGGCTGCTTTCCATCGACGCTGGCTGCAACGTGCCACTGGCGGCTTCGGCGAGGGCGCGCTGCACCGCATCTGGTGACAGGCCCACCTCGCGCGCGATGTCCTGCACCTGCGCCACGGTGAGGCCCTGTTGCGCAGTGACCTCGCCGGCGCGACGAAGCACCAGCGAGACGTCGGTGTCACTCAGACGGCGTTCGGAGTCCATCGGCGGAATCGAGAGGCGGGCCTGCCAGGGCCATCGCGCGGCAGGCGCCGCGGAGCGACGGAACGCTGGCCTCATCAAGCTATCGGTGCGCGAACCGGCACGGTGCCCGCCATTCGGTCAGGGTGGCAGCACGCGCGCCGTGGCGACCTGGCACTGATTAGCATGTGGATCACGTCGCTCCGTTGTCACCGGTGGTCTCTCCCGACTCGTTTTCGTGACCGATTCGCTTCCCGTGCAACTTGCCGCGTGACGACACCCGAACCGCGTGGGCTGGTCCGCAGCCTGGGGCAGGTGCAGGCGATCGCGCTGAACATGAGCAACATGGTCGGCGCAGGCCCGTTCATCACCATTCCGCTGATCATCGCGGCGATGGGGGGACCACAGTGTTTGCTGGGCTGGGTGCTGGGCGCCGTACTGGCCCTCAGCGATGGCCTGGTCTGGAGCGAACTGTCGGCCGCCATGCCCGGCACCGGTGGCACATACGTCTACCTGCGCGAGGCCTTTCGCGGCACCGCGCTGGGTGGCGTGCTGCCGTTCCTCTTCATCTGGCAGTTCATCCTCAGCGCCCCGCTCGAGATCGCGTCGGGCTACATCGGCTTCGCGCAGTACGCCGGTTATTTCTGGCCGGGCATGGGCGCCACCGGCGCACGGCTGATCAGCGCTGCCGTGGGTGTGCTGGTGATCGCCCTGCTCTATCGCCGCATCGAGTCCATTGGCCGGCTGACGGTGGTGCTCTGGCTCGGCATGCTGCTGACCGTGCTGGTGGTGATCGTCAGCGGACTGACGCACTTCGATGCCGCCAGGGTGTTCGACTTCCCCGCCGGCGCCTTCACCTTCTCGCGCGGCTTCGTGGCCGGACTCGGCTCGGCGATGCTGATCGCGATGTACGACTTCAGCGGCTATTTCGACATCTGCTACGTTGCCGGCGAGGTGAGGCAGCCGGAGAAGGTGATTCCGCGCGCGATCCTCTGGTCGGTGGTGCTGGTGGCGACGATGTACGCGCTGGTGAACCTGAGCCTGATGGCGGTGATTCCGTGGCGCGAGGCGATGACCTCCACCTTCATCGTGACGGAGTTCATGCAGCGCCTGTATGGGCCCGCGGCGGCCAGCGCGGTGACGGTGCTGGTGATGTGGACCGCCGTGGCTTCCGTGTTCGCGCTTCTGCTGGGCTACAGCCGCATCGCCTGGGCGGCGGCCAGTGAAGGCGACTTCTTCCGCGTGTTCGCGAAGCTGCACCCCACCGGCCAGTTCCCGCACGTGGCGCTGCTGGTGCTGGGCGGCCTTTCGATCCTCGGCAGCTTCCTGTCACTCGGCGACGTCATCTCGGCACTGCTGACGTCGCGCATCCTGATCCAGTTCGTAGGACAGATCGCGGCGCTGCACGTGCTGCGGCGACGAAAGGATTTTCACTTCC
>JANMON010000034.1:0-48048 GCA_031369265.1 Gemmatimonadaceae bacterium | reverse complement strand
CCACGAACAGCGCCAGTTCGTCCATCCACCCCTCGCGCGTCGCCGCGGCCGTCACGCCGGCCACGAAGCCATCCACGATCGTCAGCGCCTGTCGCACAATCGGGTCGCGATGCCCCACGCTGTGACTCGTCTTGTCCACGCCGCAGAAGCTGGCGAAGGTGAACTTCGGGCGCTCGCTCAACACGCGCCCCAGCATCTCCCTGCTCAGCGCGCGATCCACATCCAGCCATCCAGCCACGTCGCCACGGAAGTGCGTGTAGCCGGCGCGCAGCGCGAACTTGACCGTGTTGGTCAGCTTGCTGCGGTGCGGCAGCCCTCGGCCGATCATGTTCATCATTGCCAGCCCGCCACCCGTGCGCTCGAATGCCGTTGGACGGTCGAGCGTCAGGTCGCGGTCCACCTTCCGCATCTCGCTGCCGATGTAGCTGCGCGTGAAGTGCGGCCAGGCAGTGTCGGCGCGGCTGCGGTCGAACCAGCGCAGTCCTGGCAGCCCGACATGTCCCGGGTGCTCACCCATCAGGAACGGCACGTAGGCCGGCCCCGTCACCGACGGAAAGACGCTCGTCAGCAAGTGACTGCCCTGCGCCTCACGCAGCGCCTGCAGCGCGGGCACCTCGCCGGCATCGATCGCGGCGGTGAGCGTGTCGGGGCGGGCGCCGTCGGCAACCACGATGATGACGTGAGACAAATGCGACGGGCAGGGCGGCGGAAAGGTCGCTGCCCGTCGGACGGACGAGGCAGGATGGACACGCGTAGCGCTACAATTCTAGTGTAGTGTGGCCGAAGTTCCTTGGCCAAAGGCGGGTGATGGATTCTGGCGCCAGCCAAGGCGCAACCCGCAGCGATACCAGCGGTATCGCGAGGAGTTGCAACGCCGGATGGGGCCAGAAGACGCGCCCGACTGCCAAGAGACTTCGGCTACACTACACTTTCCGGCCCGACGTCCGCGCGGATGCGCTGGTGTCACCCGACGCGTCACTCCATCCCCTCCCTGCATGCCCGCGAAGCGCGCCAAGCCCGTCACCAGGCCCGATCCGGAACCCGCTCCACGCCGCAACGGCAAGCCGGCGCGCGTGAAGACCGCCGGTGGCAAGAAGGCCAACGTGGCGACCATGCAGCGTGCCGAGGCCGAGGCGCTCCAGGGTGTGATGGAGCGGCATGTGGACGGGCATCGCAGCGCCGGCCGCGAAACGCCGCTCGACAACCGCGTCATCTCGCCCACCAAGGCGCCGATGAAGGAGACGGTGCAGCCGCCCAGCGCCCCCAAGAAGTCGGCGCCGTTGATCAAGCCCACCGTGGACACCGACATCCGCGATGTCGTGCCGCTCACCGAGGACTCGAAGCTGCTGCAGTCGCCCGGGCCGCGCGACGACTTCACGCGCACCGACCCGTGGCGCGTGCTGCGCATGACGGGTGAGATCATCGAGGGGTTCGATGCGCTGGCGCGGGTCGAGAAGGGGGTGTCGATCTTCGGCTCGGCGCGGACCTCGCCGGATGATCCGCAGTATCTGGCCGCCACCGAGGTCGCGCGCCTGCTGGGCGAAGCCGGCTTCTCGATCATCACCGGTGCCGGCCCGGGCATCATGGAAGCGGCCAACAAGGGAGCGCGCATCGCCGGCGCGCCCAGCATCGGCTGCAACATCGAGCTGCCGTTCGAGCAGGGCGCCAACCCGTACGTGGATACCCTCGTCAGCTTCCGCTACTTCATGGTCCGCAAGACCATGTTCATCAAGTACAGCAACGCATTCATCTGCTTTCCCGGCGGCTTCGGCACACTCGACGAACTGTTCGAAGCCGTCACGCTGATCCAGACGGGCAAGATCTTCCAGTTCCCCGTCATCCTGTTCGGCACGCACTACTGGGCAGGCCTCGTACGCTGGCTGCAGTCGCGCGTGCTGAGCGAACGGAAGATCAGCCCCGGTGACCTCGACCTGATGTTGCTCACCGATGATCCCGCCGAAGCGGCGCGTGCCGTGATTGAGGCCCACGCCGCAAAGGGACACCAGTCGGCACGCGGTACGCCGCACTGATGGATCCCATGCAGCGGCTCGAACGCACCATCAAGGTGATCGTCGCCATGATCTCGCTGGTGGGGCTGAGCTTCATCGGATTGCGCATCTACGCCAGCCGGTCGCGTATCGGGCTCCCCGATCCGCCGCGCGAATGCGCCGCCGCCGGTCGCATCTACGACTCCACCACGCGCACCTGTCTGCCCGCGGAGCGTCGGCGTGGCCGATCGGTACCCATCACGCCATGACCGCAATCGGCACGCCGGTCTGGGACGATGACGCCACCTGGCGGCCACTTCCTCCGCTCGACGGTGCTGCCAGCGCCGAGGTCTGCGTGATCGGTCTCGGTGGCAGCGGGCTGCTGGCGGTGCGCGAGCTCCGGGCGCGCAAGGTGGCGGTGATAGGCATCGATGCCGCCGACGTTGGTGCGGGCGCGGCCGGGCGCAACGGCGGCCTGTTGCTGGCCGGCCTTGCCGACTTCCATCACGACGCGGTACAGCGGCTCGGTCATGAGACTGCGGTGTCGGTTTATCGGCGTACGCTGGACGAGCTGGAGGCTGTCTTCACCGAGTTCCCCGATTGTACCCGTCGCACCGGCTCGCTGCGTATCGCCGCCTCCCCCGCCGAGCGTGACGATTGTCGCGCGCAGCTGGCGCAACTCCGCGCCGATGGCTTTCCCGGCGACTGGTATCGCGGTCCGGAGGGCGAAGGGGTGCTGCTGCCACACGACGGGGTGATGCAGCCGTTGCGTCGCGTGCGTGCGATGGCCCGTGCGGCGGTGCAGGCGGGCGGCGTGCTGCACGGTGGCACGCGCGCGCTTGAGGTGCGGGGCGATCGCGTGATGACTGATTGCGGCACCGTGCACTGCGACCGCGTGATCGTGGCCGTCGATGGTCGGCTCGAAGCGCTGCTCCCTGAACTTGCCCCCCGCGTCCGCACCGCTCGGCTGCAGATGCTGGCCACTGCGCCGGCCGCCGACGTCAGCGTGCCGCGTCCGGTGTACTGGCGCGATGGCTACGAGTACTGGCAGCAGCTTCCGGATGGATGCATCGCGCTGGGCGGCTTCCGCGACACCGACGTCGAGAACGAGTGGACGTCTGACGCCACCCCGTCTCAGTTCATCCAGGCGCGACTCGAGCAGTTCCTGCGTGAGCACATCCGCACCCTGGCACCGATCACGCACCGCTGGGCGGCTAGCGTCAGTTACACCGCCAGCGGCGCCCCCATCTGCGAGGAAGTGCGCGACGGTGTGTTCGCCATCGGCGCTTACAGCGGCACCGGCAACATCGTCGGCGCACTCTGTGCGCGCGACGCGGTGGCGTGGGCCTGCCGGCTCAGATGAACCGCATGCTCACGGCGTGACGAACGCCGCCTCGCGCTCCCGTCGCGCCTCGGCTGCCGCTTCCTCGATCGTGATCGCCTTCAGGTTCTCGTCGTACGTCACCCGCTGGCTCTCCGTCAGCAGCGTCCGCAGCTGCGCCAGCTCCTTCCGCCGCAACTCCGCCATGCGCTGCAGCGCGCGCTCCACCCCCTGCCGCTCGAATGGTCCCCGCTGCAGCAACGTCACCCGCGCCGCGCGAATCGGGCCGGCTTCGTCATTGAACAGCTTGCGATACCGATCCTCGAGGAGCTCGACGGCGTCGCGCTGCAGGTCGGTGAGCTCCGTGACGTTCAGCAGCGGACGCTCCAGCGAGGCCCACTGCGCCGTCAGGTCCTCGATCGACATGCGTGGCTGTGACGCCGCCACCGTGCCCTGTGCCTCCGAGACGGTCGTGAACAGCATCGAGGCACCGAGGCTGAACGCGGCGAGCAGAATGAACCGGCGGGCGCTGACAGCGCGGATCGGGAACGACATGCCTGGCTCCGGATGTGGGACGACGATTCGACACCCGCGGTGCCGAACCGGTTGCAGGATGTGAAAACGGCGCGGAGCTGGCAAGTTCCGCCAGCCCCGCGCCGCCGATCCCTGCCGGGACTCACTGCGGCGGGTTGCCCATGCGCTGGCGCATCTGCGCCGCACGCTCGGCGTCTTCCGCCTGCATCGCCTTCACGTTCTCGTCGAACTTGGGATGCTGCGCAGCGGTCAGGATTGCGCGGGCTGCGGCCAGCTCCTCCTTCTGCATCGCGGTCATGTTCTCGCGCATCTTCATCATCGCCGACATGTCGGGCGGCGTGCCGGCCTGACGTGCGGCCATCATCGCCTCGCGCTGCGTCGTGCTGGCGACGGTGAACTTCACCTTGTAGGCCGCTTCCAGCTTGGTCAGCGTGTCCTTCTGGGCGTCGGTCAGTCCTTCCACGCCCGCCAGCGGGCGCTCGAGCAACGCCATCGCATCCGGCGCCCGGCGCATTCCGCCACCCGGCGGCCCACCCTGAGCACCCGCAGTCACGGCCGTACCGATCAGGAGCGCTGCCGTCAGGGCAGCCGCACGCATGGAACGAGTCATCCAGGTCTCTCCGATGAGTTGGGACGTCCCGCCGTTCCCGAGGCAGGGCAGTGGTGTGACCGGCATCGGGCGCCGCGCCACACTTCGTGTACCCCGCAGCCGGCGTTTGCGTTTGCCGGCCGATCGCGGCGGTACCGCCCTGACGCCGTGGGCCTTACACTCCACGCCACACAACTGCTCACCCGTGGTCATTTGCCGCTGATTGCCGCCACGTAAAAGAATGTGCTAAACCGCGAGTGCCCGGCGGCCTCCAACCTGCCGGGCTTTGTGTTTTGGCGACCGCACCGGTCCGCCGTCGCACGCTCGCCAGGCGGAACACCTGCCTCGGTTTCTGTCACGTGCCTGACCTGCCGCCCCGCCCCGCCCGCACCCTGCATCCCGACACGCTCGCCATCCGCACCCAGACGGCGCGCAGCGCGGAGCGCGAACATTCCACACCCCTCTTCCTTACCTCGAGCTTTGTGTTCGACGATGCCGAACAGGCGCGTGCGCTGTTCGCGGAGGAAGAACAGGGCAACATCTACAGCCGCTACTCCAACCCCAACACCGACGAGTTCGTGCGCAAGATGGCGCTGCTCGAAGGCGCCGAGGATGGCATCGCGTTCGCAAGTGGCATGGCGGCGGTGTTCGGCAGCATGGCGGCCTATCTCAAGAGCGGTGATCACGTCGTCGCCTCACGCGCGCTGTTCGGATCCACGCACCAGCTCTTCACCAAGCTGTTTCCGCGCTGGGGCGTGACGGCCACCTACGTCGATGCCGACGCCACCGCCGAACAGTGGGCCGCCGCAGTATTGCCATCCACGCGCATCGTCTTCGTCGAGACGCCATCCAACCCCGGACTGGCGCTCATCGACCTCGGCATGCTGGGCGCACTCTGTGCCGAGCGGAAATTGCTGTTCATCGTGGATAATTGCTTCACGACGCCGATGCTGCAGCAGCCCGTCAAGTGGGGCGCACACCTCGTCGTGCACTCGGCCACCAAGTTCATCGACGGGCAGGGACGGGTGCTGGGTGGCGTGGTGGTCGGCAGCGCGGAGCTGATCCACGAATTGCGCTGGTTCATTCGACACACGGGTCCAGCGCTGTCGCCGTTCAACGCCTGGGTGCTGTCCAAGAGCCTTGAGACGTTGTCGGTGCGCATGGAACGCCACTGCACCAACGCCCTCGCACTGGCCACACACTTCGAGCACCATCCGTCGCTCGACTTCGTGCGGTATCCGTTCCTCGCCAGCCATCCCGATCATGCACTGGCGCTGCGGCAGATGTCGGCTGGTGGCGGCATCGTGGTGCTGGAGTTGAATGGCGGACTGGAGCGCGCGCGACGCTTCCTCGACGCGCTGGAGCTGCTGTCGCACACACCGAACCTCGGCGACGTGCGCAGCATCGTCACCCATCCCACCTCCACCACCCACTCCAAGCTCACCGAGGCGGAACGGGTGGAGGTCGGCATCGTGCCCGGCCTGATCCGGATTTCCGTCGGCCTGGAGCATCGCGACGACATCATCGCCGACATCGAACAGGCACTCGACCGGTCGGCCTGACGGCACACCTGCGGCCGGGCGGTGTCATGCATAGGATTCTGGCACCGCAGCCTGTCCGCCCTTTCTCCGGGATTTCCTGCATGACACCGGTTCTCCGCACCCTGCTCCTCACGGCCTGCCTCGGCGGTGCCGCCGCATTCGTCGGTTCGCAGCAGTCGGTTGCCGCCGCCGAGCGGCCGGTGGTGCGTGAGGTCGTCGCGCAGGCGCCGCCGGTGAACAAGTACGGTGAACTCTGTGCCGCCTGTCATCAGGCTACGGGCCTGGGACTCGAAGGCGCCTTCCCACCGCTGGCCGGCTCCGAATACGTCAACGGTTCCGCCACCGTGCCGATCGCGATCGTGCTGCACGGGCTGCAGGGCGAGATCACGGTCAAGGGCAAGAAGTACAACGGCGCCATGATGGCGTGGGGCGGCGTACTGAATGACGCCGATCTCGCCGCGACGCTGACGTACGTGCGCAGCCAGTGGGGCAACAAGTCCGCCCCGGTGACCGCCGCCCAGGTGCGCGCCGTCCGCGCCCGTCTGGCGTCGCGCACCACGCCGTTCACCGCCGCCGAGCTGCGGACGCTCAAGTAACCCTGATGCGGTGATGGTGCACGGGTATCGCAACCGCACACCGTCACCGCGTTACGCGTGCCGGCGTGCCGACTGCATCGTCCGCGCTCGGATCAGCCGGATGAAGTTCCGTCGCGAGTACTCGCCGCGGCTCGCCCAGCCGGTCAGTGATTCGCCACCCATCAGGGTGCGCAGGATGGTGTCGTCGGACTCGCCTCGGCCCATCGCCGCCGACACCTGATCGATCTGCTGGCGCATCCACGCCGCCTTGGACCGCAATGCCGCCGCCGCGTCAGGCACCAGGCCCCGATGCGCGCAGAACATCCGCTCCGGCTCCAGCGCCGCCATGCGCTCCAGCGACTCGATCGACGCCCACAAGTCTTCGTCGTGATGCGCGATGCGCACCGCCACGCCGAGGAAGAGGTCGCCGGCAAAGAGCGTGCGCGTGGCGGCATCCCAGACCACGTGGTGATCGGCGCAGTGCCCCGGCGCCGGCAACACCTGTAGCGGCGCCGTGTCGAACGGTACCACCGGTGACCGGAGCGGCGGCGTCGTGGACCAGGTCAGGCGGCGGTAGGTGCGGATCGGCGCCACCGTGGTGACCAGGGCGCGCGTCGCCGGCGCCATCCACATCGGTAGTCCCCGCGCCGCCACCAGTTCCACGTTCCCGGCATGATCTTCGTGATGGTGCGTGACGATCACGCCGCGGAGGTCGGTCGAGTCGAGCAGGCGGCTGAAGTCGCGCCGGACTCCGCCGAAGCCGGTGTCGATCAGCACACCGTCGGCGCGGAGGAAGGCACTCGACGAAAAACCGGCCACGCGGCTCGTCGTGGACGCAAATCGCCACTGCGTCACCCCGTCGTGCGGCAGGATGTCAACCACCGCCTGACTCGGCCATTTCTTCGCGCTGGACAGCCATCCCGGCCGTGTTGTGCCCGGAATCCACGGGGGGTAGGTTCATCAGACCCGCCCGGCCCTCATTGGCCGGGCGCAGTCGTTTCCCCGTGCAGCAACGGTTGGTCCCATGATCGAAGCCCTCAAGGAAAAACTCGGGAGTGAAGTCGCGAAGCTGCGGCACGAGCTGACCGTCACCCTCCCGCAGGAAATCAAGAAGGCAGTCGATCACGGCGACCTGCGCGAGAACAGCGAGTACAAGGCGGCGCTGGAGCGGCAGCGGTTCGTGCAGGCGCGCCTCGGCCAGCTGGTCGCACGGCTCAGCAAGCTCTCCGACATCGACGTCTCGCAGATCCCCACCGACCGCGTCGGACTCGGCAGCCGCGTCACGGTCGAGGACCAGGTCACCGAGGAGAGGGAAATCTATGAGCTCGTCTTCGGTGACGGCGGCGAACTGATCGAGGGACAGGTGAGCATGTCGTCGCCGATCGGGCTCGCACTGCAGAACAAGAGTGTGGGCGAGACGGCCCTGCTGAAGCTTCCCGCCCGCACTCGGCGCCTGCGCATCGTCGAACTGGTCACGTTCCACCAGATCGACATGCTCTGACCCTGCGATCGTGCACCGCACCATCGCCCCCACGCCACCGCGTCCACGGTGGCGTTTTGCGTTGTGGTCATCACGTGCGACCAGTCACGCGACAATTAGAAAGCTCTCGTCTTGGTGGGATTCGCTTCAGTGAATCGTCGAGGTGGCCGACTCTTTGGGAAGTTCGCTTGACCCGGCCCACCCAGACCACGACCCCATGCGATTGCATCGACTGCTGCTGGCAGCGCTCGCCGCAGCCACCACCCTGCCTGTGACGGCTGGCGCACAGAGCGCCGAGCCGTCGTTCGAGTTCCACGCCGCGCTCAACACCGGCGTCGGGCGCGCCAAGGATCTCCCAATCCTCGGCATCCCGACCTACGCCACTTGGGACTATCGCACCGCGATGCTCCAGTTCCGCTACAAAGTCACCGACCACGACCAGTTCGTGCTGCAGCTGCTGAATCGCCGCCTCGGCAACAGCCCGCTGCAGGCCGCGATCCCCGATGTCGCCATGCAGTGGGCCTTCTGGCAGCGCCGCGGCAACTGGGGTTCGTTCAAGGTCGGTCGCGCCCCGATGCCCCGCGGCATCTTCAACGAGATCCGCTTCGTCGGCACCGTGCTGCCGTTCTTCCGCCCGTCGTTCGAGATTTACGGCGAGGGACGCGAGACGGTGGATGGTGGCGTGTTCACGCGCCGCCAGCCGCTCGGCAACGGCTTCAGCTTCGACTTCAATGCCTTCGCCGGCAGCAATGAAGTGCGGACGCAGGTCATCACTGCCACTGGCAACTCGATCCGCGCCTTCCGCGGCAACAACCTGAAGGGCGTGCAGGGCTGGCTCAACATCCCTGTCGGTGAGACTCGCGTCGGCGGCTTCTTCGCCGACTACCACATCGACAGCGACACCGCGCGCGGCACCCGCGGCGAGATTCTCTATTCGCTCGAGACGCGCATCGTGCCGCGGACCGTCGTGCGTGGTGAAGCGCTGCGTGTCTACGGCATCGGTCCCAACCAGGATCGCAAGAGCTACTCCACCGAGGCGGTCGTCACGGCGCACGAGAAGTTCGACATCTCGGGCCAGTACAGCATGACCGACAACCGCATCTTCCAGCGCGCGCCGCTGCAGAACGTGAACGTCAAGGCCACCGAGGACATCGCCATCGGCGGTACCTTCCGCATCGGTGGTGGTGCGCTCGTCCGCCTCGAGCATCACAACGTGAAGGGGTACGCTTTCGACCGCTTCGTGCCGCTGCTGACGAACGTCAACAACCAGCCCGTCATTGCGCCGCCCTCGAAGGGTTCGTACTGGCTCGGCAGCTTCGCCGTCAGCTTCTGAGGATGACACTCATGCGCAAACTCCTGTCTCTCGTTGCGATCGCCCTCGTCAGCATCTCCGCCGCCGCCACCTCGGTCCAGGCGCAGGATGTGAAGGTCATCGTCAACACCGCCAATCCGTTGTCCGAAATGCCGGCTGGCGAAGTGGCTGGTCTCTTCCTCAAGCGGACCGCCAAGTTCCCCGGTGGCGCTGCCGCCGTGCCGGTGGACCAGGCCAAGAACTCCACCGTGCGCGGCACGTTCGCCCGCACCGTGCTCGGTCGGCCGGCGTCGGCCGTCGATGCCTACTGGCAACAGCAGATCTTCGCCGGTGGTGAACTGCCGCCGGCGGTGAAAACCAGCGACGACGACGTGATCGCCTTCGTGAAGTCCACGCCCGGTGCGATCGGCTACGTGTCGGCCGGTGCCAGCGTCGCCGGCGTGAAGGTCGTCAGCGTGAAGTAGGGCCGATCAGGGATCGATCGCGAACAGTCGCGTCGCTTCTGCATCGAACGCCACCGTGGCCTCGGCTACGGTGGCGTTGTCCCATCCATGCACGCGCCCAAGCAGGGACGCCACCTGCGGTGCCAGGGCGCGACCGGCGTCCTGTCGCTCGTAGGCCACCGGCATGCGTCGCACCAGCACGTCGGCCACGGTGAACGCCCCCTCCGCCACCGCGGCCCAGATCACCGTCGCCGCGATGTACGGCAACGCCGGATCGAGTCGCTCGCCGAGTTGGGGTTCGCGCTCCACCAGGCCCCACACCATCCGCCAGCGATCGCCGTAGGCGCGCACGAGCTGCTCCGCCACGTCTGCCGACGGCATCGTGTCCAGCGCTGCCTGCACCTCGAGGTCGTGCGACAGGTCACCGGCGCCTGGCAGCAAGGCATCGCCAGTCACCGACGCCGTGAGCTGGCGTCGGCCCGCAGCGCGTTCCACGCGGTCCACGATCTCGGCCGCCATGGCGCGATAGGTCGTCAGCTTGCCGCCGGTCACCGACACCAATCCTGACTCCGACACACCGATGTGATGCTCGCGCGACGCGTCGTTGGCGGTGGTGCCATCGTGCGCCACCAACGGACGGATGCCCGCCCAGGCGCTGATCACATCCGCAACGTCGAGCTGCGCGGCGGGGAAGAAATGATTCGCGGCGCGCAGCAGGTAGCGCACGTCGTCGCGCCCGGCCCGCACGCTGGCAGGACCCGTGGTGGCTGCCGTTTCGGTGGTGCCGATGATCGTGTGCACCGGTGACGGCAGGATGAAGAACACGCGCCCGTCATCGGGATGCAGCAGCGTCAGCGCATCGCAGCAGGGCACGCGCGAGCGCGGCACGGCAATGTGCACGCCCTTGCTGCCATGGACCGCCGCACGCTCCACGCCATCGTCGAGGCGTCGCGTGACGTCGCTCCACGGACCGGTCGCGTTGACCACCACCCGCGCCGATATCACGCCGCGCGCACCACTGGCGCGGTCGGTCACCTCGGCGCCATGCACCTGCTGCTGCGCGCCGTGGGTGAATGACGTCACTGCCACGTGGTTCACCACCACCGCGCCGGCCTCCGCGGCCGCGAGCACGTTGGCCAGCGTCAGTCGCACATCGTCGGTGCTGGCGTCCCAGTAGCGCGCACCACCCACCAGCCCCTCTCCGCGCAGTGACGGTTCGCGCTGCAGGATGTTCCGGCGCGACGCGCCATGATGCGTGCCGACGTTGCGAAACAGTGAGAGCGAGTCGTACGCCATCAGTCCCGCACGCAACTTCCAGCGTGGAATGCGGGCCCCCTCGTACACCGGCCAGGTGAAACGCAGCGGCCGCACCAGGTGTGGCGCGATGCGCAACAGCGTGCGCCGCTCGCGACTGGCCTCGAACACCAGGTGCAGGTGGCCGTGCTCCAGATACCGTACGCCGCCATGCACCAGCCGCGATGAGCGCGACGAGGTGCCGCTGGCCCAGTCGTCGGCCTCCACCAGCGCCACGCGCAGGCCGCGCAGCGCCGCATCGCGGGCCACGCCCGCTCCGGTGATGCCGCCCCCCACCACCAGCACGTCGAACGGGCCGGCCTGCAACGCCGACCACGCCAGCGCCCGTGATGCGAGGCCGAGGGCGGGGGCGCGGAGCGGGTCGTGCTGGAAGGGCAGGGACACGGTGACCGGCGATCGGGATACAGGGACTGTCATCGGTGGACGCGCATGGCACAGCCACGTTACCGACGGCTAACTTACGACGATGACATCGCATGGATCACTGCGTCGCGTCGCCATCATCACGGGAGTCCGGACCCCGTTCAGCAAGGCCGGCACGCTCTTCAAGTCGCTCTCCGCCATCGAGCTGGGCCGGCTCTGCGTCGCAGAACTGATACAGCGCACGAATCTCAACGGGTCCGATGTCGATGCGGTGGTCTTCGGCACCGTCGTCCAGAGCGTCCAGGCGCCGAACATCGCGCGCGAAGTGGCCCTCATGCCGCTGCTCGGCAAGACCGTCGATGCCTGGAGCGTGAGTCGCGCCTGCGCCAGCGCCAATCAGGCCATTGCCGATGCCGCCGACCAGATCGCACTCGGTCACATGGACTGCGTCATCGCCGGTGGTGCCGAGTCGTTGTCCAACGTGCCGATCCTGCACTCGCCCGGCTTCACCGATGTGCTGATGGCCGCCAACAAGGCCCGCAACATCAGCCAGAAGCTGAGCGCCTTCTCCAAGGTCCGTCCCAAGGACCTGGTGCCGGTGGCGCCCGCCATCGCCGAGCCGACCACCGGTGAGTCGATGGGCCAGAGTGCCGAGAAGATGGCGAAGCTGAATGGCATCCCGCGCGAGGAGCAGGACGAATTCGCCCTGCGCTCCCATCGCCTCGCCGCCGCCGGCCTGCGCGACGGGCGTCTCTCGGCCGAGATGTTTCCGGTGTATGTGCCGCCGAAGTACGAGAAGATCGCCACCACCGACAACGGCGTGCGCGAGGACGGTACGATGGAGCAGCTGGCCGCGCTGAAGCCAGTCTTCGACAAGCGGTACGGCAGCGTCACAGCCGGTAACGCATCACCACTGACCGATGGTGCCGGTGCCGTGCTGCTGATGAGCGAGGAGAAGGCGGCCGCACTCGGCTACCAGCCGATCGGATTCATTCGCTCCTATGCCAGCGCCGCGCTCGATCCCGGCGAGCAGTTGCTGCAAGCCCCCGTGATTGCGGCACCGAAGGCGTTGCAGCGCGCCGGTCTGACGTTGCGCGACATCGACCTGATCGAGATGCACGAAGCCTTCGCGGCGCAGGTGCTGAGCAACCTGCGCGGCTTCGAGTCCCAGCACTGGGCCGAACGCGCCGGCCTCGCGCAGCCCGTCGGCGAGGTGGATCGTGCGAAGCTCAACGTGATGGGCGGCTCGCTCTCCATCGGTCACCCGTTCGGCGCCACCGGGGCCCGCGTCACCACCACGCTGTGCAACGAGTTGGCGCGGCGCGGCGGCCAGTTCGGCCTGCTCACGGTCTGTGCTGCCGGCGGACTCGGCTTTGCGATGGTCATCGAACGCGCCTGACGATTCCCAGACATCCATGACCGCACCCGCCAGTACCCAGCGCGCGATCTCCATGCAGGTCGAGAACGGCATCGCCGTGCTCACCTTCGACCTGCCCGATTCGCCTGTCAACACGTTCACCACCGGAGCGCAGGACGACCTGCGGCAGGCGCTGTCGGACATCCAGCGTGATCCGGCAATCCGCGCGGCCGTCTTGATCAGCGGAAAGCGCGACAACTTCATCGCCGGCGCCGACATCGAGGCGTTCCTCACGTTCCGCTCGGCGGAGGATGCCGAACAGGCCAGCCGCGCCGGTCAGGCCGATTTTCAGGCGCTCGCCGACGGCAAGCCGGTGGTTTGTGCAATTCATGGTGGGTGTCTCGGCGGCGGCACCGAGCTGGCGCTGGCAGCGCATTGGCGCATTGCCACCGACAGCCCGAAAACCGCCATCTCGTTGCCCGAAGTACAGCTTGGCCTGCTGCCCGGCGCCGGTGGCACGCAGCGTCTGCCGGCGCTGATCGGGTTGCAGGCCGCGCTCGACATGATCCTCACCGGCAAGACGGTGCGCGCCAAAAAGGCGCTGCAACTCGGCCTCGTGGATGAGATGGTGCACCCGAGCATCCTGCGTCGCGTGGCGCTGCAGCGTGCGATGGAGCTGGCCGACGGCACCCGACGCCACGAGGCCAAGCACAAGGGCGCCGGCGAGATGCTGCTGGACGAGAATCCGATCGGGCGCGCGATCGTCTTCCGCAAGGCGAAGGAAGGGGTGCTGGCGAAGACGAAGGGACTCTATCCGGCGCCGCTGGCGGCACTCGATGCGGTGGCCGCGGGCTACAGCAGCGATGGCGATGGCTACCAGACCGAGGCCCGCCTCTTCGGCGAGCTGGCGATGACGCCGGAATCGCAGGAGCTGGTGTTCCTCTTCTTCGCCACCACCGCGCTCAAGCGCGACAAGGGCGTGGATGGTGTCGATGTGATCCCAAAGCCGCTGCCGGTGTCGCGACTCGGCATCCTCGGCGCCGGGTTCATGGGCGCCGGCATCGCCAGTGTTGCGAGTCCGGCCGGCACCATCGTGCGCATCAAGGACGCCGACGTGTCGCGGGTGGCGAAGGGGCTGGCGGCGGTGCGCGAGGTGATGCGCGAGAAGCTGGTGCGCAAGCAGGTCACGCGTCCGCAGTTCGAAGACCTGATGCTGAGTGTCAGCGGCACCACCGATTACACCGGCTTCGGCAACGTGGACATGGTGATCGAGGCGGTGTTCGAGGACCTGCAGGTCAAGCACCAGGTGCTGCGCGAGATCGAGGCGGTGGTGCCGGTGCGTGCGATCGTGGCCAGCAACACCAGCACCATCCCGATCGGGCGCATCGCGAGTGCCAGTGTGCGGCCCGAGCGCGTGCTGGGCATGCACTTCTTCTCGCCGGTGCACAAGATGCCGCTGCTCGAGATCATCACCCACGCGGGCAACGATCCGCAGGTGGTGGTGAGTGCGGTGGCCTACGGCCGGCAGCTGGGCAAGACGGTGATCGTGGTGCGTGATGGGCCGGGATTCTACGCCAACCGCGTGTTGTCACCGTACGTCAACGCTGCCGGCCTGCTGCTCGACGAAGGTGTGAGCATCGAGAGCATCGATGATGCGCTGGTGAAGTTCGGCTTTCCGGTCGGGCCGATCACGCTGGTGGACGAAGTGGGTCTCGACGTCGCCACCAAGGCCGGAGCGATCGTGGCCGAGGCGTTCGGTGCGAGAATGGCGCCGAACGAGTCCATTCAGCGTGTGATCCGCTCCGGGCGGCTCGGGCGCAAGGGCCGCCGCGGCTTCTACCAGTACGATGAGACCGGCAAGAAGGGTGGCGTGGACTCGTCGGTGTACGACCTGCTGCCCACCGGACAGAAGCGCACCACCGAATCGGCGGCGCGGATCGTGCAACGATGTGTCTATGCCATGCTCAACGAGGCGGTGTTGTGCCTCGAGGATGGTATCCTGCGATCGGCGCGGGATGGCGACATCGGTGCCGTCTTCGGCATTGGATTCCCGCCATTCCGTGGTGGGCCATTCCGGTGGATCGACCGGACGGGTGCCGCCGCGGTGGTGGCAACACTCGATGCCCTCGAGCGTGAGTTCCCGGGCCGCTACCAGGCGTCGTCGCGACTGCGTGAGATGGCGGAGCGTGGCGAGCGGTTCTATCCCGCCTCCGGAAAGCCCGTGTGATCCACGATCCTGAACAGGGACGACTGCGAGAGCGCCTCGAGGCAACTCCCCCTGATGATCGCAAACTCTCGGCATTACTCGATGAGATCGTGAGACGTTTCTCAGGATCAATTAGGGCCACAGGAGCTCGATATCGCCTTCCGCCCAGTGACATCGGCGAGGCGGAACAAGAGGTCCGCATCCGTTTATGGAGGGTGTGCGGCAATCCTGAGAACATCGCCAAACTCTCCGCGTCATATCTCCAACGCGTGGTCACGACGGCAGTCCTGGATCTGCTGCGCCGTCGCCGCCGCGCCGCGACGCACGACCCGGTCGAGGACCTCCCGTTACCCGCTCCCGGGCCGGGCCCCGACGCCGACGTCGAGGCGGCGTCGCTTGGAGTCGTTGTGCGGGCTGGTGTCGACTCACTGGGCCTGGCACGCCGGACTGTGGTCAAACTGCACCTCGAGGGGTTCCGCCGCGACGAAATCGAGGCCCTCCTCGGCTGGAGCGAGGCCAAGACCCGTAACCTGCTATACCGTGGATTGTCGGACCTGCGCGAGTATCTGGTCGCGCGCGGGATCGAATGGGGGAACTACGAATCATGAGCTCCGAACACCAACCGCTGCCGCTTGATCCTGGGCCCGTGCCCGCATCGCTCCGCGATGCGTTCGTACTCTCCCAAGGCGCGACGCGTGCCTTTTCGCCGCTGCCACTTCCGGACGAGGCCGCCTTGGCGCTGCTCGCCGACGAGGACGGTGACGATGCCGCCCGCAGTGCGGTGGTGGAGCAACTCCTGGCCAGCGCCGATGGCATGCTGACCCTCGTGCATCTGGTCGCGGCCCGGGCCTCCACCACCGGCACCCACGCGCTCCTCGGCGATGCCCGCCCCCCGGCACGCACCACCCCGCTGACTCTCGCCGGCGCCCCCGCGCGTCGCCGGACCGCGCGGTCGGCGCTCAAGCCCATCCTGCTGGCCGCGTCACTGATGCTCGTCTCCAGCACCAGCTGGTACGTCTTCACGCTGCCCAGGAGGGACGACGTGCGATCGCTGGGATCGTCGGTGGAGTTGCAGGACGTGGTCCAGCACACGGCCGCGGCACCGGTCACGCTGACATGGAAGTCACTCCGCACCACCGCCCGCTATCGGGTCGAAGTGCTGGATGTGAACGACGATCCGGTCTTCGCAACCGAGACCAACGACACCATCACCGTCGTCCCCCGCGCCTCGCTCAAGCCGGGCCCCTACCGCTGGTGGGTGCGCTCCCGTGGCACCGATGGCACCGAGATTCGCTCGCGGGTGGAAAAGATCACCGTGCGCTGACCGCGCACGGCTCAGCGTGAGCGGCTCATCGTCGCCGGTGAGAACGTCAGCGCGCCATCGCCGATCACGCTGAACGCTGCCCAGAAGCGCGGCGGGACCCCAGCGCGACGCAACGACGTCTGCGCGCCATTCATCGCATCCGCGGTGGACGCACCGGCCGCCAGCCGCTCGTAGAAGCGCTCCATCAGCACCTTCGTCCAGCGATCGCTCACCGCCCAGTGGCTGGCGATCACCGTGCGCACGCCGCGCGCCAGCAATGGCGCCACCAGGCCGTCCACCGCGTCGCCGTGCGAGCCGAAGTCGCCCGTGGTCCGGCAGCCCGACAACACCACCATCGACATGCCACCGCTCAGCGTGGCCAGCTCACCGCCGGACACGTAGCCGTCGTCGCTCGCGTCGGGACGCAGGATCAGGTAATTCGCACCCAGCGCCTGGTCGCTGGTGAGCGCATGGGCGGCTGCGTGCAGCACCGTGTAGGCGCCGCGAGCCTCGCGCTTGAGCGCCGTCTCCGATGCAGCTTGCCCCGTCAGCGCCATCGATCCGATACCCCACGCCGCCGCCGCGCGCGCCTCGTCGCCGGCAGCCTGCAGTGGCGCCAGCGGGTTGCCACGATCACTGCGCTCGAGCATCAGGTCCAGCGACTGCGGCAGTGAACTGGCGACCTCCGTGTCACCCGCCCCCATCGCCAGCACGCGCCCCGGTACTTGCCGCGGATCGGCTGCATAGGTCAGCGCCATCGACACCGAGGGCGAGATCGTCACCACCGCGCGATCGCCGAGCACGCCGTTGCCGAACGGCAGGGCCTGAAACGGAACGCGGTACAGCGGACCATGCGGCACGATCACCAGGCGACGGATGCTCGCCGGCAGTGAGCGCAGCGCCGTGGAGAGCACCGACGTCGCGACACGCCGTCCGGCACCCACACCCGGCTCGCCGCTCTCCAGCAGCGCCAGCCAGCGCACGATGTCGCGGTCCAGCGAATCGAGTGGTGCCAGCGTGAAGCCCCGCGCTGAATTGCGCGTGATCAGCATCATCGACGTGCGGGCACGTGCGCGGCCGCCGGCGTACACCAACAGCGCGGTGTTCGGCTTCAGTGATCGCTGCACGTCGGCCAGCACGGTGGCACTGGCACGCACACGGCGTCGCGCGGCGGTGATCTCGGTGGTGTTGGTGTCCCCTTCGTTCGCCAATGTGCCCGAGATCAAGGCCCGCGCGCGCGAGCGCTCGGTGACGCGGAAGACCGTCGGCAGCCAGCGCGGCGACTCCACGAACGCCGCCATGGCCTGGTCAATGTTGCCGTTGGTGGCGCCCCAGTAATCGGGCGATCCCACCACCCGTCGCAGCCCCGACAACGCCAGTGTGTCACGCACGGCATCCAGGCGGCGGCTCGACTCGTCGATCATCGCCGCCGCACGCGCCGAGTCGCCGGAGTTCAACCACGCCAGCGCCAGCGATCCATCGATGTTGTGCAGGTACAGGTCCTGTGCGTTCACGTACCGTTTGCGCACGTCCGTCAGCAGCGCGATCGCGCGCTGGCTGTCGCCACCGCGCTGCGCCAGCATGCCGCGATACTCCTGCAACTGCGCCCTCCACGGTGCACCCAGCTTCTCGATCAGCGGCGCTGCTTCGTCCAGCAGCCGGCTGCAGTCGTCGAGCTGGTTGCGGCGCAGCGCGATGTCGGCCAGCAGGTAGACCGCGCGCAGCGAAGCGCTGGTGTTGCCCATCGAATCGGCCTGGGTGCGGATGCGCTGCACCATGCTGTCGGCGCCGGCCAGGTCGCGCACCAGGATGCGGGCCTGTGCCCGTTCCAGCTGCGCATTCATCGAGCCCAGCTGGTCGCCGGTCGCCTCGAACAGCGTCGCGGTGCGCGCCAGCGCGCTGCTGGCGGTGCTGGCGTCACCCACGTCGCGGGCCGACGACGCCACGCCCAGCAGCGCCCACGCCTCCACGTTGCGGTCGCCAATGCGCTGCGCCACGCGGATCGCGTCGGTGTACCAGCGCCGGGCCGCTTGCACATAGCCCAGCGTGCGCTGCGAGTAGCCGTGCCACTGCAGGGCGGCCGCCAGCGTGGGATCGTCGTGGGCGGCGCGCGCGGTGGCCTCGGATCGCGTCAGCCACCGCACGCCCGCGGGCATGTCGCCGGCACCGATGAAATTGGTGGCGACGGCCAGCTCGCAGTTGGCCCCGATCGAGGGCAACCCGTACGCCTTCGCCATCGCGATCGCCGGCTCGGCCAGCTCCAGCATCCGCTTCGGTTCGGTTGCAGCCCGCAGGCACCCCACCCGCGCCTGCATCGAGGAGTCGGCCGGCGAGGTCAGCGCCAGCACAGCGTCCAGCCCGCCCTCGGCAATCCGGCGCGTCACCCGACGCTGGAACCCGGCCTGCAGGTACAGCACCTCAGCCAGCTCGCCCGGTGGCAGCCCTGCCGTGTCGGCCATCAGCCCCCGCATCAGCGTGTCCACGCCCGTGAACTCCCCGCGCATCAGGCGGGCGGCGATCCGCTCGCGGGCCACCGCGGAACGCCAGACTGGCGCGGTGGCTCGGCTGGCCGCGCTGTCCAGCCATGCGGTGCCGTCGGCGTATCGGATGTCGTACCGCGACAGCAACGCCAGAGCCAGGCGCGGGGCCGGCGACTCCGGCGCCGCCACCGCCCAGCTGCGCCACTCGGCCTGCGTGGCCGACACCCGGTCGGCGGTCTTGGCCCGCAGCGCCAGCACCGGCAGCATGCGCGGGGGCAGGGAGTCCAGCGCGCGAACCGCCGGGGCCTGGGCAGCCACGGCGATCGGGAACAGCGTCGCTCCAACGAGTTGGGAGAACTGTCGCATCTGAGCCTGAATGTATGCCGTCATCGGAATCACTTGCATCGCCTGCCGAACGAATCTTCGCACATCGTTACCTGCACCGACCGGCCAACACCCGCCGAGGTGAGCAACGCCCAGTCAGCCGAATCCGCCGCAAGGGGGATGCCTGCTCAGTCTGCCCGAAGCGAGATTGCCTCCACGGCCCGCGCCCGCACCCGGCGTCCGCCATTGTCGCACCACCCCACATTCCCCGCTCTTCACCGTTCAGGCGCCCTGGTCGCCGCCGATGCACCGTCTGCTGTCTGCCGTTCCCCTCGTCGCGCTCCTCACCGGCTGCAAGCCCGCCGGTGAGGGCATCGCCCTGCCGCAGCGCGGCAAGGAAGGTGTCACCGTCGCCCTCGCGTCGCCGGTCGGCTACGTGAAGGTCGCTGACCGACGCATCGCGTGGCATCCCGCCACCGAGGCGTCGCGGTACGAGGTCGTGCTGTCCGACTCGGTGGAAACCCCGATCTTCACCTCCGTCACCACCGACACGCAGGTCGTGCTGCCGGAGGCGTTCCGGTATTCGCTGACACAGAACTATCGCTGGTACGTGACGGCCTATCGTGATCGCGACTCCACCGCCTGGCGCTCACCGATCGCGATCTTCCGTCTCGAAGGCGAGGGTCGCCGCATGCCGCCCCTGCCGAAATAGATGTCGACCCTCCCGTGGTTTCCTGCGCCACCGATGACGCTCCTCGGTCTCACGCGCCGCGCGATCGCGATCACCGTCGTCGCCGCCCCGGCGCTGCTGTCGCAGGCACCGGTGCCACCGCTCACCGTGGACCAGATCTTCCGCACCCGCGACTTCGCCGCGCAGGGCCTGCCGGCGGTGCAGTGGATGAAGGATGGCCGGAGCTTCCTCCGTGTGAAGCCCGACATCGGTGGCACGGCGCTGGTGAAGGTGGATGCCGTGACCGGCGCCGAGCGGGTATTGGTGCCCATCGGGGTCTTGAAGGACGCGTCGGGCGCGGCGATCGATGTGGAGGATGTCACGCTGTCGGCGGACGAATCGAAGGCGCTGGTGTTCCATTCGTCGGTGCGCGTGTGGCGGACCAACACGCGTGGGTTGTATCACGTGGTCGATCTGGCCACGCAGTCGGTGACGCCGCTGGTGGAGGCAACGGCCGTGACGGCACCCGCCGCGCCGGCCGGACCGAGCTTTCTCGCCACCGGGCTGGCCAGCGGTGCGTCCGATCCCAACCTGCAGATGTTCGCCAAGTTTTCGCCCGACGGTCGCAAGGTGGCCTACGGCCGCGGCAACGACCTGTGGGTCAAGGATCTCGTCAGCGGTGTGCCCACCCGCCTCACCGCTGACGGCAGCGACGACATCATCAACGGCACCACGGATTGGGTGTACGAAGAGGAACTGGGCCTGCGTGATGCATTCCGCTGGAGTCCGGACAGTCGCCGCATCGCCTTCTGGCGGTTCGACCAGCGCGACGTGCCCGCGTATCCGATCGTGGATGAACTGGGCGACTATCCTCGCGTCTCCACGCTGCGTTATCCGAAAGCCGGCACCGCCAATTCGCGCGTCACCCTCCACGTCATCGACGCCGACGGTGGCGACCGTCATGCGTTGCAGGTCGGCCCCGACACCGGGCAGTACATCACGCGGCTGGAGTGGCTCGACGCCGACTCCATCGCGGTGCAGCGCGTGCCACGCCGGCAGGTGCAGCTGGACCTGATGCTGGTCAGCGCCTCCACCGGCACCGGTCGCATCATCGTCACTGAACGCGATTCCGCGTACGTGAACGTGGAAGGCGAGCCGGTGACGTGGTTGCCCGATCATCAGCGATTCCTGCTGCGCAGTGATCGCAGCGGGTGGCAGCAGTACTACCTCTATCGCCGCGATGGCCGTCTGCTGGGTCGCGTCACGCAGGATGGGATGGACGTGCTGGACCTGCTGGCGATCGACACCAAGGCGAACGCCGCCTACGTGCAGGTGGCGTGGCCCGCAGCCACGCAGCAGCAGTTGATGCGTGTGTCGCTCGACGGGCGTCGCCAGCAGCGCCTCACCGTCGGTGACGGCTCGCACGCGATGTCGATCAGCCCCACCGCCGCGTACCTGTTCGACGCCTGGTCGCGCCTCGGTGTGCCGCCCACCGTCACGCTGCACGCACTGCCGCAGATGACGACGGTGCGCACCGTGGCCGAAAACGCCGCGCTCACGACGCGCCTGGCGACGCTGGGAGTGCCGCCGGCGCAACTTTTCACCGTGCCGATGCCCGATGGCACCCGCCTCGACGCGTATCGCATCCTGCCGCCGGCGTTCGACAGCACGAAGAAGTATCCGGTGTTGATGCACACCTACGGCGGACCGGCCGCACCGCAGGTGATCGACGGCTGGGGCGGTGCGCGCTACCTGTGGCACGTCTCGCTGGCGCAGCAAGGCTACGTGGTGGTGGTGGTGGACAACCGCGGTGCGGCCTTCCGCGGCCGTGCGTTCCGCAAGGTCACGCAACTGCGCCTCGGCCTGATGGAGACGCAGGACCAACTCGACGCCGCACGCTGGCTGGGACGGCAGTCGTGGGTGGATGCGTCGCGCATTGGCTTCTGGGGCTGGAGCTTCGGCGGCTACCTGGCCACGATGGTGGCGGGCAAGGGCGGTGACTTGTTCAAGGCCGTGATCGCCGTGGCGCCGGTGACTGACTGGCGCCTGTACGACACCATTTACACCGAGCGCTTCATGTGGACGCCGCAGGAGAACGCGGCCGGCTACGTCGAGACTGCACCGCAGAATGCCGTGGCCGGCATCCGGGCCCGATTCCTGCTCGTGCACGGCACCGGGGATGACAACGTGCATCCGCAGAACTCCGTGCAACTGATCGAGCGCATGGTGCGCGCCAACCGCCCCATGCAGCAGCTGTTCTATCCCAATCGCACGCATTCCATCAGCGGCGGCAACACCACCGTGCACCTGTACCAGGCGTTCACCCGCTTCCTCCGCGAGAACCTGTGAACACAGCCGGTGTGATGTTCAGCGCAGTCCTGATCCTGATGGCCTGCACACCGCCGCGGCCGCCCGTCCCGGACGATTCGTTCGAACGGGCGCGGATCGCCGGCGAGGCCGTGCGCACCGCGCCCCGTCGCCCGGCAGCGTGGCGCTGCGAGCCCAAAGTCCCATCACCGCTCCCCTCACCGGCCACGCGCGCCGAACGCACCGGCTTCTGCGAGACCACGCCGTACGAGGAAGCGATGGCGTTCCTCGACACGATTCACACCAAGGCGGCGCCGAATCGCATCATGCGCCTCACCCGGCTCGGGGCATCACCGCGCGGGCGTCCGCTGCTGGCCGTCACCGCCTGCGCGCGCAGCAACCGCACCGACGAAAGCTGCGACGCCGTCATGGCCGCGCCGCGTCGCCGGCCGGTGGTGCTGCTGCAGGCCAACATCCACGCCGGTGAAGTGGAAGGCAAGGAAGCGGTGCTGGCGTTGCTGCGCACCCTCGTCACCGACGCGCGCCCCAACCTGCTCGACAGCCTGACGCTGATCGTGATCCCGATGTACAACGCCGACGGCAACGAGGCACTGGGTCCACAGGCGCGCAATCGCGGTGCACAACTCGGCCCGGCCGTCATCGGTGAACGCGCCAACGGCGATGGGCTCGACCTGAATCGCGATTACATCAAGGCCGAGGCACCGGAAACGCGCGCGATGTTGCCACTGCTCACCAACGGCGGCGTGGATGTATTCGTGGACCTGCACACCACCAACGGCAGTTATCACGGCTACAACCTCACCTGGTCGCCGTCGTTGCACCCCGGCGCGCCACTGGCCGCGTACACCGGCGACACGCTGCTGGCCGGCATCCGCCGTCGCCTCCAGCGCGCCGGAGTGGCGACGTACGCCTACGGCAACTTCAGCAACTCGTTCGCCCGCGAGGTGACCCTCGACGCGCAGAAGGAAGGGTGGTTCACCTACGATTCGCGGCCGCGCTTCGGCTCCAACTATTTCGGCCTCACCGGCGGCATCTCGGTGCTCAGCGAGGCCTACTCACACGATCCGTTCGACGTCCGCGTGCGCAGCAGTGCGGCCTTCATCCGCGAGTTGCTCCGCACCGTGGCCACCGACCCGTCGATTCTCGCGCGTGTCACCGCCACCCGTCGTGCGCTGGCGTCCGGCGTGGCTGCCAAGAGTCTCGTGCTCGAGACACGTCTCACCACGCGTCCATTCCGCGACAGCGTGCTGGTGGAAGCGCTGGAAGCCGATCGTGACAGCCAGTCGATCGAGCCGGGCGTGCCGCGCGGCATCCGTCGCACGGGGCGCATCGCACCACAGCTGATGGATGTGCGCGACCGGTTCGATGCCACCCGCGTCGCGGCCGTGCCGCCGGGCGGCTGGCTGATCGAGGCCAGCGACACCACCCTGCTCACGCTGCTCGCGCGCCACGGCGTCCAGGTGCGTCCGCGGATCGGCACCGCGGCCGTGGTCAGCGTCGAACGCTTCCAGCTCGATTCGGTGGAACGCTCGCCGCGCGCCTTTCAGGGACACCGCGAGGTCAGCCTGCTCGGTCGCTGGGTGCCGTTGCGCATGCGGCCACCGGGCGGATGGCGCTGGGTGCCGGCCACGCAGCCCCAGCTGCTCGTCGCCGCGCAGTTGCTGGAGCCCCAGTCCAATGACGGCGCCACCACCTGGAACCTCTTCGACCAGCGGCTGCTGATGGGGAAATACCATCCGGTGCTGCGGGTCCTGACACGTCTGCCGGCACGCTGAGTTGGCGGCTTCCCGTCACGCCCGCGGCTATATTTCCCCGCTTGGCGTCCCGCAGGCTGCGGTGGCGCGTTCACCCGACTCCCTGCGTGCTGATGCTGCGTAACGCGCTCCTGTTCCTGTCCAACCAGCAGGGCATCTTCAACTTCGTGCGCCACAACGGCGTCGCCAAGTCGTTCGCCTCGCGCTTCGTGGCCGGGGAATCGGTGACCACCGCCATCGAGGCGGTGCGCGGGCTCAACGCCAAGGGCATCACCGCCTCGCTCGACCTGCTCGGCGAAAGCACCACCAACGAGACGGAAGCCTACGCGTCGCAGCGGGAATACCTGCAGCTGCTGGACCTCATCGCGCGCGAGAAGCTGAATGCCAACGTCTCGTTGAAGCTGACGGCGATGGGCATGGACATCTCCGATGAACTCTGCGTCAAGGTGACGCGCGAGATCCTCGAACGTGCGAAGCAGTATGGCAACTTCGTGCGCCTCGACATGGAGTCCAGCGCCTACACGCAGAAAACCCTCGACTTGTTCGAGCAGCACTTCTATCCCGACTTCCGCGCCAACGTCGGCATCGTGCTGCAGAGCTACCTGTATCGCACCGAGGCGGACGTCAAGCGCGCCAATGAACTCGGCGCGCGCGTGCGCATCTGCAAGGGTGCCTACAAGGAACCGGCCGCTGTCGCGTTCCCGGAGAAGGCCGACGTGGATCGCAACTACGTCACGGCGATGCATCACCTGATGGAGCACGGCAACTATCCGGGAATCGCCACCCACGACGAAGTGATCATCGCCGAGGCCAAGCGGTTCGCGAAGGAGAAGGGCATCGCCAGCGATCGCTACGAGTTCCAGATGCTCTACGGCGTGCGTCGCGACCTGCAGGAAGGCCTGGTGCGCGACGGGTATCGCGTGCGTTGCTATGTGCCCTTCGGCACGCAGTGGTATCCGTACCTCATGCGTCGTCTCGCCGAGCGCCCCGCCAACGTGGCCTTCATGGCGGGGAACGTGGTGAAGGAAATGATCGGTGGACGCAAGTCGGCATGATGCCGTCGTGAGTGGCGCCGGCGCATGGTGAGCAGGTGAGCGGGCAGCACCTGCCGGCGGACCACAGCCTGGGCGACGCGAACACCATCGGTGGTTACGCACTCGTCCACGGCCGGCCGGCAGCCTTCGATGGCAGTGACGGCTTCGCCTATTCGGTGGAGCTGTGTCTGGACCAGGTGAACGATGCCGGCACGCTCTGGGGCGCCTACCTGCTGTTCCTGCGGTGGCGCCGGATTGGTGCCGCGGGCGTCGAAGGGCATCTCGAGACCGATTACCTCGCCCGCGCTACCACCCAGGCCACGGCACGCGAGACACTCGGTGCCCTGTCGTTGCAGCAGGTGCGTGAATTGCTCGAGCAACGCATCGCCGAGACCGCGCCCGCACCCACACGGCGCTGGTTCGACGTGATGCGCGATGACGACGACTCGTCCACCGGCGGCGCGTCGCATGACTGAACCCGTCGTCATGACGGCCGACAACGCCGGTACCGTGCTCAGTGGCACCGGCGGCGTCTGGCGTGTGCGCCGCGCCGACGGCCTGGTGGTGGATGCCGCATTGCGCGGGCGCCTCAAGCGCTACGACGACGCCAAGGGCAAGCAGGCCCGCGCCGACAAGG
This sequence comes from Gemmatimonadaceae bacterium, assembly GCA_031369265.1. GTDB lineage: Bacteria > Gemmatimonadota > Gemmatimonadetes > Gemmatimonadales > Gemmatimonadaceae > JACMLX01. Next base: position 22,495 of record JANMON010000034.1, on the reverse strand, counting down.
ACGGCGGCCGCGCCCGCGCCAGTGTGAAGTCGCGCGCCGACAAGCGCGACGACCGAAACGAGGAGAGCGAAGCACCAACGCTCAAGCTGGCCGTCGGTGATGAGGTGCGCATCGAGCAGGACGAGGAAGGGGCGCGCTGGGCGATCGCCGAGATCATGCCGCGCCGGTCGCAACTCGCGCGGCGCGCGCCCGGCGGTGGCTATGGCCAGCGCATCGTGGCCGCCAACGTGGACCAGGTGCTGGTGGTGTTCGCCGCCGCCAACCCCGAGCCGCATCCGCGCATGATCGATCGCTTCCTGATCATTGCCGAAGCCAACGAGATCACGGCGCGAGTCGTGATCAACAAGGCCGACCTCGTCTCGCCGGAGAGTGTGCGCCTCCGGTTCGCCGACTACGAACGGGCAGGGTATCCGGTGCATGTCACCAGCACCGAAACCGGCCGTGGCCTCGAGTCGCTGCGCCGTGTGCTCGAGGGTCGGACCACCGCCCTCAGTGGCCCCAGCGGTGTGGGCAAGAGCAGCCTGATGAACGCCATGTTCCACGGCCTCGACCTCCGCGTCGGCGAGATCAGCCAGAGCGTGAACAAGGGCCGGCACACCACCGTCGGGGCGCTGCTGCATCCGCTGCCCAGCGGCGGCTTCGTGGTGGACACGCCGGGGCTGCGCGAGATCGGGATGTGGGGGCTCACCGCCGAACACCTCGACGGCTACTTCCCCGAGTTCCGGCCGTACCTCGGGCAGTGCCGTTTCGCCGACTGCGTGCATGTGGTGGAGCCGGGGTGCGCGGTGCGTGACGCGCTGGCCCGGGACGACATCTCGCCGGTGCGTTACGACACCTACGTGCGGCTGCTGGATGAGCTGGCCAACGAAGCCGAGAGCTGGGCCTGATATGAGCGCGCCCGCGAAGGTCGGCGGCCGCGAAATGCTGGCCTGGGTGCTCGCCGGCGCGTTGGGGCTGGCGCTGGTGGGCCGGCTGGCGTTCGACCGCACACCGGCGCCGCTGGCGAGCGACGACCCCGCCGTAGGGCAGGCCCGCGCCGCCGTGACCAGCCTGATGGTCCGCGACGCCGCCGGCACCCGCGTGGCGCTGGCCCCCACCGGCCGGCCCGCCATCCTGATGGTCAATTCCCGGACCTGCTCCTTCTGCCGCGCCGCCCTGAAGGACATCGCGGCCATGCAGGGGCGTGACGGTGTCCCGATGCTGCGCGTCGTCACCCTTGAAGGGGAAGCGGCGGGCAGCGCCATGCTCACTTCGTTCGGGGTTACGGGAGCATTCAGCTCCGGACCCGACGGCGAGAGTGATCAGGTGCTGCTCACCTTCCGCATCCCCGGCACACCGATCTTCGCCCGCACGGACAGTGGTGGCCGCATCGTGGAGACGGTGCCCGGTTATCCCGGTCCGGAAATGATCGCACGCTGGTTGCCCGTCATGCGCGGACGCTGAGTCCGCATCGCTCGGCACCACCTCTCCGTCGCCACGTCATGCCCCGTCGTTCCCTGTTCACGTTGGTCGCGATTGCGGTGCTCACCGTGCCGGCGCACGCCCAGACGCTGGCCGACGCGCGCACCTGCGAGCGCGCCATCACGGGCAGTGCGACCGATCGCGTCGCGATGCAGCGCCTCGCCGCGGCAACTGCACCGACGCGGCATTTCGCGGCCGGCTGCCTGAGTGTGATGGCGTCGCAGTGGGACAGCGCCGCCGCGCACTTCGACGCCGCCACCAAGGCCAATCCGCGCAGCAGCGCCGCATACCTCTGGGTCGGCAACATCACCGGGCACCGGGCGCGCCTCGGTGACACCCAGACCAAGGTGCGCCTCGCCGCCGGCATCCGGGATGCCTATCAGAAGGCGATCGCGCTCGATGGCACCAACCTCGATGCGCGCGAAGGGCTGATGCAGTACCTGCTCGCCACGCCTGCACCGCTGGGCGGCGACAAGGCGAAGGCCGCCGAGCAGGCCGCGGCGATCGCGAAGGTCGATCGGTATCGTGGCCTCGGTGCGGCACTCGCGGTGGCGGCGGCGAACAATGACAAGCCTGCGGTGGAGCGGCTGCTGCTCGGTGCCACCACGCAGTACCCCGACAGCGTGATCGGATGGGCGAACCTCTCCGCCATGCAGGCCGATGCCGGCCGGCACGCCGAGGCCTTCGCCACCATCACACGGTGGCAGGCGCGTCGCAGCAACGCGATGTTCGCGCTGTTCAGCGTCGGTCGCACGGCGGCGGTGTCAGGGCAGCAGTTGCAGCGCGGTGAGCAGGCACTCCAGCAATACCTACGTGGCAAGCGCGGCCCCAACGATCCGCCGCTGGCCAACGCCAACTACCGCCTCGGTCAGATCTACGAGAAGCAGAATCGCAAAGCCGACGCGCGTGCCGCATACCAGGCGGCGCTCCGGTCGAACCCATCGCTGCGGGATGCGTCCATGGCTCTCGAACGCGTGAAGTGATGCGACCGCCGTTGACCGTCTTTGCGTCGCTGTGCGCCATCGCTTTCTCCGGCGTGCTCTTCGCCGTCACGACGGCCGTTGGCGGTGCCCCTGCTGCCGGTGTGCTGTTCCTCCTGCTGCCGCTCACGGCCTACGGCTGCCTGCGTGCGGTCCGGCTCTCACGCACGGCGTTGTTCGCGGCGTCGATCGGCGCGTTCGCGCCGCTGATGATCGGCGTGATGATGACCTGGCCCGACGTGCCGGGCGCGTTGCCGTACGTCGTCGGCGCCACCGCGATCTTCGCCGGATTGTGCGGCATGCTCACACCCACCGCGCGCGCCTGGTACGCCAGCGAGCGCGCACACGGCCTGCTGGATCTCTGAGCGGAGACGGCCGTCGCGCAGTACGCGTCAGCGGCTGCGCAGCGTCCCCAGCCCCCCGTCCACACCCAGCGTCTGCCCGGTGATCCAGCTGTTCTGCGGATCCAGCAGGAACGCGATCGCCCGCGCCACGTCGCCCGGCTCTCCCAGCCGCCCGATCGCATGCATGGCCAGCGATGACTGCTCGGCGGCCGCGTTGCCGGTGATGCGCGCGGTGAGCGGCGTGCGGACCAGGCCCGGCGCCACACAGTTCACCCGCACCTGCTTGGCCGCATAACTGGCCGCCGCCGACAGCGTCAGGCTCATGATGCCGCCCTTCGCTGCCGCGATCGCCTCGTGATTGGCGAGGCCGATGCGCGCTGCCGCCGATGCCACCAGCACGATGCTGCCACCCGCCGGTTCACTGTTGTTCATCATCGGTCGTGATGCCGCACGCACCAGCGAGAACGCCGAACGCAGGTTGACGCTGATCACGTCGTCGAACTCCTCGGGCCGGGTCAGGTGCGCCGGCTTGAGCAGGATCGAGCCGACACAGTTCGCCGCGCCATCGATGCGGCCGTACGTCGTCACCGCCGTCTCCACCGCGCGATCGATGTCGGCGGCACTGATGGCATCCACCAGTACCGTGGTGGCACCCAGTTCGGCGCCCAGCGCCGTCAGCGCCGATTCATTGCGTGCGGCCAGCACGAGATTGGCGCCGGTCGCAGCCAGCTGGCGCGCGAGGGCCGAGCCGATGCCACCGGTGGCGCCGAGGATGAGATGTACGGGAGAGGTCATGCCGGGCGAATGAACCCGGAGCCTCGCCGGTTTCAGCGGCGTCGTATCAGGGTGAGAGCCGCTCCAGCACCCACGCACCAGCCAGCAGATGGTAGCGCAGGCGATCGTGGAGGCGGCTCTGCCGTCCCTGCCAGAATTCCACCTGCGTCGGCTGCACCAGGAAACCGCCCCAGTGCGGTGGCAGCGGCGGCGCATCCGGAAAGCGCTGCTCCACCTCGCGCACCTGTGCCTCCAGCACGCTGCGATCACGGATCACGCTGCTCTGTTCACTGGCCCAGGCGCCGATGCGACTGCCACGCGGTCGCGAGTTGTAGTAGGCCGCCGATTCCTCGCTCGGGAGCCGCACCACGCTGCCGCGAATGCGCACCTGTCGCTCCAGCTCCTGCCACAGGAACACCAGCGCCGCTGCCGGTCGCGCAGCCAGGTCGCGTCCCTTCTGGCTTCGGTAGTCGGTGAAGAAGGTGAAGCCACGAGCATCCACACCCTTCAGCAGCACGATGCGGGCATCCGGTGCACCGTCGGCACCGATCGTCGCCAGCGTCATTGCATTCGGTTCCGCGATCTGTGCCGCCGTGGCGTCCGCGAACCACCGCTCGAACTGCGCGATCGGCTCTGCCACCACATCGCTGGTGTCGAGTGAGGCGAGCGCGTAGTCGCGCCGGAGGTCGGCAATGGAACTCATGTGCAATCGGGATCAGTCAGGAGTTGGCGCGGTGCGCGGCACAAGACGCGTCGTGATGCGGTGGAAGCCACACGCCCGCGATGCCGTCAGCAGCTCACCGCGATCGTGCACCGAGAGCACGCGTGGCAGCTGCAGCACGGGACAGTCGAGCAGGGCCGACAGCGTCTCCTGGATCGCCGACACCACCTCGGCGGGATGCTGGGTGTCGCCGTCCGCCTGCGACAGCAGGACGCCCGACACCTGCAGGCCGCGCGACTGCAGTGCCGACGCCAGCAGCTGCACGTGGCCAACGGTCCAGCGATGCACCGGTTCCACGATCACGATGCCCAGCGCCCAGCGCGTCATCAAGTCGAGCATGGTCAGCGATGGCGTGATCGGGTCCAGCACACCGACCGCATCCGCCACCACCAGCACGCTGCGGCCATCCGAGAGGGCCTCGCGGGCCCGGTCGAAGGCGGCGCCGTGCAGCAGCGTCCCCGAGGCATCGGCGGCGTGCATCGCCGACCGATCCGCCTCCAGTGCGAACGGCGTCACTTGGCGCGGGTCATCCAAGTGGCCCGCGGCCCAGCGCACCAGCGCGCCGCGACTGCCTGCTTCGCAGGGATCGTCCAGCCCCGTCTCCACCGGCACCATCGCCGCCACGTTCGCGCCCTCCGCCGCCAGCAGCACGATCAGCATCGCCGCCGCCTGCACCGTCGCATCGTCCGGCGTGACCGACGTCACGGCCAGTCCTGGCAGCAGGACCGGCGCGCGCTCGGTGGGTGCGGTGGAATCCGCGCTGAACGTCATCCGTGCAAGCTCACTCCGGCGCGCGGCACTGCCAACCGCCGGGTATCACGTTGGGTGCCCTGGCGCAAAAAAAAGCGGCGCGCACCGATGACCGGTGCGCGCCGCTTCGCTTCCACGCCGACGGTGTCAGTGCTCGGCTGCGGCAGGTGCCGCCGGCTTGACGGTCGAGGTGTGGGGCAGGGCACCCTTGGCGCGGAACATCGGATCCGTGGGATCGCGATAGGTGGCCTTGTGAATGCCCCATGCGCCGAACCAGAGCGCAACGGCGACCAGCGTGGTCAGGATGGCGTACGGCCACCCTTCCTTCGTCGGTGTGATCGGGACGTGACGTCCTTCGGTGCTGCTGGCCATCGGGCGAAAGCTCCTCGTGCGACGGAAAACCGGGGCCTATCCACCGGCGAGATGAACAGTAACACCCATCGGAAGCGCCGTGCGCAGTGGGTCCCCGAATGTCGTCAGCCGGGTGCGACCGGCGGGGCCGGTGGTGCCCGTTCCACCACCTGCACCAGCTGCTCGATGGTGTACGGCTTGGCCAGCATGCCGTCCACGGTCAGCGCCCCGACGCGTGCCATCATCGGCGAGTCGGGCCCGTCGCCGGAACTCAGGACGTAGTGGGTGCCGGCGCAGCTGGGCAGCATGCGCATTCGCCGGATCAGCTCCACCCCATCCATCTCCGGCATGTGCAGGTCGCACACCACCACGTCGAACGTGAACTGTTCGGCGATCCGCAGCGCATGCAGGCCATCGCTCGCCCCCACCACCGCGTGCCCGCGCGAGGTCAGGAACCGGGTCAGGAAGCTGATGATCGCAGCCTCGTCGTCCACCACCAGGATGTCCAGTGCCCGGCCGCTGGGCACCGCGCCGACGCCCAGCGGTGGCACCGCCACGTCGCCGTCCACATCCAGCGCATCATCCGCGTCAGGTCCGCCCACCAGCGGCAGCCGCACCATGAACTCGGTGCCACGCCCCATCTCGCTGTGCACATCCACCACTCCACCATGTTCGGTGACGATGCTGTGCACCACGCTCAGCCCCAGGCCGGTGCCGACGCCTTCCTCCTTGGTGGTGAAGAACGGATCCCAGATCCGCCCGAGCAGCGAGGGCGAAATCCCGGCACCGTTGTCGGCCACTTTCACCATGACGTAGGCGTCGTTCTCGATCTCCGTCGCGATGCGCAGCTCCAGCGGCGCCTCCACCATCGTCCGCGTGCCGCGCATCACTTCCAGCGCCTGTCGCGCGTTGACCACCAGGTTCAGCATCACCTGCTCCAGGCGCGCCGTGTCGCCCTGCACGTACACCGGACGGTCGGCGAGTGTGAGCAAGACGCGCACCCCCCGCGTGTCGAGCGCGTAGCGCTGCGTGTCCACGATGTGCCGGATCACGCCGTGCAGGTCCACCAGCTCACTGCGCGTGACGTTCCCCTGTCGCGCGAACGTCAGCAGGTCACGCACCACCCGTTCCGCCCGTCGCGCCTCGCGCCCGATGGTCTCCAGCGCCTTGCGATCATCCTCGAGCCACTCACCACGCAGCAGCAGCTGCGAGAAGCCGCTGATGGCCGCCAGCGGATTGTTCAGCTCATGCGCTACACCGGCCAGCATGTGTCCAAGTGACGCCATGCGCTCGCTGCGCCGGAGCCGTTCGTCGCGGCGATGCCGCTCCGTCACATCCTCGGCGATGCCCTCGAACACCGGTGGACCACCATCCTCGTCTTCCACCATCCGCAACGACAGGCGCACGTCGATCAGGTCCCCGTCGCGACGCCGCCAGGTGACTTCCACCCAGTCATCCAGCTCGCCGTCCTGCGCCGTGCGCACCAGCCACTCGTGATCCGACACATCGGCGTAGACGTCCACCGCCAGGTCCAGCGCCAGCAGTTCCTCGCGCGTGTCGTAGCCGAGCAGCTCCAGCATCGCCGGGTTGGCGTCCAGCATCCGGCGATTGCGTTCGGCGCGATAGACGCCATACACGGCACGCCGCACCAGCGCATCGTAGTTGGCCCGCGTCCGGGCCAGTGCCTGCTGTGCCAGTCGGCGCTCGCTCATGTCGCGCGTCACGGTGATGTAGCCCGTCACCGCGCCGTCGGCATCGCGGATGATCGTCACGCGCGTCTCGACCCACAGCTCCGTGCGATCGGCGCGTCGCAGCAGCCAGGTCACGATCGGAAAGCGGGCCCCGCTCGCCATGCCGTCCAGCAGCATCAGGGCGATCGTCCGCTCGGTCTGCGTCATCAGCGCGGTGAAGTGCGCGCCGACGAACCGGTCCAGCGGCAGCCCGAACAACTCCTCGAAGTACGGCGATGCGTACGTCACGACGCCGTTCGGGTCGAGCGCGGCCACCGATGCCTCGATCGTCTCCGCCAGCAGGCGTGACAGGTCGCGCCCTTCGCCGCCGATGGCCTCGAATGCGGCCGGGGTGGATCGCGATGGTCGCGTCTCCATCAATCCCTCTCGTCGGTAGACATGCGCACAACGTACACGCCGGCCTCCTGCCGTCGCCGCCCTGCGAGTCCGCGCACGGCTGCCTACGTGCGCGGACTCAGGACCGCGTCCGGCGACCCGTCAGCTGCCGCCGAGGGCCGCGTCGATCGCGGCGCGGACCGCCGGGTCGCCGGCCGGAATGGCGCCCGAATGCCGCCACAGCAGGCGGCCATCGGCTGAAATCAGCCAGCTCTCGGGAATGCCCACCGCTGCGAACTGCCCGCGCACCTGATCGGCTGGATCACGACCGATGGTGAACGTCGCACCCATTGCCTTGGCGCTGGCGGCGACCTCCGTGTCGCCATCGGTGTCGATCGAGATCGCCACCACCCGCAGTCCGCGCGGTCCGTACGTGGTGTGCAGCGTCTGCAGTTCCGGGAACTCCGCCTTGCACGGGCCACACCAGGTGGCCCAGACGTTCACCAGCGTCACCGGTTGCCGCGCCGCACCGCCCACGTGCACCGAGTCTCCGGCCAGCGTGGCCACCGCGAACACCGGGGCCGCCTCGCCCACGGCCGCCGCCTTGAAGCCGGAGTCGGCCGGCGATTGCGACGCCGGCTTCGATTCCGAGCCCGCACAGCCCGCCACCAGCAATCCCACGACCAGCCCCTGTACGCCACGTATCATCGATCGCCGACCCGGTGCCACCGGCACCTGCAATGGCGCCCCATCCGGGCGCCTGTCTCACTCCCTCGTCCCGCCACGTGCGGCGACTGCCTGTAAGATAGGGCGGCCGCCCGGCCGGATCGCGGTTGTTGCAGTCCTCCACTTCGTGATGCATACTCCACACATGGAGTTCGGCGCATCACCCCGACTGCTGGACCCGCCGACCCTCGGTGGGCTGCGAGACCTGAGCGCGGCGGACGCCCGTCGGCTCGGCGCCGCCGGCATGCGCACCTTCGTCGGTATCGCCGACGACTGGCAACTGCCGGTCGCCGCCCGGTGCGTCCTCCTCGGCGCCATCGGACCGTCCACCTACCACAAGTGGCGACAGGGTGACGTGGGCACGCCGTCACGCGATCAACTCGAGCGACTCTCGCTGCTGCTGGGCATCTACAAGGCGCTCCGGCTGCTCTTCTCCGACGACGCCACCGGGCATCGGTGGCTGAAGGCCGTCAATCGTGACCCGGACTTTGCTGGCCAGTCACCGCTCGATCGCATGTGCCGCGGCTCGATCGAAGATCTCTACGCGGTGCGTCGCTACCTCGACGGCTGGCGCGGCAGCTGGCCGTGACCGCCACCGACGTCACGTCGGCGCGCGTCCGTGGCCGGATGCATCGGCTGGTGCCCTCACGCTTTCCACCGATCGGCGTGTTCGATCGCGTGGCGTCGCCGGCTGACGCCATCGCCGCCATGGAGCTCGAGAGTCTCACCAACGATCGCGTGCGCATCGCCATCGAGCGCAGTGCGTCGCTCCCCGAGTCCGATTGGGTGCTCGGTGTCCCCGGCGCCACGCTGGTCATGGCGGCGTTCCTGCACGCGGCGCCGGAAGGTGGTCGCTTCAACGGTGCGCGCCTTGGCGCCTGGTATGCCGCCCGTGACCTGCAGACTGCCATGCGCGAGACCATCCATCATCACACCCGCCGACTCGCCGCCTCTGACATGGGCTTCGATGCCACCATCACCATGCGCGAGTTGCTCTGCACGCTCGACGCGCGGCTGGTGGACCTGCGTGGCCGTGCCGCCGACTTCCCCGCGCTCTACGATCGTGACGACTACGCCGCGTCACAGCCGTTCGGCGAGGCCTGTCGAGAACGCGGTGACATCGGGATCATCTGGAACAGCGTGCGGCATCCCGAGGGCGAGTGCCTGGTGATCTACCGCCCGCGCGCGCTGCTGCCCGTCACGCAGGGTCGCCACATCGAATATCGCTGGCACGGCACTCCCGAACCCGAAATCTTGCGGCTCGAATCGGTGCGCTGACCGTCACGCCTCGCCGGGCAATGGTGTCACCACCAGGATGGCGGTCACCAGCAGCACCAGCAGGGCCAGCCCCAGCTCGATGATGAGCGATTTGCGCAGCGCCGGCAGTCCGTCGGCCGCCGCCACGCGCGGGCCGAGCCGGCGCCAGTTGATCGCACCGAGTGTTACCACCACGGTCACGAGGATCGTCTTCAGCAGCACGTAGCGGCCCCACGATTCCGTCCACAGCTCGGTCACCGTACGCAGCTTGAGCACCGTCGCCACCACGCCGCTGAGCAGCAGGAGCGCGGCGCCAGGCAGCGCCACCGGCGGGATCAGTGGCACCAGCAGGCGCAGGCGTGTTTCGGCGCGTGCGGTGCGTTCCGGCGACTGTACGCCGTCGGCATTCGCGAGCGACAGACCGAGCAGCGCCATCACGCCAATCGCACCCAGCCACAGCCCCGCACCCGTCACGTGCGCGATATCGGCGGACACGGCCAGTATCGTGAACGTCTCACTGCCGATCGCGTGACCCTGCAGCGCGGGCGTCGCGCAGAGGCCAACGCAGGCCACCGCCGGTAGCAGCCAGCGCGCGAGCGACTGCGGCGCGCGTAGCACGAAGACGAAACCCGCCAGTGCCAGCAGCGTGGCCGCCGACTGCCAGAGAAAACCCGTGCCCCAGGTGGTGGATGACAACAACGGCCCCGCACCCACCAGCAGCGGATCTCCTTCCGATCGCAATGCCAGCAGCTGGTCCATCAGGCGCATCAACGACGCGGGGATCAGTGCCAGTGCAGCACCGATCCCCACTCTCGCGCTGTCGCGCGCCATGCTGCGTCGCGACTCGTCATTCGCCGCAGCACGGGGCAGCACCGCCAGGCCCACCGCGCAGGCTCCGATCGCCAGCACGGTGGCCGCGAACGTCACCCACCGCGCGATGATCCATTCCACGTGCGTTGGTCGGTCAGCGCGCGGCGCGCACGTCGAACGGAATCACGCCGTTGAGCACGTGGCCGTCGCGGGCCATCGTGCGCCACACCACCTCGTAATGACCCGGCGCCAACGCCGCCCCCACCGGTGCCGTGATCGGGGCATCGGCCGCGGTGCCGCGCGCCAGCGGTGCCAGCGCCCGTTCCACCGCGGTCGCGCCACGGCCCGACTTCACCTTGATCGACGTCACCGTCAGCTCCGGCTTCTGCGTGAACCAGAGCTTGATCTGCGTCGGCGCGGTCGTCAGCACCGCGTTCGCCGCTGGCTCGCTGCGTGCGAGCTTGAGGTGCAGCATCGACGCACTCGCCAGTACTGGCACCGCCGCCAGTGCCAGCACCATCAGGCCGCGTCGCACGATGGTGTGCACGCTCACTGACCCAGCACCAGGGCGAAGATCAGCGGTGCCACGATCGAGGCATCGCTCTCGATCATGAACTTCGGCGTGTCCACACCCAGCTTGCCCCACGTGATCTTTTCGTTCGGCACGGCGCCCGAGTACGAGCCGTAGCTGGTGGTGCTGTCGCTGATCTGGCAGAAGTAGCCCCACAGCGGCACGTCATCACGCTGCAGGTCCTGGTGCAGCATCGGCACCACGCAGATCGGGAAGTCACCGGCGATGCCGCCCCCGACCTGGAAGAATCCCAGCGAGGCGGTCTTCGTCAGTTCCGTATACCACTCGGCGAGGTACATCATGTACTCGATGCCCGTCTTCACCGTGTGCACGTTCTTCACGTCGCCGCTGATCACGTGACCGGCGTACATGTTGGCCAGCGTCGCGTCTTCCCAGCCCGGCACGATGATCGGCAGGTTCGCCTCGGCGGCCGCCAGCAACCACGAATTCTTCGGATCGATCTGGTAGCTGTCCTTCAGCTTCCCCGAGAGCAGGATCTTGTACATGAACTCGTGCGGGAAGTAGCGCTCGCCCGCCTTGTCGGCGGCGACCCATTCTTCCAGCACCACGCTCTCGATGCGACGCATCGCCTCCATCTCGGGGATGCAGGTGTCGGTGACGCGATTCATGTGACGGTCCAGCAGGTCCTGCTCCTGGGCCGGCGTCAGGTCGCGCCAGTTCGGGATCCGCTCGTAGAAATCGTGCGCCACGAGGTTGAACACATCCTCCTCGAGGTTCGCACCGGTGCAGCTGATACCGTGGATCTTGCCCTGACGGATCATCTCGGCCAGCGACACGCCCAGCTCCGCGGTGCTCATGGCACCGGCCAGCGTCACGAACATCTTGCCACCCGCCGCGAGATGCGCGGTGTAGCCATCCGCCGCTTCGATCAGGGCGGCGGCATTGAAGTGACGGAAATTATGGCGCAGGAACGCCGAGACCGGCGCGGCAGTCGGAGTTGTCATTGGCGAGGCAGTCGGCGCCGAAGTCGGCACACGGAGTTCGAAAGGCGGGATACTGGACGTGACAAGATAGTCACGCTCCTTACCTGGCACGGCGCAGCGTGCAGGACGTCAGGCGGGTACCACTTGGCTGATCACCGCGATGAAGTGGCAGGCGCTTCCGGCCAGCACGAACAGGTGCCACACTGCGTGCGAGTAGCGCAGCTTCTCGTTGTGGTAGAACACCGTCCCCGCGGTGTAGGCAATGCCACCGGCCAGCAGCCACATCAGCGCCGAGAGCGGGATCTGGCGGATCATCGGCTGAATCGCGAAGATCGCCATCCAGCCCATGCCGATGTACACCAGTGTCGAGAACAGCTTGAACCGGCCGCAGAAGAAGAGCTTGAACGCCACGCCGATGGCGGCCAGCCCCCAGGCCACGCCGAACAGCCACCACCCCACCATTCCGCGCAACCCGATCAGCGCGAATGGTGTGTAGGTGCCGGCGATCAACATGTAGATCGCGCAGTGGTCGCAAACCTTGAGACGCCGCTTGGCGCTCGGCGACGGAATGGCGTGGTAGAGCGTGGACGACGTGTAGAGCAGCAGCAACGAGCTGCAGAAGATGATCGCGCTGACCTGCTGCATCCGCGTACCGAACAGCGTCGCCAACGTCACCAGCACGGCACCCGCTGCCGCACTGGCCAGTGCGCCGATGCCGTGGGTGACTGCGTTCGCGATTTCCTCGCGATGAATCGCGTCGGGTGTCACAGCCACGGGATGCCGGTCCGTTGGTGAAGTCGTGAAAGCTACCTGCGGTACTGCCGCGCGATTCGCCCCGCTGTCGCGTGCTAGCGCACCACGTACGTGATGGTGCCGCCGGAGGCATGGGCGGAGCAGAAACCCCCGTACACCCCTGGCAGCGGAACGCTGAAGGTCCGGGATGAGTTCGCCGCCGCCCCGAAGATCCCCAGCGTTTGATATGTCGTGTCATCGTTCACCACCCGAACCCGGGTGTTCCGGCCGCGCGCCGCGATGAAGACCGTGTCCGGGAGCGGTGAGGCGCGCCCCCAGCGATCGACCAGCATGCCGCGACCGCCAAGGGCGACCCGCAGTTCGATCGCCGGCCGTGGCCACGCCCACCAGGTCGCGGTACCGGTCACCGCCAGCAACAGCACCAGCGATACCGCGCGCCGCCCCGCGTTATTCACGAACCGGCACGCGGACCGTGTCCACCCGAGTCCCCCGGAACCGGAGCCGCATCACCACCGTGTCACCGGCGACCAGCGCGGCATGGACCCGCGTCGCCATCACGTGCAATCCGCGCGCCGCGAACCGGACCGAATCCCGCGGCAGCACCACCACCGAATCCACCGGGTGCATGCTCGCCATGCCGTCATGATCCATGGACTGATGGATTCCCGCCGTGGCGGCCACGTCGATCTCGGTACCGAGCAGCACGAGGGTATCCGGCGACGGGTTGCGGAGGGTGAAATAGACCGCTGACGACGCGCCAAGCTCCGCCGGGCGCATGCGCGGCTCGCCCGACTCGTCAGGCGCCGCAGCGGAATGGCAGGCGGCCACGGCGAGGCAGGCGAGCAGCCGGCGCTGGCGTGCCGCGATCACAGCAGCGCCCGGATGTCGCTGGCGATCTGCGCTGGCGTCAGCCCGGCCCGGTGCATCAGTCGCAGCCGGCCCTCGCCGTCGATCACGAACACCTGCGACGGATGCGTGAGCGTGTACACGGCGGCCGTGTCGCCCGGAATGCCATCGCGGTAGGCGGCGATCTTCCAGTCGCGCATCAGGCCATCGATCTGCTCGCGCGGGCCCGTCAGCCCGACGAATGCTGGGCCGAAGCGCGCCGCGTAGCGCTGCGCGATGGCTGGCGTGTCGCGTTCCGGGTCCAGGCTCACGAACACGAACCGGACGTCGCTCGCCGTCGCGCCGAGGCTGTCAGACGCCTTGCGCCAGTCCAGCAGCGTGGTCGGGCACACGTCAGGGCAGTGCGTGTAACCGAAGAACAGCAGCACAACCTTGCCGCGCTGGTCGGCGAGGTCGAAGCGGGCGCCGCCGCTGTCGGCCAGCTGGAGCCGCGGCGCCCGCTCCGGGCGATCGAGCACGATGCCGTTGAAGGCGGGACCATCACAGCCGGCCATCAGCAGCGCCAGGGTGGCCAAGGGTAGCAGTCGCATCGGCGGAAATTATCACTGTCACGAATGGTCCTCGCGCTCTGACGTACCAAGCATTATCATGTGGTTCTCAATAACGTGTTCGCAGTTGAGTCCCCTGTGACACTCACCCCAGCCGGAGGATGCAGCATGGAGCGCAACACCAGACAGCGCGGGGCGATCCGGCGAGTGTTCGTCGCGCAGCACCGGCCGCTCTCGCCCGCCGAAGTGCTCGAGGCCGCAAAGTCCGAAGTTCCGACCATGGGCATCGCGACGGTCTACCGGACCATCAAGACGCTGGTGGACGAGGGTGAGATCAAGAGCATCGATGTGCCCGGCGAGGCGCCGCGTTACGAGATCGCGCACCTGGGTCATCACCATCATTTCCACTGCCGCACCTGCGACAAGGTGTTCGAGGTGGAAGGGTGCCCGGCCGACATCCAGAAGCTGGCGCCCCCGGGATTCGTGACCGATGGCCATGAGGTGATGCTCTTCGGCCGCTGCACGACCTGCGACGTGGCCTGAGCCCGTCGCCGAGCGCGGCGGACCCTGCCGACGGGGCGCCCTGAGGCATCAGGTCGCGTGCTCGGCCTCGCTCGGGCATCAAATGTGCACCTGTGCTGTCGTTGTGCTCGTTTCACGATGCTCAGGTACAAACTTCACGTTCAGGATTCACAACATGCGCACGAAATTCAGGGCTCTGGCCGTCATCGCCGGCCTCCTTGCAGTGACCGGCACCGATGCTGCCGCCCAGGTGAAGAAGGGGTACTCGGATGTGGGCTTCGTGCTCGGCATCGGCGACATCGGCAACACCAGCCTGGCGTTCGGTGGCCGGTACGAGAACGTCTTCAAGAACCTGCCTGACCTTGGTAACGGCATGCTGGGCTTCGAACTCAGCGCCGACGTCTACACCGTCCGGCGTTCTCCTGGCAACGTCCGCTACATCCCGGTCGGCGCCACGATGAACTATCACTTCCGCCTCGATCCGGCCAACAAGCTCGATCTGTTCCTCGGTGCGGGCCTGGGCTTCCGTACCATCAGCTGCTCGGACTTCGTCAACAACGATTGCGGCTACAACAGCGGTCTCTATGTGATCGGCCGCGCCGGTGGCCGCTACTTCCTGAGCCCGAACCTCGCGCTGTACGGCGATCTCGGTCCGGGTGCCTCGACGCTGAACCTTGGCTTGACGTTCAAGCTGAACAACTGACTGGCGCCGACGTGATCTGCCGAACGACGAGGGGCGATGCAGCGATGCATCGCCCCTCGTCGTTCGTGTACCGTGGATTGAGCGCGCAACCGTCGCGCCATTGCAGTGTCGACAGGCGCCCACAGATGCCCGAAATGATGAAGGCGGGCGGTGCCGAATGCGCACCGCCCGCCTTCCATCGTGCAGCCCTGCCGGTCGCTCAGCGCGCGTAGCGCTTCTTGAAGCGGTCGACACGACCCTGCGTGTCGATCATGCGCTGCTGGCCCGTGTAGAACGGGTGCGAATGGCTGGTGATTTCCATGGTGATGACCGGATACGACTTGCCGTCCGTCCATTCCATCATCTGCTCGCTGGACTGCGTCGAGCGGGTCACGAACGCGAAACCCGACGAGGCGTCCTTGAAGATCACCGGGTGGTACGCGGGATGAATGCCGTCCTTCATGGCAGCTAACTCGTCTTGAGGGTCACGCGCCGGGGTACACAGTTTCCCGGCTAGCCTCGAAACGTAGCGGCCCCTGAACGGAGATGGCAGGGGGGCCACCCAGAACGCCTTGTCTGGTTCCGGCTCGAGGCCTGAGTGAGAAGGATGAACGCTCGACGCAGTCTTGTTTTGCGACACGGCCTTGCGCCGGGAGCAGGGACGCGCTTTGTTGATACTTGCATATCAGTTGCAGGTCTCATATAGTTGTGTTCACGGGGAAGCGTCCCCGGCTGGTGCGATGAAATGCACTAGTTGCTCCTTTTTTGTCGAAGCCTCCCATGGGAAGCTCCCTGCGCGCCACGCTCACCTATCGGCCGTCGCTGGACGTCATCGGCGCCACCGCGTCGGTTGTCTGTGCGGTGCACTGCGCTGGCGTTGCATTGCTGCTGGGCATCCTACCGGCATTGCAGTTGGTCGCGCAGCCATGGGTCGACTGGATGTTCCTCGGTGCATCCACGATGGTGGGCCTGATGGCGCTCATCCCCGGCTACCGCCAGCATCGTCACCCGATGCCATTGGTCATGTTCGTCGGTGGCATCACGGCGCTGGGCGTCACGCGCGCGATGCGCATGCCGCCATCGGTGTTCGAACTGACGGTGGTGCTGGTCGCCGCCTCGGCGCTGATCACGGCCCACTGGCGTAACCGTGGTGAACTGCGCTCCTGCCGTTGCGCACCGGCGCCGCTCGCCGCTGCAGTGCAGGCGTAGGCGTCGTCGGGTACCGTCAGCCCTCGGCTGACGCCCGCGGATCGCGCAGTTCGCCTTCGTCGCCGTTGATCACGGCGCGGTAGTGCACCGGCATCGCCGCATCGAGCGAATCGCGCACGCTGCAGTACTTGGCGATCGCCAGCGAGATGGCGCGCTCGGCGTGCACGCGGTCGATGCCGTCGCCCGTGATGTGATAGGTCATCGTGACCGCGGTGACGCGTCGCGGAATGCCATCGGCGCGCAAGCCCACGGCGTCCACCGACAGGGCCGAAAGCGGCGTGCGCCGCTTGGCGAGGATGTCCACCACGTCCACCGCCGTGCACGATGCCAACGCGCTGATCAGCACATCCACGGGGCTCGGGCCGGTGACGGCGTCGCCATCGATGCGAATGGTCGGCCCACCGGGTCGGCCGCTGTCGAAGCGGCGGTCGCCGGCCCAGGTGAGCCGGATGGCGGACGGGGGCTTGATCGGAGGGGTGGTCATGGCTGCGGTGAGGCGAGTGGCGCACTGCCGGTGACGATCGGCGTGCGGACCGCATTGCCATACTCGGTCCAGCTGCCGTCGTAGTTCTTCACGTCACGGTAGCCGAGCAGGTACGTCAGCGCAAACCAGGTGTGTGACGAACGCTCGCCGATGCGGCAGTAGGTGATCGTCGGCGCGTCGGCGCGCAGCTGTTGCTCGCCTTCGTAGATCGCGCGCAGTTCGTCGGCCCCCTTGAACGTGCCATCGCTGTTGGCGGCGCGGGCCCATGGCACGCTGCGCGCGCCCGGCACGTGCCCGCCGCGCATCGCACCTTCCTGCGGATACTCGGGCATGTGCAGCTTCTCGCCTGTGTACTCGGGCGACGAGCGCACGTCCACCAACTGGCCGCCCGCATGCGCGTGCACCAGCACTTCGGGCAGGAACGCCCGGATGCGCGCATCGTCACGTGCGGCGGCCACGAACGTCGTGGCGGAATACGTCGCCCGATCGGTCACCAGCGGCCGACCTTCCTTCTCCCACTTCATGCGGCCGCCGTCCAGCAGGCGCGCGTTGCGGAAGCCGAACAGGTGGAAGACCCAGAAGGCATACGCGGCCCACCAGTTGTTCTTGTCGCCGTAGAACACCACCAGCGTCTCGTTGTCGATGCCGAGTCGGCGCAGCAACGCCTGGAACTGCTCACGCGACACGTAGTCGCGCATCACCGGATCGTTGAGGTCCATGTGCCAGTCGATCTTCTGCGCGCCGGGGATGTGCCCGAAGTCGAACAGCAACACGTCCTCGTCGCATTCCAGCAGCCGCAGGTTGGCATCGGTCAGGTGTTCCGCGAGCCATCCGGTGCTGACGAGGACTTCGGGAATGCTGTAGCCGCGTCCGGCGATGGCCGGGTCGGGCGCGTGGGCGGGGGCAGTCATGGTCGGTTGCTCTCAAACGGGAACTGTTCAGTCGGCTTTCAGTCGTGACGCCGAGTCGGCCCAGTGGTGCGGTCGTGTCGTATCGTCGCGCCACACGGGCGGTCGCGCCAGTGCTGACGGCCGAGTCGGTAGCTTGCAGCATGCTTCGCGAACAAACGTCCTCGCTCTCGAATTCGGCGGTCCCCGCGGTGTCGGCAGACGCACTGCGGGTGGACGGCGACGCGGTGGTGTACCGCCTGTACGACGTGGGCTACGAGATCGCGCTGGACGAGGTCCTGGACCTGTTGGCGACGCAGGCGCCTGCTCGGGTCCGACCGGTGCGGGGCGAGGCGCAGGCGCTCCAGATCCCGAACCCGCCCATCACCGTGATCCTCGGCACGGAGGATGTGGTCCTTGGCGCGGAGCGGCTGACCCTCGAGGTCAGCGCCCGCATCTTCGACTTCGGCGTCATCAGCATGCGGGCGCGGGTGACGGCGCCGCCGGGCATCACCTGGTCGGGTTTCGTGGATTTCGGCGAGGTGCTGGACGCCGCCGAAGTGATCCCGGCGTTGCTCGACACGCACCTGCGGTCGCTCGCCGAGCGGCTCCGGAGTTGCATCCAACGGCCGGCCATCGCCGCGCAGACGGAGGACTACATCGTCTATCGTGTGGCGCGACTTACGGATGTGCAGGGTGCTGCGGCGCTGCCCTCGGTGCTGCACGAACGTTTGCTCTCGCCGCTGCTGCTGAACGATCGACGCACGCTGAGTGCGGACGCGATGCGGGAACTGCTGCCGCACCGGTTCAGCTATACCTCCGAGGACCTGGCGATCCTCACCTGGGACAATGCGCTGATCGTCGATCCGTCGTTGGTGGACACCGATGTCCAGTTCATCCTCGAATTCGCGAACGCGCAGCTGCTGGAACTGCGGTTCTACGATGCCCAGCTGGATGCGGAGTTGCCGCGGATGTACGACCGGATCGAGGCGGCGCGGCCCGGGGTGCGGGGGCTGGCGCTCTTCAATCGGCGCTATGCGCCGCTGCTGGCCGAGCTGCAGCGCACGGTGGCCGACAGCACGGAACTGGTGGAGCGGGTCGAGAATGCGCTGAAGGTGACCGACGACGTGTACCTGGCGCGCATCTATGGTGCGGCGCTGGAGCTGTTCCGCGGACGCGCGTGGCGCGCCGGCATCGATCGCAAGCTCACGATCATTCGTGAGACCTATTCCATGCTCAACGACGAGCAGCAGTCGGCCCGCAGTGAAGCGCTGGAAGTCGCCATCGTGTTGCTGATCGTGCTCGAAATCCTGCTCGCCATCTTCCGGCACTGAGATGCTTCCCCAGATGGACCCCTATTCCCGGCACGTGCTCGTCTGCACGGGGTCGTATTGCGCACCGGACCGTCGCGGCCGGCAGATTTACGCCGAACTGGCTCGGTTGCTGCAGCGCGAGGACCTGCTGTTCGGTCCGACGCGCGTGAAGCGGGGCGAGACCCCGTGCCTGGGGGTGTGTGCGTCGGGCCCGATCGTGGCCGTGTATCCCGACGGCATCTGGTATGCGAACGTGACCACGCAGGTGCTGGAGCGCATCGTCGTCGAGCACCTGAAGCACGGCCAGGTGGTGGACGACCATGTGTTTCACCGCCTTGGCGGCACCTGATGGCCGGTCTCGCGCCGGCGTGCGAGGGCGCTGATGGCCTCGTCCAGCGCGCGCAGGTGTCGCGGCCAGACGTGGCGGGCGTAGAGGCGGAAGTTGGCCAGCGCCGGCGGTTCGTCGAGCAGGAATTCCGCCAGCCGGCGGTGTCCCTTCCGTAAATTGCAGGTGGCGCAGGCCGTCACTACGTTGCCGCCGGAGCCATCCCCGCCGCGTACCTGCGGCTGCACGTGATCCACCGTCAGCGCCGCCGGCGCGAACTGCGCACCGCAGTACACGCAGCGCCACTCGTCCCTCTCGAACACAGCCTCACGTTTCACGATGGTCGAGTTCCCCGATCCCCGGCGCACGTTCTTCAGCGCGGCGCGCAAGCTGATTTACGATCCCGATGGACCTGCCTCGTTCGATGATGGGCAGCCCATTCCGCGACTCACGTCTCACACCCTGGACCAGATCCGCATGGCACGCACCCGCGACCGCATCCTGAGCAACCTGGAAGAGATGTACAAGGAAGCCTTCGACCGTGCGAGGGCCTCGGAGGATCCGTCACAGATGGTGGCGCTGGACTTCGCCTACCGTCGCGAGCAGCTGTACTTCGAGATCCTGCTCGACCTGCGCGATTCCATGGATCGCCGCAGCACCTGAGTGGCCGACGTCACGCTGGCGCTGGTCAACGGGCGGATTCGCACCGGTGATCCGCGCCGACCGGTGGCCGATGCCATGGCCGTGGCGGGGGCGGTGCTGGCCCTCGTCGGCTCGAGTGCGGAGGTGCGCAAGTTCGCCGGCAAGGGGCCACGCGTGATCGACATGCGCGGTGGCACCGTGATTGCGATGCCCGACAGCGATGCGGTGCTGCGGCGCGGCGCGGCGGCGTCGTTCGCGGTGTTCGATTCCGGCACCGAGTTCGAGCAGTTCCGCATGCTGGATGGCGTGATCGTGCTCGACGAGTTCGCGTGAGGTGGCCTGTGGGCGTGCGCCGGCGTGCGCTGGGATGGGCACTGCTGGCGGCGACCCTGCCGACGCGTGCCGCCGTGGCGCAGCCTGCCGCGCCACAGGGATGGCAGTTCACCTGGACCACCAACACGGTGGCGACGGGGCAGCCGGTGCCGAACGGCGCGATGGTGTTCGACGTCGCGATCTGGCGCGGTGCGGCGCGCATCACGGTGCGATCGGGGCCGCTGCGCACGATGACGGGTGAGGCGGGCGCGATCCTGTTGCGCGACGCCGACTCGGTGCTCACGATCGTGAATCCCGTGCGGCGTGAGGCGCTGGTGGCCACGCTCGGTGAGTTGTCGGCGATGATGAGCGGCACCGGCGCGCTGCAGCTGCTGGTGGACGACGTCACGAGCGCGATGCGACCTGGTGGTGCCGGAGCGACGCTCGACCGCTACACGACGCGTCGTGTGCAGCTCGACCAGCGCTATACGATGCGCATCAGCGCCCAGCAGATGCAGCGCGTGCTGCGCGTGGAAGAGGAGACCACGCTGGACCTGAGCACCGCCGTCTCGGCGCTGGATCCCGGATTCCGTGCCTTTGCCGAGCAGTTCCTGCGGTCGCTCGGCAAGCCATCGGCGGTGCGGGCGGCGTTGCGGGCGCGCGAGGCGCCGCTGCCGAAGGGGGTGCCGTTGCGGTCGCGGATCGTGTCAGTCACGGTGACGGGCAGCGACACGCTGCGTACCGAGACGGTGGGGACGATGAGCGCGTTGCGGCGGACTGCGATCGATACGACGGGTTACTCGGTGCCAGCGGAGTATCGTCGCACCGAGGTGCGGCGGTTGCTACAGGCGCGGCCGAGGCCGTGACGTGACTTCTTCGCGAATCGGGTCCATCTTGATCTGAGCGTGGTGTCGCGCGGTGTGTGACTGTCGTCGTGGCGGTATCCACTTTCCTGTACTTGGAGTCGTCGATGCGGCGATGGATGATTGTCACTGCGGCGTTGGCGCACGGCGCGATGGTGATGCCCTGCGCGGCACAGGCTGCCCCGGATGCTGCGGCGGCGCAGTACACCGCGATGCTCGCCACGTCCATGCGAACCAGCAAGGGGCCTGCTGGGGCAACGGATGGCGTCATGACGATCCGCGTGCAGGGCGACCGTGCGCGCGTTGACTATGCCTTCGGTACCCCGGGATTGCCGTCGGGTACCTATGTCCTGTTCGATGTCGGGCGGATGGGCACGACGCTGGTCGTTCCGGCCCAAAAGGCGTTCATCGTCATCGACTCGAGCTTGGCAGGTGGTATGCTCCAGCAGGCGAACGAGATGCTGAAGCCGCGCTACTCGGCGGTCACGGGGCACCGGGACTCGCTGGGTGCGGGGGAGACGATACTCGGTTTCGCCTCGCACAAGTTTCGCATGGGCATGGGGATGACGATGGACGTGGGTGCGGACGATTTTGCAGTGTCGATCCGCAGCGAGTCCGAAGTGGAAATGCACGTCTCGGAGACGATCGGTGCGCTGGCGCCCGGCTTTGGCGGACTCGGTCGCGTTTCCGGCGGCGGGAGCACAGCAGACAACTTCGCGAATGGACTTGGCGGCCTGTTCGGGGGCGACTCGGTCGTACGTCGCGCGGCTGCCTCGATGGCGCCACCTCGTGGCTTTCCGGTGGTGCAAATCAGTACGCAGCGAACGATCATGCGGGGTGATACGACCACCACGACGACATCGATGCGACTCACGTCCTTCGAGCGTACATCCGTGTCCCCCGACGTGTTCTCGGTGCCGGTGGGATTCACCCAAACCGACATGATGTCGTTGGCTCGCAAGGAGTTGGAAGTGCGTCGGCCGGAATGAGCAATGCCGCAACGGAAGAGTAAAAAGCGCCCGGCATCGATGAAGATGCCGGGCGCTTCGCACATCTCCCTGCGAGGCGCTCAGTACGCCACGATCTTCCGATACGCCTGTCGGAACGTCTCCTGCTGCGGCAGCGTGGCATCCTCGAGCTGCGGTGCGTAGCCGACGAAGGTGTCGGTACTCGCCACGCGCATCACGGGCGCATCGAGGTGCGCGAAACACTCGTCGGCGATGGCGGCAGCGATCTCCGCACCGTACCCCCACGACTGCGAATCCTCGTAGCCCACGATCACGCGATTGGTCTTCCGGATGCTGGCGAAGACCGTCTCCTTGTCCCACGGTGACAGGCAGCGCAGGTCGATCAC
>JANMON010000013.1:0-60011 GCA_031369265.1 Gemmatimonadaceae bacterium | reverse complement strand
CAGGCCCAGCAGCGACATGAAGCGGTGAGTCGGGGGGATCGTCGTGCTCTCTTCCCCAATCTACCTACCTCGGTCTGCGTGTGGCTCCGTCACTGGCGCGCATCGAGAGATCGCAAACAATGTTCACGCGGGGGGCGCGGGGGACGCGGAGGGTTCTGCGCGCCGATGTCCACCTCTGCGCACCGACAACATTCAGTTGTTGTTGTCTGCCCGCGGTGCGGAATTCGCATGGTGCGAGGCGAACTCCAGGGAACGCGGAGCGCCCCGCGTCCCCCGCGCCCCCCGCGTGAACACGTTTCCGATGCTACTACCGACAGCGACCATCCGAATGCGCTAGCGTCGAGCTGGAAACGGTCTGGACGCTGGCAGCTCGTCAGCGAATTTCCACGGTGCCGGCCCCTCACGCGTGAGGGGGATGCTCGCGAGGCGCGCGCGCACCATCGACATTGGCATCGAGCCGCCGAGCAGCACGCCGTCGTGGAACTGGCGTTCAGTCATCTTCCCGGACGTCACCAGCGCCTTGTACATCGCACGCATCTGCAGGCCGCCGAGCATGTACGCCGCCTGATACGTCGGCGAGTACTGGCCGGCAAAGCTGCGGCGCACCTCGCCTTCGGCATTGGCACGCTCGAAGTTCACCGTGTCCACCAGGAACTGGATCGCCTGGTCCGGCGTCATCTTGCCGAGGTGGAAGTTGAGCGAGAAGATGATCCGCGCGCTGCGGTGCATGCGCCAGAACAGCGCACCGATGCGGTCCTCGGGCGTCACGTGGAAGTCGTGATCGTAGAGGAACATCTCCCAGTACAACGCGTTGCCCTCGTTCCAGAACGGCGTCGCGAAGAGGCGGCGGTGCGGGTTGTACCGTGCCGCCATGAACCCCTGCAGGTGGTGCCCGGGATTCAGTTCGTGGAAGACCGTCGCGTGTGAGAAGTGCGGGTTGTTGCCGCGCATGCTCATCCGCTTCTCCTCGTCCGTCATCTCACCGGTGGGATAGCTGACGAGGATCTGTTCACCGCCGAGGAAGAACGGCGAGATGCGCTGGCGCTCCGGCGGGATCATCTCCATCCGCCAGTCTTCCTTGGCCAGGTCGGGAATGGTCACCCAGTCGTGCTGCGCGAAGAACTCCTCTGCCTGCCGCGCGAGGTTGCGGATCATCTCGGGCTGCTTGCCCGGCTCGACGTAGGTGTCCTTCACCTTTTCCATCGCGGCTTTCCAGTCGTCGCCGAAGCCCATCTCGCGCGCCGCCTTCTTGATCTCGCTCAGGCTGAACGCGTATTCGCGCTCCGCGATCGCGATCAACTCCTCGGCGGTGTACGGAATCATCTCGTGCCGCAGGTCGGCGGCCAGGCCGGTGGCACCGATCGGATCGCCGACGATCGGTCCCGTGTTGGCATCCGCTACCGGCGCCGCACCCGGACGGCCGCCGGCCACCTGCGCCGGCCGCGGGATGCCCACCAGTCGCTCACGGATCGTCGCCGAGTAGCGCGTCAGCGATTCCACCAGCTTCTGGTTCGGGTTCTCCAGCCACCAGCTGAAATTCGGATCGTATCCGGCGTGGAAGCGATACCAGCCACCGAGCGTGCTGCGCAGCTGGTCCAGCTGGTCGGCGGCACGGTTGGCCACCGTGCGTGACACCTTCGGCGCCGCGGCTCGCGGTCGCGTCGTCGCACTGTCGCCGCGCGGTGCCGGCTCCAGCAGCGTTCGCAGGCTGTCCACCTGCTTCGCGATCGCCGCCACGCTGCGCGCCACGTCCGCCGGCTTCACCGTCTCCAGGTCACGACGTGCATCGTGCAGTGCCAGCAACGCATCGCGGAACGGCATCAGCGGCGCGGTCTCGGCGCGCTGCGTGTCCTGGCGGTCGGCCAGGTCCAGCTCATACCGGAGGTGATTGTCGAGCAGGACGTAGTCGATCCTGCCCTCCTGCGACAGCTTCTCGAAGTTCATCGCGCGCAGGCGGGTGCGCCACGCGGTATGGAAGCCGCGCATGCGCCGGCGCTGGTCTGGTGAATCGTAGCCGTCGTAGCGGCGGTTGAGCGACTGCTCGTCGAGCGAGTAGCGCTGCACCACCGACGCCAGCTCGCTGCCCGGTGTGGCCGCCAGCGCCGCAAGTTCGGGCACCGATGCCAGCGGGTCATCCGGAAATGGCGGCTTGCCCGCCTGTTGCGCAAGCGCGACGCTGGTGATGCCACACGCGATGATCATCAGCGCGCCGAGCCTACGGCAGCGCAGCATCCTGGGGGTTCCGGTCACGATCGGCTCCACGTTCGGTTGTGCGGGGCGACGATGGCAGCAGGGCGATCGCCGTGTCGTCACGCTGGCGACGTGATCGGCGTCGCCAGTGATCACATGTCCGGCGACAGCATCAGGTGCGCCTTGGGCGTGCCGGGATACATCAGCCACGGGCCCTTGCCTGGCGTGGACGAGATGCCGGTGGTGGCCGTGGTGGCGCCGGGCATGTAGAGCACGAAGAGCGGCTTCGAGTGCGCCGCGGTGCCGCTCGCGGCATCGAAGTCGTCCTTCGGCCCGGTCAGGGAGTAGAGCGACGCCGGCGCCGTCGGCATGCGCAACTTGCCCTGCTTCACTTCCGCGAATCGCACCGTGTCCACCTTCGTGCCCGGTGTGCCGGCCGCACGCAGCGCGCGGCTGCGTGCCATGAACGGCTCCATCGACGTCGAGTAACAGGCCACGTGAAAGCGGTCGTCCGAGGGATCGTCGGCCAGACAGCGCATCCCGTTCCGCGCCTGACGCAGGACTTCGAGCTTGCCGGCAGTGCGATAACCCATCACACCGGCGCCGGCGCGCTGCGCCACGGGCAACGGCAGCACCGCGGCCGCGATCTGGTCGGCCTCGGACGGAATCGACTGGGCACCGGCGGCCGTCGAGAACACGGCAGCAGCGAGGAACAGAGTGGCAGCGCGCATCGGGACAGGCCGGGTCATGAGTGTGGGTGCCGTCATTGCAGGCGGAACAGGTAACTCAACTTGGCGAAGAATACGTCACGGTTCGGCTGCAGGCCGCTGGTGCCACCCGGCCGGTCGGCGCGCGAGGTGTTGCCGTAACCCAGGTAGACCACCGTCCCGGGCGTCGGCAGGTACGAGAAGAGGAAGTCGAGCCGGCCGCGCAGCCGGTCGAACGCCACCGCACGGGTCAGCGTCCCATCCGCCCCTCGGAAGTAGACCGGCCGGTCGGTGCGCGAGTCGTCACGCAGCGAATCCTGCTGCAGGCGGGCCACCTCCCCGATGACGCGCACGAACACCTGCCGCGACACCTGATACTCCATGCGGACGCGCGGCACGTTGCGCGTCAGGACGCGCGTGCCATCGGTGCGACGGTCGTACGTCTCGTAGCCCCAGGTACCGGCAATACGGAGTTGGTCGGTGGGTCGCACATTGAGCCCGAGGCTCACCACCACGATTTTCGCGTTGCTCCACTCTGGGAAGTTCTCGTCCACGCCATACAGCGCGAAGGTGTTGAACGAGAAGCGCTTGAACTCCGGTGACGTGAGCGATGCCACCCAGTCCACGTTGATCAGGTTCGGTGTGCCGACGTAGCCCGTGGTGTCTACGCCACCGCTCGTGGGAGCGAGCGTGACGTAGTTCGAGTACAGGTCCGGATCGTAGGAGAATCGTTCCAGCAACAGCTGGGCGCCGGCTGACCACCCACCGCGGAACCGTGCGTTGCCACGAAAATGCAGCTTCTCGTCCTGCACCGGTCCGCCGCGCACGAAGTCGTCGTAGCGGAAGCTGTTGAGCACCGCGATCTCGGGCGTGATGGCCTCCAGTCGTGCCCCGGGCTTGCCGAAGAACGTGAAGCGATGCGTGAGGTTCAGGTTGGCGATGCCGGAGCGCGCGATGAAACCACTCTGTGCATCGAAATTCGGCGCGATGCCGTTCACCGCGTACTGGGCACCGAATCGCCGGCCATTGACATTGGCGGAAACGGTGAACAGCGGTGCCGATTCGGTGGCACCGGTGACGCGCGTGAAGCTGTTCGCGTATTGCCCCTGCACGCTCACGATGCCGCGCACCAGCCGACCGTCGATGCCGGCCACGCGGTTGAACTGCCCGCCATCCATCTTGTCGGTGTACACCAGGC
This sequence comes from Gemmatimonadaceae bacterium, assembly GCA_031369265.1. Classification (GTDB taxonomy): domain Bacteria; phylum Gemmatimonadota; class Gemmatimonadetes; order Gemmatimonadales; family Gemmatimonadaceae; genus JACMLX01. Next base: position 55,916 of record JANMON010000013.1, on the reverse strand, counting down.
CGATGCGGCTCTGCTTGCCCACGTCGCGCTGCACGCGCAGCACGTTGAAGACGGGCGACTGTCGCCCATCGAAACTCGCATCCCGATTGTCGATGGCCGAGAGCAGGCCGATGTCGAAGCCATTCAGCTTGCCCGTCAGCTTGGTGGCGGCGACCGGCTGCGTGATCCGCCGCGTGTAGATCAGCCGACTCGGCGCCGAGAACTGCTCCTGGCTCTCGAGGAAGAACGGGCGTCGCTCGGCGAAGAAGTTCTGCACCCGCGGGTCGTAGGTGAACTGCGTCGCGTCGGCCTCGACCTGCGAGAAGTCGGGATTGGCGGTGCCGGAGAGTGTGAGGTTGCTGGTGATGCCCCAGCGCACACTGCCGCCCACGTCGGGTCGGCTGCTGGCATACCCCCATTCCCCATTGCTCGGCGCGCCGACGGCGGACGACGTGATGGTGGGGATCAGGTCTAGCGTCAGGCCGCGCGACAGGTCACGCAGGCCCACCAGATGTCCCGATTGCGCCAGAAAGCTGGAGCTGGCACGCATCGTCGGCGCCCACGTTTCCTCGTGGCCGGTGGCCTGCACCGTCCGCACCACGTTCAGCTGCCACTTCTGCTCCCCACCGGCGCGATACCGCAGGCTCTTGAACGGAATCTGGATTTCGACTTCATACCCATACTCGGTGACGTGCCCCTTCGACTTCCAGACGTAGTCCGGCGCCAGGTCGCTCGACTCGCGCGCCTTCGGCGTGCTCGCATTGAAGCCACCGCCGCCTGAGCTGCCCGTCTCGATCAGCACCCCATCACTCTGGATGCCGATCGGGTTCACGGCGAAGACCATCGCCTGCCGGCTGTCATCGTAGGTGCCGAGGAACAGCTGGATGTTGTCGTCAGCCGAGATCTTGTCGCGATCGGCGAGGTTGTAGCGCACCGTGCCGGCGGGGGCGTAGGCACGGATACCGACGTGCAGTGCGGTGGCGGTGTAGAAGACGAAGACTTCGGTGCTGTCGCGCGCCGCCACGCCGTCGGTGGGGAAGAACTGCGAGAAGCCGGTCAGCAGCGCGGCCTTGCGCCACACCGCCTCATCGAGCTTGCCGTCCACGTCGATCGCCTTGTCATCGCGCGGTGTGGTGATCGACAGCGCACCGCGGCGGCCATCGTACACCGTGCCCGTATGCGGTTCGACGGGCGGCAGGCCCAGCGCCAGCGCGGAGAGGAGCAGCAGGGGTGAGAACACCGGCATCACAGGGATTGGGGGACAGCCACGCGCCGCGGTGCCGGGAGAACGTTCCCGGCACCAGCAGCGTACACCACGTTGCCGACCCGACGCGCCCCCGGCAACATTTGTGTCAATAGAACGGCTTGCTGCCGTCACCTGCTGCGCCCTTTCGCCAAAAACCGCATGCGCCGCCCTACCGGCCCCCTGCTGCGCACCACGCTGCTGGTCCTGCCCCTCACGCTGGCCGCCACCGAACTCGCCGCCCAGGCTCGCCGCACCTTCACCGCGCAGGACTACGACCGTGCCACACGGATGCTCGGCCCCACGGTGTCACCGCTGGTGGTGGGCGGCACGGCGCCTGGCCTGAGTTGGCTGCCGGATGGACGCTTCCACTATCGCAGCGTCCGACCGGCCGGCACCGAGTTCGTGCTGGTGGACCCGCGCACCAAGGCGCGCACGCCGCTATTCGATCACGCGAAGATGGCCGCCGCACTCTCGGCCGCCGCGGGCAGTGTGTTTCAGGCCATGTCGCTGCCGTTGCAGTCGGTGGAACTGGCGGACGATCGCCGCAGCGTGACCGTTGCCACCGGCGGTCGGCGCTTCCGCTGCGAGATCGATGGCAGCGCCTGCACCGCCGCCGGTCAGGCCAGCGCGCCCGCAGCCGGTCGCAACCTCGCGGTCACCTCGCCGGATGGTCGCCGCGCGGCCTTCATCCGTGACTGGAACCTCTGGCTGCGCGATGTGGCCAGTGGCGCCGAGACGCAGCTGACCACCGATGGCGCGAAGGACTTCGGCTACGCCACCGACAACGCCGGCTGGGTGACCAGCGATCGCGCGATCCTGCTCTGGTCTCCCGACTCGAGGAAGATCGCCACCCAGCAGCAGGACGAGCGCACCGTGGGCGACATGTACCTCGTGCGCACGCAGGTGGGGCATCCCACGCTGCGGGCATGGAAGTATCCGCTGCCTGGTGACAGCGTGGTGGCGATGGTGCACCGCGTGGTGATCGACGTCGACACCAAGACCATCGTGCGGCTCAAGATGGCGCCCGACTTCCATCGCTCCACGCTCGGCGACGACATCTCGATGAGCGACTACGCCTTCAGCCCCGACGGCTCGAAGCTGGCCCTCGCCTCCACCTCGCGCGACCACAAGCAGACGATCCTGCGGCTGGCCGACACACGCACCGGTGACGTGCGCACGGTGTTCGAGGAGACGGTGCCGACACATTTCGAGTCGATCACCGGCTGGCGCGTGCTGTGGAAGAGCAACGAGGTGGTGTGGAACTCGCAGCGCGATGACTGGAGCCAGCTCTATCTGTACGACCTGAACACCGGTGCGCTGAAGCACAAGATCACCAGTGGTGAAGGCCCGGTGAGCTCCATCGCGCGCATCGACGAAACCTCACGCACGCTGTGGTACGGTGCGCAAGGTCGCGAAGCGGGACAGGACCCGTACCTGCGTCACTTTTATCGCATCTCGCTCGATGGTCGTGGTGTGGCTGCCGCATTGACCCCCGACGACGGCGATCATTCGATCCAGCTGTCGCCTGACGGTCGCTGGATCGTGGACACCTGGTCACGCGCCGACCTGCCGCCTCAGACCGTGCTGCGCGATGCCAACGGCAGGCTGGTGATGACGCTGGAAACGGCCGACGTCAGCAAGCTGCTGGCGCATGGCTGGAAGCCGCCGATCCTGTTCAGCGTGAAAGCGGCTGACGGCACCACCGACATCTATGGCCAGCTGTTCCGGCCCACCAACTTCGACTCGACCCGGAAGTACCCGATCATCAACAACGCCTACCCTGGCCCGCAGTCGGGCAGCGTGGGCAGCAGGGCCTTCGCCGCCGCCCGAGGCGACAAGCAGGCGCTGGCCGAGCTGGGGTTCATCGTGGTCTCGATCGACGGACGCGGCAGCGGCCCGGGGCGATCCAAGCGCTTCCACGATGCCTACTACGGCGCGATGGGTCGTGACAACACGCTGCCCGACCAGGTGGCCGGCATGCAGAACCTCGCTACGCGGTACCCGTGGATCGACATCGACAAGGCGGCGATGTGGGGCCACTCCGGCGGCGGCTTCATCACCGCCGATGCCATGTTCCGCTATCCCGACTTCTTCAAGGTCGGCATCTCGGAATCCGGCAATCACGACCAGCGCAATTACGAGGACGACTGGGGCGAGCGATATCAGGGCCTGCTGGCGCGGGGTCCGAACGGAGGCGCCGACAGCTACGACGTGGAGTCGAACCAGTCGCTGGCGCGCAACCTGAAGGGCAAGCTGCTGCTCGCACACGGCACCATGGACAACAACGTGCCACCCGACAACACGCTGCTCGTGGTGGACGCGCTGATCAAGGCCAACAAGGATTTCGACCTGCTGATGATCCCCAACGCCGCCCACGGCTACGGCGCCGCCTCCAACTACATGATGCGGCGTCGCTGGGACTACTTCGTGCGCTGGCTGCACGACGCTGATCCACCCTCGAACTACACCATTCGGTGAGCAAGGCTGGGCGGCTCGACGGCAAGGCGGCCTGATCGGGGAACCCACCGGTCCGCATCGTGCATAGATCTGGTATGATGAGCGATGACAAGCGCATGAACCTGACGTCAGGAAGCCCGTTCTGGATGGTCAAGAACGGGCTTCGTGCACCGCGACCGGTCCTGCACGGCGCTGAATCCTGCGATGTGGCCGTGATCGGGGCCGGGGTCACCGGTGCACTGGTTGCGGATGCACTCACGGCGCAGGGCTTCGACGTCGTGATCGTGGATCGGCGTGAGTCCGGTGGTGGCAGTACGGCAGCCAGCACGGCACTGCTCCAGTACGAAATCGACCTCGAGCTGAACGCACTGGCGAAGAAGGTCGGCGACGAGCACGCGCGACGCGCCTACCTCGCGTCGTTGCAGGCGGTCTTCGATCTTGGACGCATCGCCACTGAACTCGGCGACTGCGACTTCGCCACCCGGCCGAGCCTCTATCTCGCCACCTCGCGCCGTGATGTCAGTCGGCTCCGCCGTGAGGCCGATGCGCGCGCGGCGATCGGCATCGACGCCGTCTGGTGGTCGCGCGAGGAAGTGGAGACACGCTACGGATTCCCATCGTTCGGCGGCATCCGCAATGCGCACGCGGCCGAGGTGGACGCGCTCGCGCTGACCCGTGCGCTCCTCGACCGCAGTGCGCTGCGTGGGGCACGATGGTACGAGCAGACGGAGATCGTCGGCACCACGCAGCAGGCGGGCGGTCTGCAACTCAGCACGGCCAGTGGCGCCACCATCAACGCGCGCTGCGCCATCTGCGCCGTCGGGTACGACCTTCCGGCGTTCGTGCGACAGGATCGCGTCGCACTTCGCTCCACGTACGCCCTCGCCACCCACCGCCTGCCCGACCTGGGCCGCTGGAGCGACCGTTGCCTGGTGTGGGAATCGGCGCGACCGTACAGCTACATGCGCAGCACCGCCGACAACCGTGTGATCATCGGCGGCGAGGACGTGGGCTTCAAGGATGCCGCATGGCGCGATCGCCTGCTGCCGGCCAAGACGCACAAACTGGAGCAGCGCCTGAAGCGGATGTTGCCCGACCTGCACACCGAGACCGCCGCCGAGTGGGCGGGCACCTTCGCCGAGACGCCCGACGGACTGCCGTACATCGGCGCCGACGAGCGATACCCAGGTATCCTCTTCGCGCTTGGCTACGGCGGCAATGGCATCACCTTTTCGGCCATTGCCGCGTCGATCCTCACCGCGCAGTGCTCGGGCCGGGTGCATCCAGACGCAGACCTGTTCCTGATGTCCCGCTGACCGCACACGCAGCCGTCAGCGCAGCTCGGCGCGTGTGATACGGTTCAGCAGCACGGCCGTGCGCGCGATCTGCATCGCGACGGACTTCACCTGCAACGTTTCGTTCACCGTGTGCCCACCGGTGCCGCCGGGCCCCAGCCCATCGATGATTTGCGGAATCGTTGCCGCCACGAACGACACGTCGGCCGCACCGGCACGGGCCGGATTGTCCATGCCCACCGGGCCAAAACCAAGGTGCCGGCTGGCGCGATCGAATTCCGCCAGCAACGCACGATTGCCCGCCGTCGGCGCCATCGGCGGATAGCCGTCGTCGAAGGTGAGCGTCGCCTCGGTGCGCGCTGAAGGCGTAGCGACGATCGCCTGCATACGCGCCTTGGCCGCTGCCAGCGCCTCGGGTGAGATGACACGCAGGTCACCTGACACCACGAAGTGCTCCGGCACGATGTTGCTCTTGCCGTAAGCAGTGCCGCGCGTGCCGGTGCTGTCGAGCATCGTGGTCGTGCCACCGAGCGCCACACCGGCGTTGAAGGTGCGCAGCGGATCGCCACCCAGTTGCGTGCGGAACTCGTTCAGCATCCGCGCCGCCTCGTAGATCGCACCCGGCCCGATGTCCTCGCGGAAGATCTGCGACGAATGGGCGGGCGTGCCCTTCACACGCAACGTCCAGCCGGTGAAACCGCGCCGGGCTGCGACCGCCGTGCGCGGATCACCATTGCCATCCTCGAAGCCGAGCGCGATCTGCGAGCGCGCGCCCGCCTCGACCAACGCCTTGCGCGCGGCATCGATCGGCGCGCCCGGCGCCTCCTCGTCCCCGTTCAGCACCACCGTGATGCTCATGCGATCCAGTTGCCCGGCCGCCTTCAGTGCCTTCAACGCGTAGAGCATCACCACGTCGCCACCCTTCATGTCGGTGGAGCCGGGACCTTTCGCCGTGCTGTCGCTGAGGCGTTCCCACCGCTGGAACGGACTGTCGGGTTCGAACACCGTGTCGAGGTGGCCGATCAACAGCACTCGCGGGCCCGTGCCGGTGCGCTCGGCCACCAGGTGCCCCGCCCGCCCGAACGAGGCGCCGTCTTCCCAGCGTGTCGTGAAGCCCAACGCATCGTACTCGGCACGGAGAATCCGTCCCACTTCACGCACGCCCGCCAGGTTCTGCGTACCGCTGTTGATGTTCACCAGCCGTTCCAGCAGAGCGATCGCCTCCGTCTCGCGCGCCTTCGCCTGCTGCGCCAGTGCGCGTTCCGCCTTGGTCAGCGAATCGGCCGGCGCGGTGACGTGCAGCGCGACGGCAGCCAGCAGAGACGTCAGCATCATGGTGTGTTCCCGGGACGCACCGGCAGCTTGCGTTGTGCCCAGTCCTGGAACGACCCGTCGTAGAGTCGCACGTCGTAGCCCAGGTGGCGTGCGATGAAGTACGTCGCGCTGCCGCGGTATCCCACCCAGCAATACGCGACGACCTGATCACCCGGCTTGATGCGATCGGCAAACAACTTTTCCAGTTCGGCGCGCGGCTTCAGCACCGAGTAGTCGGCATCGCTGAACATCCACTCCCACTCCAGCTGGCGCGCCCCGGCCAGGTGCCCAGTGCTCGGCAGACCGCCACGTTCCCCGGTGCCCGTGTACTCGCCCAGGGTGCGCGTGTCGAGCAGCGACAGTCCCGGCTTGTCGAGGCGTTCGTTCACCCAGTCGGCGCTGGCCAGCACCGCCTCACGCGGCTTCGGCGTGTACGCTGATGGCTTGGCCTGCACCGCCTCGGTCGTCACGGCGCGACCCTCGCGCTTCCATTTCCGCAGTCCACCATCCAGGAACGACATCCGGTCGTGGCCGAGGTAGTCGAGGGTGAACAGCAGCCGCGTCGCCATCGGCGCCTCGCTGGCGTAGACCACGACCTTGCTCCCGTTGGTGATGCCCAGCTTCTCGACCACCGCCTTCAGCGCGTCCAGCGGCGGCAGCTCGGAGCTCACCGTGCCATTGGCCTTCACGAACGACCGGTACCAAACCACGCGCGAGCCGGGGATCACCTCACCCGAGAAGGCCGAGTCCTGCACCACCTGCACCAGCACCAGATTCCGGGCGCCGCGATGGGCGGCCAGCCAGTCGGTGCTCACGACGAAGCCACCATCGGGATCCGGGGCGGATATCTGCTGCGCCGCGAGTGATGCGGGCAGTGCAGCGAGAAGGAGGGCGGCGGCGAGGCGTATCATGGCAGTCGGCAGGTGAATTCCGGCGTCGGTTGGTCCCGGTGGAAGAATACGCAGCGGCGGGACGCGGGGCGCGGACTTGCTGAACCCGCGCCCCGGCGCTTCCGTTGCCGCCACGTCACGTGCTCTGCAGTCCGACCGTCCGGCCAAGGGGGAAATCATGCTCGAGTCCACGATGATGGATTACCAGCTCACCATCCCGTCGATCCTCGAGCGGGCGCTGCGCATGCACCCCAACCAGGAGATCGTCTCGGTGATCCCCGTCGGCGTGGACCCGGAGACGAAGGCACCGGTGCCGGGCGTGCATCGCACCACGTTCGGGAAGACGTACCCGCGCGTGATGCAGCTCTGCAACGCGCTGGTAGCCGCCGGCGTGACGTCGGGCGATCGGGTGGCGACGATGGCACTCAACACCTATCGCCACTTCGAGCTGTACTACGCCGCACCGTCCGTCGGCGCGGTATGCCACATGGTCAACATCCGCCTGCCGCTGGAACAGATCGCCTACATCCTCAATCATGCCGAGGATCGCATCCTGTTCATCGAGAGCGTGTTCGCCGGCATGATCCCGCTGATTCGCCAGCACGCGCCGAACGTGACCACGATCGTGGTGCTTGGCCCCGTGCCTGGCGGGCTGCCGTCCGGCGTCATCGACTACGAGACGTTCATTGGTGGGCAACCGACGACGTTCACCTATCCCGAGATCGACGAGCGGCAGGCGAGCGGCATGTGCTACACCAGTGGTACGACGGGTGCGCCGAAGGGTGTCCTCTACAGCCATCGCGCGATCGTGCTGCACAGCCTCGCCAGCCTCAGCACCGACCTGCTGGGCGTGAACGGGCGTGAGACCATCATGCCGATCGTACCGATGTTCCACGTCAACGGATGGGGTTATCCGTACACCTGCACCATGACGGGTGCGAAGCAGGTGTACATGAGCGTGTTCACCGATCCGAAGACGGTGGCCCGCATTGCCGCCGAGGAGCAGGTGACGGTCTGCGCCGGTGTGCCGACGATCTTCCTTGGCCTGCTGGATGAGCTGGACCGCGCGAAATCAGCCGGCACGCCGCACGTGCTGCCGCATCTGCACACGCTCGTCATCGGCGGCAGCGCGACGCCTCGTTCGCTGATCGCGGCGTTCGGCGATCGGCACGGCCTGCATGTGAAGCCGGCGTGGGGGATGACGGAGACCACGCCACTGGGCACCGTGAATGCGGTTCGGCCCGATGACTATGCCGACGACCACCAGCGGAAGTACGACCGCATGGTGGCCAGTGGGCGGATGTCACCACTGGTGGAGCTGCGGATCGAGGACGACGAAGGGAACGAGTTGCCGTGGGGCACGGGTGAGTCAGGCCACCTGCTCATTCGTGGGCCATGGATCACCGGCAGCTACTACCAGAACGCCGAAGCCACCGCTGCCACGCAGCGCGACGGGTGGTTCGACACCGGCGACATCGCCACCATCGATGCTGACGGCACCATGATGATCCAGGATCGCGCCAAGGACCTGATCAAGTCGGGCGGCGAGTGGATCAGCAGTGTGGACCTCGAGAACGAGCTGATGGGCCACCCCTCGGTGCGGGAGGCGGCGGTGATCGCCGTGCCGCATCCGAAGTGGGATGAGCGCCCACTGGGCGTGATCGTGTTACGCGAAGGAGCGGCGCCGGTCTCGAAGGAGGAGTTCGACCGGTACCTGCTGGAGCGCGCGGTGGCCAAGTGGCAGTTACCCGACGCCTACGAGTTCATCGACGAGATCCCGAAGACCACTGTCGGCAAGTTCCTCAAGCGCGCGCTGCGCGACCGGTTCAAGGAGTACGCGCTGCCGCCGAGTGCTTAGCGCGAGCGCAGGCTCGGCTCGTCGCGCTACAGCATCGTGCGCGTCTGCGACCAGCCACCGCGCGTGAAATCGGGGAACTGCACCGGCATGCTGCCTTTCTGCACCGAGAGCGCGCTGAGCGGATCGGGGGCACTCCAGGACGCGGCGTCATACACGTCCATGTCGGGCGTGAGTCCTTCTCGCATGAGCTGCACCAGCCGGTAGGCCATGACGTAGTCCATGCCACCATGGCCGCCGGCCTGCGCCTTCGCGCCCAACTCGCGCCACAGGGTATGCTCGTACTTCTCCTTGTAGCCATCGATCGGGGCCCAGCGATGTGACGCGCCCTCGCCCTCGACGTACACGCGGGCCGGATAGTCCTCGAAGATGCCCTTGGTGCCCTGCACGGAGTTGATGCGCGAGTACGGGCGCGGACTCGACACGTCGTGTTCGAGACGGATGGTGCGGCCCTTTGCGGTCTTGATCAGCGAGATGTTGAGGTCACCCGCCACATACTTCTCGCTCCACTTCGGCGAATCCTTCGGCTCGTGATCCTCGCGCCACTGCGACAGCCCCATCTCCGGAGTGCTCATCGACACCAGGTAGTCGAAGCGGTCGCCGCGATTGATGTTCATCATCGCCGCCACCGGGCCCAACCCATGCGTGGGATACAGGTTGCCGTTGCGCAGCGTGTGATGCGCACGCCGCCACAACCCCTCGTCACGGTTCTCGAACAGGATCTCGCGCAGGTCATGATTGTACGCCGCGCCACCGTGCTTGATGTCGCCGAAGACGCCCGCTCGCACCATGTTCAGCACCAGCAACTCGTTGTAGCCGTAGCTGCAGTTCTCCATCATGATGCAGTGACGGCGCATCTTCTCAGACGTGTCCACCAGCTTCCAGCAATCGGCGATGGAGTAGGCGGCAGGCACCTCGGTGGCCGCATGTTTGCCGGCCTTCATCGCCGCCAGGCAGACCGGCACGTGCCACTGCCACGGTGTGGCCGTGTACACGATGTCGATGTCGTCGCGCAGCACCAGCTGCTCGAACGCGTGGTCGCCATCACTGAAGCGCGCCGGCTCGTTGGTGTGCCCCGCAGCGCGCATCTGCTTCACCGCCAGCTCGATCTTCTCCGGCACGGTGTCACAGAGCGCCGTGATCTGCACGTTCTCCACGCCCAGCAGTTCGTGCAGCACCGAGCGGCCACGCAAGCCCGTTCCCACGATCGCGACCCGCACCACCGCATGTTTCTCGAATGGCACGCCAAGCATCGTGGCTGCCTGCTGCGGCGGCTGCGGCAGCGCGATCGGTGTCAGCGGCGTTGGTCCCGTCGCCGCGGATGCCGCTGGCACACCGAGCGCCAGGCCGGCGCCAGCCAACGCGGCACCCTTCAGCAAGTCGCGGCGCGACGGATCGTTCGGCGTGTCAGGCATGGCTTCGGCGTCGGGGGTTGGGGTGGAGTGGAGTGGAGTGGAGTGAAGCGGCGTCAGGGACGGGCGTCGTCGGTCCAGTGCATCGCGGCCGGCCCCGCCGCCGTGGAGAAAAACATCGCCCGCGTGGCCGGGATCGGAAACTCCCGAGCGTAGGCGGCCGACCACTGCGCCACGAAGTCGTCGTCGGTACGGTCCACGCGGGCCGCAGGGACCAGCGCCCAGACGCTGCCGCCGAAGCCGGCCCCGAATGCTGATGCCGCCAAGGCGCCCTGCTCGCCTGCAAGTCGCACCAGCGCCGACGTCTCGGCCACCTGGTTGCCGAGCCACTGCTCGGCCGCATGCTGTGACTCGGACGCCGCCGCCGCCAACGCGGGCCAGTCCTGCGAGGCGAAGGCGGTGGCCGCGGCGGGGAGCAGCGTGTACGTCTCGAGCAGGAATTGCTCGAGCCGCATCCGCAGCGCCTCGGCACTGAACTCCGGTGTCGCCATGGATTCCACCAACGCGCGCAATCGCATCGGTGCGTCGGGACCACTCTCCGCCGCCGCAGCCAGCGACCGGTCGGCACGCCCGGTGGCCACGTTCCATGACGCGAGCAGGTGCCGCACCATCCTCGAGACGCGATTGTAGCGCGCGCGCGCACCGGCCGACTTCTCGGCCACGATCCCGGAATGTGCCACCACGAATCGCAGCGACGACGGTAGCGGGTACGATCCGATCGCGCGCACCGGCATCCACCCGAAGTCCACCACGTGGTCCGGCAGCGCACAGAGGATCGCGGTCTGGTCCTGGCACCCACCGAGCGTGCCGACACCTTCCAAGCCCGCCAACGCGCGATAGGCGCCGCCCATCTCCATCGCACCGAGGTAGCCGGCGAGGTCCTCGCGCGTCTGCAGCGATGCACACCACGCCGGTGTCTCGGCCAGGCGGTTTACCGCTGCGATGGCCAGGAACACACTGATCATCAGCGCCGTGGACGAACTGGCGCCAGCGGCTTGCGGCAGGTCGCTGACGAACGCGATGTCCAGGCCGGTGCGCGCCTCCGGAAAGTTGAGCGCGATGCGGCGTACCACGGTCGCCACGTAGTGCGACCAGTGACCCTCAGGCGCACTGGCACTGGCGTGCAGCGGCATCTGGCACTGGATCGCGGAGTCCGACGACGGCGCGCGCGCCAGCGGATCGTGTCCTCGCACCGAGATCGTGCCGTCCCGGCGTGGTGCCGCGCGCACGCAGAATCCGCGCTCGACTGCCGTCAGCAGCGACCGGCCGCCAGCGTAATCGGTGTGCTTGCCGAATACCTCGATGCGTCCGGGGGCCCAGACGGTGATGCGGCCTGCAGCGCCGGCGCCCATATCGTCCAGCACCTTGTCGCACTGGCCAAGGAATGCTGCCTTGACGCCGGCAGTCACCTCGCCGAACCCCGCCTCGCGCAGGTGCGCAGCGATTCGGTCGTCCGACACCGGCATCACAGGTGCACCGGCCGGTCTCGCAACACACGAGCGACGCTCTCGATATCACCGCGGGTAGAGAGATCGAGCACTCCTTCATCGCTCGGCAACACACGAATCCGTTCGCCGAGCTCCGTCACCATGATGCGCACCGCATCCTGCAGCTCGAGTTCTCCGCGCACGCTTGGCTCTACATGCCGACAGGCCTCGAAGATCACCGGCGTGAATGACCACAGGTTCATGCTCACCATCGACTGGCCCACCAGCGCATCGTAGGTGGCCTGATCCGGCTTCTCGATGATCGAGCAGAGGTATCCGTCGGCATCACACTGGAGCAACGCGAAGGCGCGCACGCGCTCCTCCGGAATGTTGCCGCCGGCCACCAATCCGCGCAGGTCGAATCCCACCGTGCCCGATGCACCGAGCGCCGCCAGCGCACGGCATGAAGTGACGGGATAGTAGTTGTCGCCGTTCATCACCAGCACGGTGTCGGTTCCCGCGAAAACCTCGGCCGCCGCCACTGCACCGGCGGTGCCGTTCGGCGATTCCTGGATCGCGAAATGCACCTGCACGCGATGTGTTTCGAGCGACGCGTAGTAGGTGCGGATCGCGTCATGCTCCGGGCCGATCACGAGGCACACATCGGTGATGCCAGCATCGGCCAGGCCACTCATCGCGTGATCCAGAAATGGCCGTCCGATCGGGATCATCGCCTTCACACCACCATCGGCCACCTGCGCCTGCGCCGCGTCCAGGGTCGCATCCGCGTCAGCACGACGCATGCGGGTGCCGAGGCCACGCGCGAGGATGACGGCCTTCGTCGTCACGCTCATGCCTCGCCCCTGACGGCGGCGACGGGACGATTCGCCGTCACGCTGCCATCCTCGGCTTCCCAGCGCCGGCCGTATCCGGTGATGACGGCCAGTAGCACCGCCAGCACCAACATCCAGCCATACGTGTTGTACAGGCCGATGGTGAGCGCCGTCTGTGGCGGCATCCCGAACTTCTCACCGCCGGTGCTGGCGCTGGCCGCAAGGATCGTCGGCAGGAACCACGGCAGCAGGAATGGCCAGGTGCACACCGTCAGGTCGAGCAGGTTGGCGCGACGATACCGCGAGAGCGCAAGTCGTTCGCCGGTCTGCTTCGCGAATGGACCGACGGCGAGGATTGCCACCACACTGTGCGTCGTCAGCAGTACGGCGCCGCTGACGACGCCCACGATCCACCACTCGCCCATCCGTGCAGTCTGCGCACGACCCACCGCCGACGCGACCAGTCGATCCAGCAGGTCGGTGGCCTGCAACGTGCCGACCAGTGCCACCAGCAGCAGCGTGAAGACACTCACGCCCACCGCGCGCTGCATGCCATCCACCACCAACCCGGTCGCGCCGAAGGTGCCCGGCGCCACGTGGAGGAAGTCGCGCGGCGTCAGCAGGCCAAGGGCAATGCACAGCAGCATGGCGGCGGCGCAGCCCGCGAGCAACGCCTCGATCAGGTGTCGACGGCGCAGCAGCATCACGATCACCAGCGCCGGTGAGAGCGCCATCAGCAGCGCCCGCGGTGTCGCCTGTACGACCAGGCTGCCGTCGTAATGCACCATCGCTGTCGGCTCTGCACCACCGATCGCGGCCGACACCAGCACCGCCAGCACGCCCGCCGGCAACACGTATCGCAGGCGGCTGCGTACCGTGCCGCCGATGTCCGCATCCTGTGAGCCGCTGGATGCGATCGTGGTATCCGAAACCGGCGAAATGGAATCGCCGAACGTGGCGCCTGCGAGGATTGCCCCCATCAGCACGGCCGGCACCGCCTGCGCCGGCCCACCGGCGGGATAGAGCAGTGGCCCGGCCAGCAGGATCGTGCCGAAGCTGGTCCCGGTGGCGGTAGAGACCAGTGCGCAGATCACGAATGCGGCAGCGACGTACGCTCCACCCGTCAGTCCCGTATCGCGCGCCAGCTGCGCCAGCGCCGCGACGAAGCCGCTGGCCGCGATGATGGTGCCCAACACACCGGCGAAGAGCCAGGCGCAGAGCATGATCATCACCAGTCGCTGGCTCATGCCATCCAGCATGGCCTCGCAATACCTCGTGCGGTCGCGCGCCAGCAGCAGGCCGAGCATGAGGGCGCCGAGCAGGATCGGCCAGAACCCTTTCTCGTCAGGTGCACCGGCGATCGCCAGTGTCGCCACACCGCCAAGGAACGCGACGAACGGCGCCAATGCGCCGGCCAGTCCACCGTGAAACGTCAGTGGGCCTGGGGCAGGAATGGAGGATGTCGAGGCCATGTGGACGAGGAAACTCGCGGTGGGCTATCGTTCGCGCCATGCCTCCTGCACCCGCTGCCAGCCCCGCCACGCCCGACGACGCGTTCACCCTCTACGACCTGCGTGTAGAGGTGATCGCCACCGACCGCCCGATGGTCTGCAATCACGCCGCCGGCGACTGGTTCGAACTGGTCGGGGAAAACCTGCGCTTCCCGCCCGGGCAGACTTTCCCGCTCTATCCGCTCGCCGCGCTGCTGCCGTTGTTGCCCGCCAAGCAGCGGCCCACGCATCCCAACGACTGGATGACCACCGACGCCGAGATCGCGTGTCCGGACCCGCATTGCGGTGGCCGTTTCCGTATCACGCGCTCCGGCACCACCACGTTCCGGCATGCCGACGTGACGCTGGTGCCCCTCCCCGTGGAACCTGCCGCCGACTCGACGGGCGCACCGTGAGCACGCTGCCGCAGGTGCCGCTGGCGTCGGATTACCACATTCCGCAACTGATCAAGGGTGGATGGCAACTCGCCGGTGGTCACGGCACGGTCTCGCCCGACGCCGCCATCGCCGACATGACCGCCTTCGCCGACGCGGGCATCACGGCGTTCGACTGTGCCGACATCTACACCGGAGTTGAAGAACTCATCGGCCAGTTCCTGCGCGCCTGGCGCAACGTCCGTGGCAGCGACGCCGCGCCGATTCGCGTGCACACCAAGTGCGTCCCCGACCTCGACCGCCTCCCGACCCTCACGCGCGCCGACATCGAGACCATCATCGACCGCTCGCTGCGGCGCCTTGGCGTCGAGCGCCTCGACCTGGTGCAGTTCCACTGGTGGGACTACGACATCCCCGGCGCCGTGGACGCCGCACTGCATCTCCGCGCCATGCAGCAGGCAGGCAAGATCCATCACATCGGCGCCACCAACTTCGACACCGCGCACATCACCGCGATGCTCGACGCGGGCGTACCATTGATCACCCATCAGGTGCAGGTGTCGGTGCTCGACGGACGCGCCCTGCGCGACATGACCGCGCTCTGCCTCGCGCGCGGCATGCGACTCCTCTGCTATGGCGCTCTGGCGGGCGGCTTCCTCCACGAACGCTGGCTCGGCGCGCACGAGCCGATGCCCCCGCTCGAGAACCGCTCGCTGGTGAAGTACAAGCTGATCATCGACGACTTCGGCGGTTGGACACTCTTCCAGCGACTGCTCAACCAACTGCGCGCCATCGCGACGGCACACCACACGACCATCGGCGCAATCGCGATCCGTCACGTGCTCGACCAACCCGCCGTCGGCGCCGCCATCATCGGTGCCCGCAGCACCGCCCACCTCGCCCCCACCCACGCCGCCACGCAGCTCACCCTCACCTCTGCCGAGCGCGACGCCCTGTCCGCACTGCTCTCCACCGCCACCGGCCCCACCGGCGATGTCTACGCCCTCGAACGCGAAAAAGGTGGGCGGCATGCGTCGATCATGCGCTACAACCTCAACACTACCTGACACTCCTTGCGCCCTTGAACTGCAACGGCTGATCGCAGAACTGAACCGCCGCAGAACGGAACAGCCGCAGAAGAACATGCGATCGTTCGAGCGGCGGCATTCGACTCCCACCCTACGCGTCTCTGGCGTTCGTTGGTAACTGCCAAGAACCCACTCACGTCAATCCGAGAAGCTCGTCGTTGGGTCTTTACCCGCAGCCCTTCTGCGGCCGTTCAGTTCTGCGGCTTTGCAGTTCTGCGATACGCTGTCGAGCAGTGACGCGTCAGGGAATGAGTACACGCGCCGGTGTCGATGAAATGAGGTAGAACGCCTCCTGCCGCGGACGGAAGAAACGGAAACCGTCGGGCGTCAGATGTGCGTCGTCCTCCATCATCACGAACACCTTCTTGCCGCCCCACTCCGGGACCGGCGTGGCGGTGTTCAACTCGATCGAGATGTAGGAGCCAAGCCGCAGGCGGCTGTTGAGCGCCGTCGTGTCGCTGCGATTCGCGGCGCGGAAGTCGATGCCCGCGCCGAGCCCATGTCCCTGCGTGCCGATCGGGTGTGAGTACACCATCGCCTCGATGCCTTTCTCCTTCATCTCACCCATCGTCGCGCGGAACACGGCGCCGCCGGTCAGACCGGGACGCGAGTGACGCAGCATCAGGGCATCCTGCAGTGTGTTGGTGTTCGCCAGCGCCTGTCGCAGGCCGGGCGGGGCGTCGGTCTCACCCGGCTTCAGCACGTAGGCCATCTTCTGCCAGTCGGTGTCGAAGCCCATGTAGCTGATGCCGAAGTCGATGTGCACCACGTCACCCGGCTCGATCACGACCGATTCCGGTGCCACCGCCAGGAAGCCGCGTGACGTGGCGATGTCGCCACCGGCTCGCTGCACGCGCAGGTCCGGCTGGAACCAAGTGCGCACTCCCGCCGCCCAGATCGCGTCGTACAGGTGCTTTCGCACGTCACCGACGGTGGTGCGGCCCGGCGTGATCACCTCCGGTGACAGCGCGCGTCGAACGATCGCCTCCGTCAGCGCCACCGCCGAGCGATAGTGCTCCATCTCCTCAGGGAGGCGCGTGTCGAGATACTCCTCCACCAGGTCCGACGCGCTGACGAACTTCTGCACACCCTCCGGTCCCACCGCGTCCGCGATGAACTGATAGGCGTCATGGCCGAGTGAACGCGTCTGGCCGCGGCGACCCTGGATGCCGAGCGCGATGGTGGCCGGCTTCCACTGTTCGAACAATGCTCGCAGGGTCGGACCCGCCGGACGCGGCTCGGTGGTCGGTGCGTTGAAGAACCGGGCCAGGTTCTCTTCGGTGTAGCCCGTGATCGCGTACTTCTTCAGCCCCGCCGCGCCGCCGTCGATGAAGACGAAGAAGTCGCGGTTGCCGGTGTACGGTCGCGGCGGCGCCACGTACTGCGACAGCGGATCGTCGTGGAACTCCTCGTTCACCACGATCCACATGCCGACGTTGTGGCGTCGCATCATCGGCAGCAGCATGTCGTGCCGTTTCACCAGCCACCCTTCGCGAATCGCGATCTGCTGCGACCATGGCAGCAGGCCCGGCGCCGGGGACGGCTGTGCAACGTTGGCGGCAGCCGATGGTGACCCAGGCGCTCGACCGGCGCAGCCGCTGAGAACGAGAGACACCGTCACGACGGCGGTGAGGATCGACGAAGCGGCTGGCTGGCGCATGAGCTGGGCGTAGGTGGGTGCGGATGACGACGCAGAAGTTACGCGCGCCGCACACCGCGTCCATCACGCCCGTCGTCGCACCACGATCGGCACTCCCGCCGCCGCCAGCCCCGGTACGCTCACCTCGCTGATGTAGTCAGCGCCGATCGACAACTCGTCGGTGATCGTCACGCTCAGCGTCACCGGCGCACGCGCGCCCGCGGCCAGCGACAGCGTCTTCGGCTCCACCTGCACCGGCACCGACGCCAGCGCGCCATCCGGCCCGCGCAACGGCAGGATCACCACCGAGGCTTCGGCGTCGCGCTTCAGGTCGTTGCTGATCATCAGCATCGTCCGCGCCTCGGCGCCCGCCGATCCCTCAAGCACCAGCGTCGCCGCCGAATGTTTGGTGGGCTCGCTGCGCGGCCAGGTCCACGACATGGTGCCCGGCCTCCACGACATCGGCGCGTCGGTCATGATCCGCGACACCGACTCCATGTAGTCCGTAGCTGCACGACTGACCGATTCCCAGTAGCGCACGTTGGCGTCGAAGGTGCGGCGGACCACATCCTCGAACGGCGTCCGGTCAGCCATTCACGGCCCCCCGCCCGGCCTGCCCCGGGCGCACGCAATAGAAGTGATCGTACCAGTGATGCCGGTAGTCCGCACAATCGTCCACCGCGATCTCGTGCGTGGCGTCCATGCCGGCGCGCCCCACCATCACCGTCCACCGCAGCACATGATCGTGCGCCCCTTCGATCCAGATCAGCGCTTCATGCTCACTGCCGTCCTCCGCGTTCTCCGGCACCTTGTATGAGACCTCCACCGTCGCGCGCCGCATCGGGTTCAGCGTCACCGTCTCCGGTGTCACGATCATGCCCTCCACCCCATCGGTGCGCACCTTCACCACCCGCGCCACCCGGTCGCAGTTGTTGATCGTGATGCGCACGCGCACGGTGCTGCATCCGCAGGCGTAACTCACTACGTCACCCAGTTTCCGCGGCATCCAGCACGGTGGTGGTACATGACAAGCCGGTCGCGGCGCGGCAATCGGCTGCTGCATCGCCCGCTGCCAGTCGTTCCAGCCGCGGGCGAAGTCGGGCGCCGTGCTGCCGGTGAACTCCTCGTACACCTGCTGGCCCCACTTCATCTGTGCCTGCAGCAGGCCCATGAACGCATCCGGCACCGCGCCCATCGGCCGTGCCTTCGCCGTCGATGCCATCACTCGCTCCATCGATACAGTGTGATCACGCGCCGCAGGCGCGCGTCGTTCCTACTTCACCACCGGCACGTCGCCGCCGTTCGGCTCATCGTGTCCACCACCATCAGCCGGCGTTCCCGCGATCATCAGCGAGACCGGATAGGTGAGCCCGGGGATCTCCCAGTTGCCCGTGTATTCGCTGGCCGGCGCCAGCTCCTTCGGCAGTGACACCTCGACGTCCAGGTCGCGCAATTCACCAGGTGCCAGTGGTCCGGCGCCGTTGATGAGGCGCATCTTCACCAGACCACCGTGCGCCTCGGCGAGGCTGTCGGCGAGGATGTCGATGCGTCGCTGTTCCGGCGGCGTTCGCTGCACGTACGCACGGCGGAGCGCCCGCTCGATGCCGCCGGCCATCATCACACCAAAGGCCTGCACACCGCGTAATGTGACGGTCACGTTCCCCGAGTTCAGGATCGACAGCTGCTCCGTCACCGTCACGCCCGCCTTCGCCATGATGCGCAGTTGCTCGGGGAACACCCGCAGCTGGATCTCGCCATCCACTTCCACCGCCACCGGCCGAGTCGTCCCACTCACCGACAGGGTGCCGTCGTAGCTGCCGGGTGCGAACTCGGCGGGAAGCGTCACGTGCAGCACTCGCGGGTCGAGGTCGATCTCGACCGCATACTCCACCGGCGTCTTCTCGCCACGAACGCCCAGCACGGACAGCAGCACATCGGCGCTGCTGTCCACCCCTTCCGGCACCACGCCGGTCACACTGGCGGGAACGCCGCGAAATCGGACCGCCGTCTGCGCCTGCTTCACGTTACGCGGCATCGGATCAGTTCGGACCGCGCGGAGTCACCGGCTCGTTCGGACGAGCCGGGTTCAGGTCGGGACGCACCACCGTGCCGGGGTCGGCCGGCCGCACGCCATCCGGATTCATCGCAACTCGCCCGCATCCCTCGCACGGATTGGGGCGGTAGGGCTCGGTGATGACCTGCGCCTCGCCACACACGCGCAGCATCCCGAAATCCATCCCCATCATGCTCCACCCGAACGAAAAGTCGGCCGGGATGTGCACGCGCGTGGATGGCACCTCGCTCAATCGGATCTCGATCGGCGCCAGCGCGATGTTGATCGGCGGCAGGTTGTCGATGCTGATGTGCACGGGTGGCAGGTCGTCCACGCTCAGGTGCAGCACCGGGATCTTCTCGATCGAGATGTCGAGATTGGGCAAGTCGGTGATGCTCACACCGAACGCATCCGGAATTCCTTCCACCTTGGTTCGAAACGGCTGAGCGACCGTGACGCTGGTGCGGAATGGCTGCGGGACGCTGACACTCATGCCGTGCACTCCTGACCGAGGACGCGTACGTTGTCACCGTGTTAGTTGCATCTTAGTGTGGTGTCCCACACGTTGGCTGCATAAGAAGGGGCGAGGGATTTTGGCGGCTGGCAAGGCGAAAACCGGAGCGATACCCGTGGGTATCGCGAGGTTTTGCAACGAAGCCAGTCGGCAAAAGACCCGACACTTCTGCAGCGAACATGTGGGACACAACACTACCTTGTATGAGCAGGCCCGTCGCGTCAAGACGTTGATCGTTGTGCAGCACGTTCTGCTCCACTGTCGCCATCGACTCGCTACCGACTCGCCACTTCGCCGATGACCGGCTCGCGACGCGCCACGAAATCCGCCGACACCACTTCGCCACTTGTGGTCGCTGTCGCGGAACAGTCCGGTGCACCGCACACGATCCTGCTCGACGATGCACTCGAGGCCGCCGGACTCTGGACGCTGCTCAGCAGCCGGCGTGCGTCACTCAGGCGGCGCAAGGATTCCCTCACCATCGCGATCAAGCCCGATCTCGACCTGTTCGCCGCAGGCGCACCGACAGGCACGACGCCCACACTCGTCGAACACCTGATCGCCTCACTCCGCGCCCACGGCTATGCCAGTGTCACGCTCTGCGACGGGCGCAACAAGCCTGACCGGTGGTTGCACAATCGCGACGCATTCTGCGTACCCGACCTCGTCGGGTATCGCTTCGAGTCGCCGGAAGGCACACCGTACGACCTGGCCTGGATGGATGATGATCCCGTGCCGGTGCCGCTCGATGCCTTCGACGATCGACCAACGCTGCACGTCAATGGTGCGTGGGTTCGCGCAGACGTACGGATCAGCTTCGCCAAGGCCAAGACTGACGACGCGTGGGGCTACGCGCTTTCCGTCGCCAACCTGATCGGCCTCGTCGCCACCACCGGTGACGCCACACACTGGAGCGCGCCCGATGCCACGCTGCACCTGCTGCGCCGCTGTCCGCCGCACTTCGCGCTGATCGACGCCGGCGTCGCCAGTCACGGCCCAGCCGGCTCACGCGTCGCGCACGCGATCCAGGCCGACACCGTCATCGCATCACCGGATGCGCTGCTCGCCGACTGGATCGGCGCCCTCAAGATGCGCGCCGATCCCCACGTGTCGCCGCTCAACGCACAGGCGCTGCAGTCGATCGGATTGCCGCAAACCTGGGTGCAGCACGGATCGTCGGCACCCTGGTCCTGCTGGACCAATCCCTCGCCGATCCTGATCGAGGCGGTGCGGAATCGCGCGCGTTGGCCGGAACTGGATCGACTGGCCGTCGCCGTGCTGCAACCCGTCGATCGTGAAGCCTTTCCGTATCGCGACCTGATCGTCGAGCAGGTGGCCACCGCACTGCGCGACCAGTTGCAGCGCGTCACCGACGATCGCACGCGCGACATGGTGCACTCACTGCTCGCCTCCGCCCTCGGCCTGCTGGCGACATCGCGCGAGGCGTTCGTCGGCAACATCACCAAGGGCGACGTGCTGCAGTCGCTGGCACCGATCACGCTCGACCTCGATCGACTCGACCAGCGCGAGGTCGATCAGACCACGGTGATCGTCGACGCACAGGCCCGGCTCCTGGATGGCGTGGCACCGGACGCGCGTGGCTTTCGCTTCCGCACCGTCGGTGGCCACATCCACTTCGGTGCCGCGCGACTGGTGCCGATCCCGTTCGACGAGTTCGTGGCACGCGTCGATGTCTCGGCGGCCATCCGCTACATGAACGACTACCTCGGCGGATCGTGGCGCGTGCTGGCACGTGACGCGAACGGTCGGCCGATCCGTCAGGTCGAGCGCAACGTCTACCTGCCGCAGCCCAACTGGACCGGCGTGTTCGGTGCCGACGTGATCGACGTCGAGAAGCTCGAGGTGGTGACGTACACCCCCGACCTGCATCGGCTGCACTGGCGTACCGTGGCCAGCCCGAACGGCTCGGCGGAATCGGACGACGGCATCGTCACGTTCCGTCGTGCAGGATCGGGCGACGTGGAGGTCAGCATCGTCGCGCGCCAGCGTTTCCGGCTGCCGAACACCCTTGCTGCGGCGCACATCGAACGCTGGCCCGGCGTGCATGGTGAATTGGTCGCCGACGCCTACAGCCGCTTCTTCGATGGCACGCTGGCGAACTGCCGTGCGGTACATGAGGGGCGCAGCTATCGCATTGGGCGCGCCCCCACGCTGGATGGTGTGCTGGAGAACGGCTCTGACCTGCGCACCCTGCTCACTGGTGCCATCGCACTCGTGTCACGACTCCTCGGCTGGTCGTCGCCAGCGCAATCGCACCCCGGCGTGATGCAACCATTGGCGATCGACGATCTCGGTTTCGCGCACTTTGCCGGGGCGCACGGCGGATCGCTGGTCACGGCGTCGAGCCGCGCTTCTTCAGGGCTGTCGGCGCCGCACGAACTGACGCCGCTCACGTTCTTCGCCGAGTTGGGCCGGGCGGTGGGTCGCGACCTCGCGGCGCTGGGTGTGGCACCGATGGGCGCTCACTGATGCGCGCACTCGTCACCGGCGCGTCCGGGATCGTCGGTGCCAACCTGGTACGCGAACTCCTCGCGCGATCGTGGTCGGTGCGTGCATTGGTGCGCCCGGGGCCACCGCGTCGCGCATTGGGTGGCCTGCCGATCGAGACGGTGCGTGGCGATGTGCTCGACCCGACGTCACTCGCTACGGCTGCGGCGGGTGCCGACGTGGTCTTCCACTGTGCGGCACGATTCTCGTACGCCGGCGCCAGCAGCGAGGAGTTGCAGCGCACTGCCGTGGACGGCACACGGAACGTGATCACTGCCGCCGCGGCCGCAGGAGTCAGTCGCGTCGTGCTCACGTCGTCCTCGGTGATCTTCGGATCGTCGCCGACCGCCGTGGCGCGCAATGAAGACGCGACATTCACCGCTGATGACGCGTCCGCCTACGCCGTCTCGAAGTTCAGGCAGTCCGCCGCCGCATTCGGCACGGCCGCGAAGCTCGGCCTCGACCTGGTGGCTGCCTGTCCCACACTCACCGTCGGCGCATGGGACTACGGCCTCTCCGAAAGCAACGCCATCATCGTCAAGTACCTGAACGATCCGTTCCGCACGACATTCGCCGGTGGCTGCAACGTGGTCTCGGCGCGTGACATCGCGAAGGGTCACCTGCTGATCGCCGAACGTGGCATCACGGGCCGGTCGTACCTCCTCGGTTCCGACAACGTGACCTGGCGGGAGTTGCATGGGCTGATCTC
Organism: Gemmatimonadaceae bacterium; assembly: GCA_031369265.1. Lineage (GTDB taxonomy): Bacteria > Gemmatimonadota > Gemmatimonadetes > Gemmatimonadales > Gemmatimonadaceae > JACMLX01. Next base: position 32,812 of record JANMON010000013.1, on the reverse strand, counting down.
CGGGCTCTGCGGCACCCTCGGACCGCTGCTCTCGGCGTCGCACACCAGTGCTTACCTCACGGCGGCCTGGTCGGAGTTGATGTCACGCGGCACCGGCATGCCACCGCTGCTCACGCGCGACGAGGTGCGCATGATGGGCCAGTGGTACTGGTACGACGACAGCCGCGCCCGGGCACTCGGATATGCACGCGAGTCCACCCAGCTCGCAGTGCAGGACGCCATCACGTGGCTGATGCGCACGGAGCACATCCGGCCAGACGTACGTGCGCTCCTCCGCATTCCATCGGCACCATCACACACGTCCACACTGCTGCAGGAGCGCGCATGACCGAACCGTCCCGAGTGAGCCTTCGACGCATGGTCATGCTCCGTGTGCCACCCGATCGCGTCTGGGCTGCGCTGCGCGACGACCTGCCGGCAGTCGCCGCCTGCATGAAGGGCATCGATTCCGTCACAAGACTGGAACACGCCGGCAACGGTGATGGTGTGGTGAGCACCGTGCACGAATGGCGCGCACAGACGTCGCTCCCGGCCGGCATGACGCGGTATGTCGATGGTGATGCCCTCACCTGGGTGGAGCGCGCGCACTGGCACGAGCGTGCGCTGGAGTCGCGCTGGACGGTGGAATCACGCCTGCTGGCCGGGAGTCTCACCGGTACCGGCAGCACCCGTCTGGAATCGGCGATGGGGGGGCGCGGCAGTCGCCTCTCGTTCGAGATCTCGGCGTCACTCGGTTCCGGTGCTCTGGGTCCGCTCGGAGCGGGTCGTCTCAAGGGTGGGCTCGAGGATGCCGCCGCCACGTTGCTGGCAAAGACGCTGCAGGAACTCGGTGCCGCGGTGGAGGTCTTCATCGCCGGCGGCGTCCGTGTTCCCACGGCGCGCGCGCCGGCCACCCGCACCTGACGCCGGCTAGCGGCTGCCCAGTCGCCTCAGCACCGCCGCACCCGCCGCCAGAACAGACACCGCATGCTGCGGCGCTTCGGTGAGCAGGTGCATCGCCAGGCCGGTGGGGCTGGCCTGCGGATCGTAGCGGTCCCAGTGCAAAGCGGCGGCACCATCGGTGGTGATGACGAGGTGCAGTCCCCGCCCATCCGGCAGCGCGCGACGGAAGTGCGTGGCATGTGCCGGAGTGCCGAGGCTCGAGCGGTACCCAGGATCTGTCAGCAACACGTCCACCTGCGTTCCCGTCAGTGCAAGCGCCTCACCTGCGTTCCGCGTCAGCACTTCGCGTTCGATGTCCGAGTGGTCGGCCGTCATCGGTTCTCCTCTGCACTGGTCACTGATCGGCGGACATCGTCAACAATGTTCACGCGGGGGACGCGGGGAACGCGGAGGGGTCAAGGCGCGCGAGTGAGCTCATCAACCGAAGACTTTGAACTGATTGTAAAGAGCAGAACAAACATCAACACCAGCGCCGTTGCCCTTGACAAAGAAAACAGCCGTGAACAAACGCAACAAAGGCTGCGCTGATCGCCGCGCGCAAGGACGCTGGAATCTCGATGAGCCCCCCGCGTCCCCCGCGCCCCCCTCGCGAACATTGTTGGATCCCGAACGAACACGACAGCACGAAGACTCGCACTGAACGCAGGTGGCGAGTGACCAAAAGCCGAGGAGAGCGGGAATGAAGCACTACCCGTACGCGTTCCACGTCGCGCTCGATGGGAATGGCATCAACGGCCTCGAGGGGCGCGCCGGGCTGTGCATCTTCCTGTTCGATCCGGCCGACAACAGTTACGCCTACAACATCCGCTTCCACGACGGCATCGCTGGTGGCCACGCCACGACGGTCGATCCCACTGGCTCGATCGGCTTCCTTGGCAACGCGGGCCAGCACCTGATGCTCTACGACACGCGCAATGGAGGCGAGCTGGATCGGATCTCCACCCTGCGGTTCGAGTGCCCCGACAGTTCACTGCGCGGCAGCACACACGCCGTCTGGCTCGACGAGCGACAGTTCGTGACGTCGGTGGGCAATCATCTGTATCTCTTCGACGCCGCCAATCTGGCCAAGCCGCAGGTGCTTGTGGCGCATGGCATGGGCATTGTGCATGGCATGCAGCGCACGGCGTCAGGGCGCTACATCGTCTTCGGCGCCATGGACGATCCCGCGCGTGGGCGGCGCGGCGAGGCGCGCGAGATGGGCATCTGGGACACCACCACCGGCGCGCTGCGACGGGTGAAGCTCCCGGCCACCTGCTGGCACACCGTGCCGCACCGCACCAGGGACCTGTTCTACGGCGTGTCGTTCCGCGTGCACCCGATGGATCGCCACGACTATCACCAATGGGCCATCGCCTGGCTGCGCGAGTACGCCTTCGAGGTGGACGCAGCGACGGGCGAGATCGTGCGGCACTGGAGCGCGGGTCGCGACATCCCGGCGCACATCAATTCCGACCTCACCATCTCCGACTCGGAGCTGATCTTCTGCAATGGCGCCAGCCAGACCATCGTGATGATCCAGCTCGACGACTTCGCCAGCTTCCGCATCATCGACGAAAAGCCCGGGCTGCGTGAACAATTCGCCAATCGCCGGCAGGCCAGGACGCAGCTCTACGACACACTGTCGCGCGGCGGGCTGTTCACGCAGACCGAGCACCTGCTCGGCGCCATGCGCGTCAGCCGCTTCACCATGATGGACTCGGTGCATGCCTGCAAGCTGAGCACCGACCAGTCGCTGCTCTTCACCGCCAATCGCGGGCTGAACCACATCACCATCTACGACTACCCCTCCAACGCGATCCGCCTGCGCGTGCGCATGCCTGACATCCAGGAGTACATCGCGATGCCGCGCAGCGCCGACCCGCGGCTCGGCTTTCACCACGGGCACCTGGTGGACTGTCGCGAAGCGGTGGCCGCGGACTGAGCAGACCTGACGGCACGAACGAAGCGGGGCCCCTGATGTTCGGAGGCCCCGCTCGCACCACGTGCCGATGGTGCCCAGCGTCGCCTAGAAGCCGCTCACGTTCAAGCGGCCATTGCTGACCACCTTGCCGTTCAACGACGCTGTCGGCACCGCCGAGGTCATGATCGCGGCCTTGATCTGTGACGCAGTCGATCCCGGATGATACGCCGCATACAGCGCCGCCGCGCCGCTGACGTGCGGCGTGGCCATCGACGTGCCGCTGTAGCTCGCGTACCCCGAGGCGATCTTGCCCTTCGAGCTGACCGGAACCGTGGACCAGATACCGCTGCCTGGTGCGCCGATGTCGATCGTGGTCGAGCCGTAGTTGGAGAAGGAACTGATCGCGCCGGTGTTCGTGATCGAGGCCACCGCGATCACGTTGGCGTTCGCATACGATGCCGGATAGCAGCTCGACGTCTCACAGTTCAGCGTGCTGTTCCCCGCCGCGGCCACGAACAGGATGTTGGCCGAGTTGGCACGACCGATCGCATCACCAAGTGCCTGCGAGAATCCACCACCACCCCAGGAATTACTGGTCGCGACGAGGTTGATGCCGTGACGGGTCTTCAGGTCGGTGAAGTAGTCCACCGCCTTCACCGCGTTGGCCGTGGTGCCGCCGTTGCGCCCGAGGAACTTGGCGTCCATCAGCTTCACGCTCCAGCACACTCCCGCCACGCCCGTACCGTTGCCACCCACACCGCCGATCGTGCCGGCGACATGCGTGCCGTGATCGTCGCCCACGCCATCGAAGACGGAGCTGTTGTTACCGTCGAAGTCCCAGCCGTACACATCGTCCACGAGGCCGTTGCCATCGTCATCCACGCCGGCGACGCCGGTCGCTTCGCCAGGATTCGTCCCGACGTTGGCAGCCAGGTCGGTGTGGCCGTAGAAGTACCCTTCGTCGATGATGCCGACGTAGACGTTGCTGCAATCGGTCTTGCCGCCGGCCCACGCCGCAGCCGCCTGACTGCCATACTGATTTGCCGGCGTGGTCGCAGGGCCGTACATGCCCCACAGCGACCCGTTGGTGTAGTAGGTGTCGTTGCTCACCGCATTGTGGTGATACACCCAGTTCGGTTCCGCGTAGTCCACCGCACCGCTGGCCTTCATCGCCGCAATCGCGGCCGGCACGGCCATCGACGTCCGCATCAGCACCAGGCCTTCGCCGTCTCCGGCGCGGCGCATCGCACCCGTGTGGATTTTCTCCGCCGCCGCCGCATTCGCCGAGCGCATGGCGGCGCCGCGCGAGACCGCCGATGCCCCCGCCTTGAAGTGCACGAGCATCTCGCCCGGAACGAATTCCGGCGGACCGGTCTGAACGCTCTCCGCCTGCTCGGCGACCGTCGCGCTCACGTCAACGGCGTCCGGTGCGGTGGTGGCAGTGTCGGTGGTGCAAGCGGAGATGAACGCCAGCACCGCAGCCGCGGTGATCGCGGGACGAACGAGATGCTGCACGAACGGGTGAGACACACGCATGCTCTGCTCCGAGGATCGAGGACTCTTTTTTCGCCAATGGCGATGTTTATCCTCTCCTCCGGAGCGGTGCCGGTCAATGGCCGCCTCGACATTAATCGAGGCCAAGATTTCCGCTGGTACGGGTCAGGCTGACAGACGATCGGTCAGCCTGACGCACTGCGGCTGTCAGCATGACCGAACCGGTACGGTCCGACGGTTGCCCTTCACGGACACCGCGTGGCACTGCGATCGCCACGCCTGCTGGTCCGGTAGCCGGCAGCACGACACAACACCTCGATACGGAGCCTTTCGATGCTCTCCTCGAACTTCAACAACGTCTTCGACCGCCTGATCTCTGCCAGCCAGCTGCTTGACGAATCCGCGGCCCGCGCCACGACCGGCCCGAGCGAGGGCCGAGCCCGCACGCAGCTCTGGATGCCACCGGTGGACATCTACGAGACCGAGAACGCGTTCGTCGTCGAGTCCGACCTCCCCGGTGTGCACGAGGAGAACGTGGACATCCAGTTCGACCGTCACACGCTGACGATCAGCGGTACGCGCGCCGCGACGCTGCCGGCCCGCGACAAGAGTGCGCAACTGCGGGTGTTCAGCGCCGAGCGCCTGAGCGGCAACTTCGCCCGCTCGATCCGGATGCCGGAGCATGTGGATGCCGAGAAGATCGAAGCCACCTTCGCGCAGGGCGTACTGAAGGTGACGGTGCCGAAGTCGAGCCTGGCGGTGGCGCGCAAGATCGCCATCTCGGCGCCAGCCGCGACCCGGTCGATCAACGGCTGATGTGAGAACGCACGCGCCGTCGGCAGGGGCGGCGCGTGCGTGTGCGCCGGAACAGCGGACCGTGCACTCGGCCGACGGGTGGAGATCCGACTACTTCACCACCGCCGTCTGCCCGCCGATCACCATCACGCGGCGACGGAAGATGCTTCCGTTGGGGATCACGATGTCCACGTCGTGTTCCCCTTCGGTGGCCGTCACCATGCCACGGACCGGACGCACCAGGACGCCGTCGATGTAGTAGCGCGCGCGCGACGGTCCCTTGAGCTGCAGGGTACCGGACGCCAGTGGCGCCGACGGCGTCTGTGGACCGCCGCCCACGATTTTCCCTACCCACTCCGAGAGCGAGGTGCCGGTCGGTGCCTTGGCTGGGCTGGACGCGCGCGTCGCCGCGCTGTCCGGTGCCGCCGTCGTCTTGCGCGTTGCGCTCGCGGTGGCGGTGCCCGACGCCGTGCGCGTGGTTCCGCTGCTGCCGGTGTTGGTACCGGAACTGGCGGGACGCGCGCCACTCGTGCTCGCGCTGCCACTACCTCCCGCAGAGCTGCCACCCGACGGCGCGGCGCCGCCGCCCGAGCTGCCCCCGGTGGTGCTCGCAGGCTCACTTCCGCTGGACCGACTTCCTGCTGCGGTGCGGGTGGAGTACGCCGGTGGCGCCGCAACCCCATTGCCGGTCACGGCGCGCTTCACATCACGGGCCAGTGTGGCGGCCCGTTGTTGCAGTGCTGTCACGGCGGGCGTGGCGCTCCGAGAGCCTGCCGCTGCCGGCTGTGATGACGTGGCGCCGTCAGATGCACTCGTCGTCCTACTGGAGCCACTGCCGCGTGTCGCCGCTGGGCTGTTGCTGGTTGCCGTCCCGGATCCACCACCGACATCGCGCGAGGCACTCTTCGGGGCACCCGCGCGCATCTCGATGTTGGGTAGCGCACTCGCCTTCTCGCGCGCCGCGTATGCCACGCCGTCGAGGTCGAAATCGAGCCCCCCGATCGCGCGCTGCTTGACGCCGGCGCGCATCACGTAGGCGCTGCCACCCAGCACGACGATCGTGGCCAGCGCCAGCACGGCAGTCTGCTTGCGGAAACCACCCTTGAACGCCGCGAAGCGGTGCACGGTGGGGAGTGACTTCGCCGCCGTGCTATGGCCTTCGAGTGCCTCCACGAATTCCAGGCAACTGCCGTAGCGGGAACTGGGCGAAGTGGACAACGCCTGCTGCATCACTTCGTTCAGTTCCGCTGGCGCGCCCTCATAGAGTCGTGCGCCCGCCTCCAGTGTCAGCGGCTGGACACTCTGGACGCCGTTCGCTTCGTCCTCGATGTAGCGGCCACGACCCGTGAACATCTCGAACGCGATGACGGCAAGCCCGTACTGGTCGCTGGCGGGCACGATGCCGGAGCGCCGCCAGACTTCGGGTGCCAGATAGGCGCCGGCAACTTTCGGCGGCCGGATCACGCCGTCGAGGATGTGCGTCAATCCGGCGTCGACGAAGCGCAGCGTGCCGTCTTCCATCCACCACAGCGAGCTCATCCCGAGCGCGCCGTGAATGAAGCCACGCGCATGCAACGCATCGAGCGCGGTAGCAATGTGGCGCAGGACGCGCAACACATCGGCCGGCGCTGGATTCGGCGGCAGGATCGCAGCGCCGATCTTCAGCGGTGCGAGGTAGTGCAGCAGCGGCCCGTGCTCGGCGGTATTCGCACCGCGGGAGGGCACCAGCAGGGCAGCGCGCTCGCCGAGCGCTGCGTCGCGGGCCACGCAGCGCTCCATCGCATCCCGCCAGGCTTCGACCTGGGTGCAGAGCGCAGCGACATCGGTCACGCCCGGGAAGGTCAGGTCGACACGCAGCGACCCGTCAGGGTTCTCCGCGTACCGCCAGTCACCCGGCGCGACGGATGTCATGACGAATTGCTTGCTCACTTGCAGTCACCCCGTCGTGGACGATTGCGGCCGCCGCGCCGCAGGGAACGTGACGTGCCGAATTACGCGCGCGCCGGCCTCAGAACACCAGCGCGACGGCCTTGATCGGACCAGGTGCGGGCCGAAATCCTGAACCGCCTGACCCGTCGAGCGACTGCAGGTAACCCGTGATCACACCTTTGTTAAAGCTGACGAGGTTGAACTGGCCCATATACAGGATCTTCACGTCGGTGCCAGATGCACGCCGCTCGGTGTTCCAGATCGGGATCACGATGGACTTGTTGCAGGAGAACGAATTTCCCGACCCACCACAGAACGTCGACGTGCCTTGAGATGTCGGTCCGATCATGTTCCCTTGCTCCACCTCGAGCCAGTCACCGACCGCAGCGCTTCCTGCAGCAGTACAGTTCAGATCCTCGATGTAACTGCGGTACACGTTGGCGCCGTTGGCAGGGCTCGTCGCTGGAGTGGTCCCATTCGCATACTGGACAGGACCAAATCGCACTGCGTAGTAATTCCCGGGAATCACCGTTCCTGCCACCGTTCCCGTCTCACCCGTCGAGGTGATCTTGAACGTGATCGGGATGTTGTTGTTCTTCAGGTACGCCACATCGGCCTGCGTCAGGCGGTACGATGTGTCGCGTGTGCCTGCATCGCGCTGATTGATCGTCGCGACCATGTTCGTGTACGGCACCGCCCATGGCTTGAGGCAGGTGCTCGCGCCCACCGATCCGAGCGCCGCGATGGACTGCTGTGTCAGCAGTTTGTTGGTCACGCCGAAGATGCGAGCCAGGGACCAATTGGCCGTGTACCGCGCCGTCGCACGGACCGCCGACGCATTCGCCCACGACGTCGTGACGAAACTGCGCGTCGCGTAATTCCACGTGCCGGGCTCGATGTCGGCGTTCACCATGGTGGCGATGTTCAGGCCATCCACGCGATTCTGATTCTTCAGTGCCAGCGCCCGCGTCTGCGCGTTGGCTTCGGTGCCGCCATTCCGCAATTCCACTGCCGCCGCGTGTGCCGCCGCGTCCGTCAGCGTCTTCAGCTGCGCGACATAGGAATACATGCGCCCGAAATCGATGCCGATGCCGCCGAACATCATCAGCACGGTCATCACGACCGCGACCAGCACCATCGTGGCACCCCGGCGGCGTCCCGACGCCACCGTGGCGCGGCCCAGGGTCCTGCTCCGGGTGAACAACCGCATGAATACGCTCCTGAGTGAATCGGTCTCGACAGCCGGCGGGTTCCTTAAGGTAGTATAACGATCAATTCGCTTCCAGTTCTCACTGCCCCATGGCCTTGAACATCTTCGAGATGTTGATGGCTGCCGGACCCAGCAGGACGATGAAAATCGTTGGGAAGATGAACAACGCCAACGGAATCAGCATGCGCGTGCTGGCCGTGGCCGCCCGCTTCTCGGCCGCCATCTTCCGCTTCCGCCGCAACTGATCCGCGTACACGCGCAAAACGTTCGCAATCGACGTGCCCCACTTCTCGCTCTGCAGCATGTGCGACGCCAGGCCGCGCAGTTCGTCGAGGCCAGTCCGCAGGTAGAGCCCCTGCAAGGCCTGCTCCCGTGGCATTCCGGCCGAGACGCGGCGGCTCATTCCAACGAGCTCTTCCGCAAGAATTGGATGCAGCATGCTCATCTCGCGGGCTACGCGCTGGATCGCGGCGTCGAGGGCCACACCAGCCTCGACGCAGACAACCAGCAGGTCCAGCGAGTCCGGCACACCCTTCCGGATCACATCCTGACGCCGGCTGGTGATGGAGTCCAGCACCGCCTGCGGCCCCAGGAATCCGAGCACGAGCACCAGGAACCACCCGATGACGAAATACATGATGTCGCCGCGGGGAACGAGCAGCAGACCGAGCACCGGGAACGTGACCCCACAGGCGATCCGGATCAGCATGAACAGCGCGGGAGCGCCCGGCGTGTCGAAGCCCGCCTGAACCAGCTTGCTGGCGATCGCCGTGTCGGTGCCGAACTGCACGGGAATCCTGGCACCGAGAAAGTCGCCAAGCCGGGCAACGAGGCCACGTTCCGTGCTGGCTGGCGCCCGGTAGATCGATGCGCCGCCTTCGAGGCCGCCACCGGATGCGCGACGAATGACGGCGCGGCGCTGCCGCTCGGTGACCAGCACGAACAGCGCACCGCCGACGGCGGCGGCGAACAGCAGGACCAGCAGAATGACCGGCAGAGGGAGGTTAGTCGGCATACTGGTCTACACTTCGATGGTGGACATTTTTCGCAGAATGACGTACCCCACGCCCAGCGACACGAAACCGTACAGCAGCAGCAGCTTGCCGGTGTCGGTGGTGGTGAGCGGCTGCAGGTAGTCAGGATTCGACGCGCGCACTACGAAGTACATCACGATCGGCAGCAAGGTGAGCACCAGTGCCGACAACTTCGACTCGGCCGTCAGCACGTCGAGTTGCTGCCTGAAGTTGATGCGCTCGCGAATCACGCTCGCGATGTTGCCGAGGATCTCCGACAGGTTGCCGCCGGTCTCGCGCTGGATGATGATCGCCAGCACGAACATGCGTGCATCGAGTGTCCCCAGCCGCTCCGTCAAGCCATTCAGCGCCTGCCGCACGTCGATGCCAAGCCGCTGCTCGTCGTAGAACCGGCTGAACTCGGGGCCCACGGGCGCCGGCAGCTCGGTGCCGACGAAGTTCATGCCCGCCTGCAGCGAGTAGCCGGCACGGAGCGAGTTCACCAGCATGTCCACCGCGTCAGGCAACTGCTCCTCGATCTTCTTCAGTCGTTTCGACTTCATGTTCGACACGACGACGAACGGAAGAACCGCGCCGACCAGTCCGATGCCGACCGCGAGCGTCCAGTCGAGGAAGAAGAACGAGATCAGGCCTACGGTGAGGCCAGCGAGGACGAAACTGGCGAACTCACCGGCGGTCCAGTTCAGCCCGCTGGCCTTCGCGTCCTGCTCGATCCCGCTGAGCACACCCTTGTTGCTCAGATACTTGTCGAGCAGGCTCTTGCTGGTTGCGTTCTGGCGCAGAATGCTGACATCGGCACCACGACCAACCGCACCGGTGGCCAGGTCGCCAAGTCGCTCGCGCAGCTGACGTTCCTCTTCCAGCCTCCGGCGATTGAACCAGACGAAGAGACCGATGACCAGGCCGGCAGTACCGAGTGCGGCACCCAGCGAGGCAAACAGAAGACCGGTGGACATCGTCGTCCGCCCTTAACGTTGTTCGAGGAAGAGGCGTGCAGGCAGGTCGATACCAGCCAGCAGCAGGCGCTCGGCAAACCGGGGACGGACACCCGTCGCCTCGAAGTTGCCCACCACCTGCCCTTCGGCTGACACGCCCTGCCGCTTGAAACGGTAGATCTCCTGCAACTGGATCATGTCGCCTTCGGTGCCGGTCACCTCCGTCACGCTCATCACACGACGGGTCCCGTCCGACAGGCGGCTCACCTGCACGATCACGTCGAGCGCCGACGAGATCTGCTCCTTCATCGCACGATCGGGCAGGTTGGTGCCCGCGAACAGGATCATCGTCTCGAGGCGCGACAAGGCGTCGCGCGGCGTGTTGGCGTGAATCGTGGTCAGCGAGCCTTCGTGACCGGTGTTCATCGCCTGCAGCATGTCGAGCGCCTCGGCGCCGCGCGTCTCACCGATGATGATGCGATCGGGACGCATGCGGAGCGCGTTCTTGACCAGGTCGCGCATCGCCACTTCACCACGCCCTTCCGCATTCGGCGGGCGCGTCTCGAGTCGCACCACATGTTCCTGCTGCAGCCGCAGTTCGGCCGCGTCCTCGATCGTGATCACACGCTCGCTGGACGGAATGAACGAACTCAGCGCATTCAGCAGCGTCGTCTTGCCCGAACCGGTACCGCCCGACACCAGGATGTTCAGGCGCGCCTTCACGCAGCCGGACAACAGGTACAACATCTCGTCCGTGAACGCGCCCAACTCGACCAGCTTGTGCGGGTTCAGGTTGGCGCCGAAGCGACGGATGGAGAGCACCGGCCCGTCCACGGCCAGCGGGCCGATGATCGCGTTGACGCGCGATCCGTCCGGCAGGCGGGCGTCCACCATCGGGCTCGACTCGTCCACGCGCCGTCCGACGCGACTGACGATGCGATCGATCACGGCCAGCAGGTGGGCGTCGTTGCGGAACGACGTCAGCACCCGCTGCAGCTTGCCACGTCGCTCGACGTAGATGTCGCGTGGCCCGTTGACCAGGATGTCGGAGATCGTCTTGTCGCGAAACAATGGCTCGATCGGCCCGAGGCCGATGACCTCGTACACGACCTGGTCCACCATCTCCTCGCGCTCGTTCTGCGAGAGCGGTGTCGTCTCGCCGCGCAGCAGCTCGGCCACCGCCTGCCGGATCTGCATCGCCACCTGACGTTCGTCGGTGACGAGTTCCAGGGCCTCGAGGTCCAGCCGTTCGATCAGCTTCCGGTGCAACTCACGCTTCAGCTCATCGACCGGATTGAGCGTCGCATCTTCGGCCTTGCGCGGGCCGAACATGCCCGACGCACCGTCGTTGGTGTCGGCCCGCGCGACCGAGTACGTCTCGTTCGTCGCGGCACCATTTATCGCCACGGCGGCGACAGGCGCATCCACCGGAATCGTGGCGGCGCCTCGGCCCATCAGACGTTCGCGAAGTGATTTAGACATGGTGACGGATGCGCTGCGAAAGAGACGCGGCCCTACTTGCGACCGAAGATTTTCGAGAATCGTGAACGTTTGACCGACTTGCCATTCCGCGCCGGACCGACCGGCTGTCCATTCAGGCCACGCGCGATGACGCTGAACGCCTCCACCAGTGGCGACTGCGGCGCGAAGCGCTGCGCGAACTGCCCCTGCGTGATCGCCCCGGAACAGGCGAGGTAGTCGTTCGGAAGCCCGTAATCGATCTTGCGACCGAGCACCTGCTCGGCACCGGCGATGGTGATGCGATCACGATCGGTGCGACGGTTCGCCACCACCACCACCTTGTCCGGCGGGTACCCGAGCCGGGTGAACATGCCGAGGCTGCGCTGCGTGCTGCGGAGCGCAGAGACCTCGCACTGCGTCACCAGCAGGATGCGATCGGCCGCGTCGAGTGCGGCCAGCGTCTGGTCGTTGAAGTGGTGATCGGTGTCGACGATCGTGCACGCATACTCCTGTCGCAGCAACTCCATCAACTGACCGGAGGTCTTCATGTCCAGCGCCTCGAGGGCATCCAGCTCGTCGGCAGCGGCGAGCACACTCACGCGATCCGTATGCTCCGCCATCACCGAATGCAGATAATCGCGGTCGAGTCGATCGGCGCGTGCGGCGACGCTGCCCAGGTCGTAGGTCGGATTCATGTTCAGCATCACGCGGATACCGGCGCCCGCGGTGTTGAAGTCCACCAGTGCCGTCTCGCGCGCCTTCGATGCCGTGGCCTGCGCCATCGACCAGGCGAGTGACGTTGCGATGGTGCTGGTGCCGACGCCTCCCTTGCCGGAATACACGGTGAACACGCGCCCCGACTGCTCCGGCAGTGCGAGGTTGGAGAGCACCCGGCTCACCGCCGAGGTGAGCTCGCTGGAGTCCACTGGACTGATGAGGAACTCGGGGATACCTGCGCGCATGGCACCCAGCACCGTGTCGGCATCCTTCTGTTCCGCGGTGCCGATCGCAGCGGTGCCAGGGTGTCGGCGCAGTTCGGATGCGAAGAGGGTCAGGTCCGCACTGAGGCCACCGACCGGGATCGGCAGGATCACCAGCGCGGGCCCACGCGAGCGCAGCTGTGTCGTCAACTCCCCGATCGATGCCACGAACAGGACAGGCCCGAATCCGCGCGGCTCGAGCACCTGATTGAGCAGGTCCTCAGGGCCGGCGGCGCCGGTGACGACGATGGCAAGTCGAGTTGCGGTCGGTGCTGGAGACATCGGGGGATGTGGGCGTGGGCAGTGCGAGGCGAAGCGAAGCGGTTACGGCTTGCGTGGCACGGTGGTGGAATCGGAGGGCCACATGCGCTTCTCGAGCATCTCACGCGCCGGCACGGGCACGTCGCGGCGGAACTCGAGCAGGTCAGCCGACCGCGGGTTGTTGGGATCCATGAGCACCGGCGTCACGATCACGATCAGTTCACTCTCGTTCTTGTTCCAGCGGCTGCTGGCGAAGAGCTTGCCGATGATCGGAATGTTGACGAGGAACGGAATGCCCGTCGTCACCTGCTCGCGCTCTTCATTGAACAGGCCGGAGATGATCAGGCTGCGACCTGCCAGCACGTCCACCGTCGTCTCCACCTTGCGTGTCCGCAGCGCCGGAATCCGGAAGCCCTGCAGCGTGATCGCGTTGCCGAAGTCCAGCGACGACACCTCGGGGCGCAGCTTCAGCTTGAGCAGCGAATCGGTGAGCACTTCACCGGTGAAGGCGAGGCGGATGCCGAATTCACGGTACTGGATGGTGACGTTCGATCCACCGGTCGCACCGCCGCCGCCGCCCTGCACGATCGGGATCGGCAGTTCACCGCCGGCGAGGAAGCTGGCTTCCTCGCGGTTCGCGGCCATCACGTTCGGTTCGGCCAGGAAACGCGCATTGCCACGCGTCTCCTGTGCATCGAGCAATCCAAGCAGGTCGCGTGTGTTGAAGGTGCTGAGCACCGTCAGGAACCGGGCAGCGCTTGGCAGCGTCACGGCGCCGAGGCTGTCGATCGCTTCGTCGGTGTTGAAGGTGCCGGTGCCGACGCGAGTGGTGCGATCGCGATCCAGCGCGCGCAGTGAGGTGCTGATCTCGCGCAGCGCATCGCGGCGGACCTCGGCGAACTTGATCGCCACCAGGATCTGGCGACGCTCGGGTGACGAGCGGACGATCACGCGGTAGTGACGCCGCGGGACGTTCGGTCCCCAGAGGATGATGTCAGTCTCACCGGCGAGGATGGCGTTGACCACCACTTCGGTCTCGCTGATCACCACCACATCGGCGATCAACGGGTTGGCGACGGTGACCTTGTTGATGGGCGATGGATCGGTGATCGGCAGGGAGCGCCCTGCCACCAGTTCGATGCGCTGGACATCGAGCGCCGCTCGCATCAACACGCTGCTGGTCGTCGGCACCTGCGCGGCGGCCGTGTTGGCCGCGAGGGTGAGCATCAGCATCGACGCCGCGAGGGCGGCCGTCGGCACGCGAAGATTGAGGGCTGTGTTCGGGGAGAACATCACGCGTCGGATGGGGGGAGTCGCGCAGCGGTGATGCTGCGCCATGGCAGTGAGGCGCAGCCGCGAGCCGCGCTGGGGCGGGCCTACGGTTTGGTGGAGTCCTTCTTCTCGATCCGCTGCTGCGTCACGCCACCGGCGCGATAGACCTGAATCACGGACGAATCGGGTCGCGCACGCACCGGTGCAGTGGACGGCTGCGCGATGAAGAGCGTCTCGCGGCGGACCGGCTGCGGCGTGACGCGGCGCGTCTCGGTGCGACGTGGCGCCGGGGCCGAGGCGACCGGCGCTGCCGAACGACCGAGGCTGATGTCGCGCACCGACGCGCCTGCCGTGGCGACTGTGTCCGGATCGCCATACCCGCGCAGGACGAGCTGGATCTTTCCCTGGTTGGTGGCGACGGCGAGTTGCTCGGCCTCCGCCGGCGTCACCTCGAGCGCGGCGGTCGTCTGCTGAATCGGGCGACCATCCGCAGCGCGCTCCATCTGCGCACCGACGGAGAGCACACGCATGTTCGACATGAACAGCTTGGCCCGCTCGGTCTGACCGCTGTTGGGATCGCCCTTCATCGTGACCAGCACGTCCACTCGGCTGTTCGGCTGAATCAAGCCGGAGAGGCCGACAACGTCATCGATGCGGACGGCCATGGCGCGCTTGCCGGGCGTGATCTTGACCTCGAGGCCGGCGCCGCTGCCAACGGGCGCCAAGCGGCCGGGCACCAGGGCTTCGGTGGCGAAGACGGGCACGCGCGTGACGCGACCGATCACGGAATCCATGATGGTGAAGGCGCCGGGCGGCATGTTGGTCAGCGGCACATCGGCCAGCCGGACGTCGGCGGCGACGATGGGATGCCCTTCCGTGAGGTCTGCGGCGGCGACCACGATGCGACCCATCGGAATCTGCGCACTCGCCTGCGCTTGCTGCAGGAAGCGGAAGACTCCGTAGCCGGCGAGTCCGGCGATTGCCAGTGCCGCGAAGAGCACCAAACCGAAACGACGTTCACCCATTGGAAAGCCCAGTCATGCGTAAGGGGGGACGATAATCACTGCATCTCGAGTCGGAACTCTGCCGTGACATTCAGCGTCTTGGCGGCACGAATGGCGAGGAAGGTCACTGGAGTGAACGGGTAGTTCACGATCTGGACACGCGCACTGACCGCCGGTACGGAGCCAGGGAACGTCACGGTGATCGTTGCATTCGCTTTGCGCGTGGAGTCGTCATTGATGCGCGAGCGGACGAGCGCCTGAATCTGAGTTGTCCGTGTGCCCGCTGCGACGGTCGGATCGAGCACCGCACCGAGACGCGCGCCTTCCCGGGCGGCGTTCGTCAAGTTGTTATACAGGAAGAACACACGACCGAAGTCGATGATGCCGAAGATCAGGACGAACAACAGCGGGGCGATGATGGCAAACTCGACCATTGCGGCACCGTCGCGCTCCCGGTGGAAGCGGCGGATCAGCCGCGCACGCCGAAATAGTCTCATCACGATCCCTCCAGGAGTTAACGATTCGGGCATGACTGCGCCAACTAGTAAAACACCGTCGGATAGAAGCGTGCCAACGCCACCATCATGGCCATCGGAATGGCATAGGGGAATGTACGTGCCGACGCGGTAGCAGTCTCACCCGCAGCGTGCGAAATGATCGTCTTTGCCGTGCTCGGACTGAGCACGCCGAACTCGACCGTGGCTCGCATTCCGCGCTGTCCAACCATGAAGAGCAGCGCGAGCACACCACCCAACACGGCCGTACCAAGACTTGCGCGCCACGCCAGGCCCGGACCGATCCACGCCGACGCGGCAGCGAAGAACTTCACATCTCCTGCTCCGAGCAAACCGAGCAACCAGAACGGCAACCAGATGGCCAAGCCAACGAGCACACCGAGCAGCGCAGTGACGACCGATCCCGCGCTGATGGCCAACCCGCCGGCCAGCAGTCCCGCCACCAGCAAGCCCAGACAGAGCCAATTCGCGACGCGGCGCTGACGCGCGTCGGTCCAGCAGGCGATCAGCAGCGCACCACTGAATACGACTGCGAACGCGGTTCGGACCTGCTCCGTACTGACCATGCCGGCGTTGTCCGACGAAACGAAGGTGGATTCGAGGCTGACCTGGCCGCGAGCGCCAGCACCGGCCACCCGCAGCACAAATTAAACGAACCACACCGACGAACGTCACCGTCCCGCACGTCGCCACGTATCCGGAAAGAGACGCGCCACCATGATCTCCGAGAGGACCATGGTGGCGGCGACACAAACCACGACTCTTAGAATCCGCTCGTTATCGGTTCGAAGTTGTTGTTCGTCTTCTTGCCGAGAATCGAGATGACTGCGAAGCAGACGGCTGCGATCAGCGCGAGCATGACAGCGTACTCGACCATCGTCGCACCGAGCTCCTCGCGCAGGAAACGGCGAAGCAAGCCTGATCTCACGTGAGGAACCCCGTCGTGGACTGTGGTGCAGGTCAGGTCATCGACGCGTTGACGGTGCTGAAGGCATTGTTGGCCTTCTTGCCGAGGGTGGTGATTACGGCGATACAGATCGCGGCGATCAGCGCGACCATCACGGCGTACTCGACCATCGTGGCGCCCGACTCGTCCTTGGTGAACTTGGCGACGGCATTCTTGAAGCTGGTCATTGCGACTCCAAAGGGGAGGGTTCTGAGAAACTGCAGCCGCTACAACCGAACGGTCGGCGCGACACGAACACGAAGATGAAGCAGGGCACATCTCACGCCAGCGACCGCTTGGACTAGTCCGAAAGGCTTACAGCAGTGCAAACATGTGCTCCGATGTTGGTAAGCCATTACGATCTAACACGTTCCACCTCAGCTGACTGATTTGCGCTTACGGACCGCTCTATCCAACCGCGCTGCGCAAGACCTGAAAAACTGTTGGAATGTAACGACATACGTGGTGCGCATGCCACACTCCTGTTGCGCCCGCGGGCGATTCAGTGCGCAGCTCCGCCAAAATTCGCGCTAGGCGACGGACTGGTGCGCTCAGCAGCGCCGAAGGCCACTACCTCGCCGCGTTCCAGAACGCCCTCCGGGCGGCGACGGGACGCCAGCCAGAAAACTCACACAAACGACTGTACGTGTGCGTTGTGAGACGACTTCAACCCAGGTTCCGCAACATCGCGACCCTGGCGGCCTCGGCCAGAAGGGCCGAAACGACGGACGCCGGCGACCCCGCAAGGAGGCGCCGGCGTCCGCACGCAACAGGTAAGCTCAAGTCAGCGAGGCATTCACCGTACTGAAGGCATTGTTCGCCTTCTGTCCCAGCGTCGTGATGACGGCGATGCAGATGGCCGCTATCAGCGCAACCATCACAGCGTACTCGACCATGGTTGCACCGGACTCATCAGATGCAAACTTCCGAACCAGTGTAGCGACGCGTGACATTGGGGCTCCTGAGGGGGGGGCAGAAAAGTCCTCACGCCGGGAGGGGGCGTCGGCGCGTGTGGGATTGCCCGCGTCAAAGCAGCACAACCCACGCCAACGAGCGGAGCTTGAGAAGCGCAATACGCGCTGATCGGTGCGTACCCGGCCACCGGTCGCAACTCGTTGCGCTGCCGTAGTTTCCGCCACTCCGACTAGAACAATTCTATTGATTTCGCGTGCGCGTTACCGGAGCGCGTGTGGCTCGTCGGCAACAATGACGTGCGGTTGCACCACAAATTCAACTGCCGCTTGCCGTTCCTCGGTCCAGCATTCCTCCAACTGTTCTGCATGCAGCCCACCCCATCGCGCCGGGCAGACCTCTTGGTGACAGACGCAGTTAAAGACGCTTCGCGAACGCGATCCAAGGCCTCACTTCCGCTGTGCATTGCCGCGACGGTGTTTCTGTGGTCGCTGCTGGCTGGGGATGTCCTGTCAGATGGCGACCCATACTGGCACGTCGCAGTCGGCAAATGGATCGTGCACCACCGCGCCGTACCCGTCACCGATTCATGGTCGCACTCCGTGCCAGGGATCGCTTGGACCGCGCATGAATGGCTCTCGGAAGTGCTGATGTACGCCGTGGTTCAGATTGGCGGCTGGATCGCGTTGCACTTTCTCGCAAGCCTCTGCCTGGCGCTGACGGCAGGCTGCATGATGCGGTTCCTGCTTGATCGGATCGAGCCAATCTACGCGTTGGCGTTCGGTGCTTTGTCGCTGGCCACGCTCTACACCCACTTCCTCGGGCGGCCACACGTGTTCGTGTGGCCACTGACTGCGGTCTGGCTGGCGACACTCGTGACCGCGGTTGAGCGGCGCTGCGCACCGCCGTTCTGGCTGCTACCACTCCTGGTGCTCTGGACGAACTTGCATGGCAGTTTCGTCATCGGCATTGGGTTCGCCGGCGCGCTGGCATTAGACGCCATGTTCGGTGAGCGCACGCGCGCCGAGGGCACTCGACGCGCACTGGCCTGGACGCCATTTCTCTCGCTCTGTGTCCTCGTCGTTTTGATCAATCCTCGTGGGGTGCACGCGATCACGCACGCCGCAGGTGTCGTGCAGATGAAGCAGATGCTCCAGCTGATCGACGAGTGGCGCTCGGCCGACTTTCAGGAGTTTCAGATTTTCCTTCCGTGGTTGCTCGGCCTGTTGGCCGCGGGCTTCACGCTCCGAATCAGGCTCTCGCCCATCCGCCTGATCTTCGTTCTCGTGCTCGTCTATCTGGCGCTCAAGCACCAGCGCTACCACGCACTCGCAGGTCTGGGCGCCCCATTCGTCCTCGCTCGTCCATTCGGTGACGCGCTGCGAGCGATGCCACGCGCGAGCACTCAGCAGGCCGGCGGACTGGATGCACTGTTTGCGCAACTGGCACTGCGCAGCAGCGGACGCTCAGTGGCGCTCGTGGCCCTGATCGCCACGCTCGCCGCCTGGGGAATGCGTCCGCTGATACGAAACGTCCCCGCGGCGCACGCCACCCCGGTGGCAGCGCTGGAGGCGTTCAGGAGGACCGGCGTGCGCGGCAATGTGCTCAACGCCTATGGTTTCGGGGGCTACCTGATCCAGGTGGGCGTGCCTGTGTTCATCGACGGTCGCAGTGACATGTACGGCGACAAGTTTCTGGTCGAGTCATGGCAGGCGCTGGGCCTGACCAAGCCACACGCGCTGGAGAAGGTACTGCAGAAGTACCGCATCACATGGACGATGCTGACACCATCCACACCCGCCCTGGAGCTACTCGACCACCTGCCCGAATGGCAGCGCCTCTACAGCGACTCGATCGCCGTGGTGCACGTGCGTCGTGATGCGCTGGCACGCGCCGCCACGATCACCACGATCACACCGACGCGGTGACTTCGGCGGTGACGGCATTGGCAGCGCGTAGCGGGCGAAACCAGTGCGGTGCGGCGCGGCGTACGGCGAGCAACTCACGCAGCGCGCGCAGGAAATTGGCGGCACGCACCTTCGACCCGCCGCGGTGGTACCAGCGTTGCAGCGGTTGTTTGTAGACCAGCGTCGCCACGCCACCGCCGCCCGGGAGAGCTGATCGACGCGGCTGAGCCTCTCGACGTCGAAGGCGCAGCGCGACAGGAACGGTTCCGACAGGACGTCACACAACAGGTCATTGACGCGGAACAGTTTCGCGCCGTCCTGCGTGTCGTAGCAACTCGGTGAGCGGCGCGGAGAGATCCGCGTCCCAGAACGCGCACAACTCTGGCGCGTCACTACGCTGGGTCGCGCAGGCGTGCAGCAATCCGCACCGTTTCCGCCTTGCGGGAATTCAAGGCCAGCGTGAGGATCTCGATACGTTCCACGTACCCGCTGCTGCAACTCGCGCAGCACGCGCCCCGTCTCGTCGGTGGAGCCGTCGTCCACGAAGCAGAGCCGTAGCGCGGGCAGCGCCTGCACGGCATCGAGAAAGGCCGTGGCGTCGGAGCGTGACGTTTCTTGTCACAGTGCACCACGAGCAGCAGGGGCGCCACGCGACTTACGCGCTGGCCAGTTTCGGCCGACGTGCGATGGCGATCAGCGACAATCCGAATGGTGCGAAGCGCGTCGGGATCCAGCGACGTTCGATGCCCCAGATGCGATGCAGCAACCCGTTCATGCGGGCGCCCGGCATAACTTCGAGGTTGTACCCGACGAAGCGCTCCTTGAGTCGCTGCACGATGGCCAGCGGCAGCAGCAGCGAATTGAAGTAGCTCAGGTATTCGATGGTGAATCCCGCCGACACGAGATGATCGCGCAGCGTGTCCGCCGTGTACCGGCGAAAGTGCTGGCACTGCACGTCATGCGGCCCCCAGAGCCAGGGATTGGCGGGTACGGTGAGCACGAGGGCGCCATCCTCGACCAACCGGTTCCGCAGCGCCACCAGCGATTCGACCGGCTGCTCCAGGTGCTCCAGCACATCGAAGAGGCCGATCGCGTCGAACGACTTCCCGCCGAACGGGATCGGCCCGGGCAACGCGCCCGGCTCGACGGGCCCGATCTCCCGCGCGCGCGCAATGCGCATCGCCTCGGCATCATACTCGAAGCCGGACACCTGCCCGAACTGCGCCAGGACCTCGAGGGTCCCTCCCGAGCCGCAACCGGCGTCGAGAATCCGCGCTTCAGGCGGCAATGCGACACGTTCGAACGCTGCGGCGATGAAGTCGCGCCGACCCCGATACCACCAGTGCGATTGCTCGGCATCAGCCATCAGGGCAAAGGCGTCACGCTCCACACCGGCTCCTGGTCAAACCGAGGACGACAGGCTGGCGCATTGCGCCGCTACCAGTCCGTCGGTGCGTAATCCTTCAGGAACTGCCCCCACGCGTGCTGCCCCGTATTGACTCCGTCGATAATGGGGTCCACGATGCGGGCCGCCCCATCGACGATGTCGAGGGGTGGATGGAAACGGTGCTCGGCCGTCTTGCGCGCCGCGATCTCCGCCGGATCTTCGTCGGTCACCCACCCGGTGTCCACGCTGTTCATGTGGATGCCGTCAGTGAAATAGTCCGCCGCCGAGGTGCGGGTCATCATGTTCAGCGCGGCCTTGGCCATGTTGGTGTGCGGATGTCGGGTGGTCTTGAAGCGCCGATAGAACTGCCCCTCCACCGCCGACACGTTCACGATGTGTTTCTCGCGGCCGGGTGTCCGCAGCATCAGCGGCTTGAGGCGGGCGTTGATCAGGAACGGCGCCACCGCATTCACCAGCTGCACCTCCAGCAATTCGACGCTTGGCACCTCATCCATCTGCAGGCGCCAACTGTTGCGGTCCCGCAGATCCACCTGCTGCAGGTCCTGATCCAGTCGCCCGACGGGGAACAGCGCCTGCTGTGCCATGTGCTCCTCGTCGAGCAGCTTCACCTGCGACAGCTGGGCGGCGTGCGTCAGTCCTACTGCGGACCGCAGCGCGGGGACATCGACGGCGTCCGTCCCCTTGCCCTCGGGCAGCATGTTGTAGCCACGCACCCCCTCATAGGCGCCGAGGAGGCGCTGCACCGGCGTCGGCATCGCGTGCAGGGAGGCGTTCTCGATGTCCATCATGTGCTGATAGAAATCGGGCGGCCGACGCACGGTCTGGCAGGCATTGTTGACGATGAAGTCGAGCCGCTCGCGGGTCGCCAGCAGGTGCGCGCAGAACGCTTCCACGCTCGGCGTGTGGCGCAGGTCCAACCCGAAGATCTCGAGCCGGTCGGCCCACTCCGCGAAATCCGGCTCGGCCGCGTACCGCGCCGCCGAATCGCGGGGGAACCGGGTGGTGACGATCAGCCGTGCGCCCGCGCGCAGCAGCTTGATGCCGGCCTGATAGCCGATCTTGACCCGACCGCCGGTGAGCAACGCCACGCGACCGCGGAGGTCGGCCGTTTCGGTGCGCTTGGCGAAGTTGAAGCGCGCGCAGGAAGGACAGAGCTGGTCGTAGAAATGATGCAGCTCGGTGTAATCCTGCTTGCAGACGTAGCAGTTGAGCGTCTCGCCAGCGTGGATCTCGTCAGGCTCGACGTCCACCGTCTCCTGCACGAAATCCGTCGGTGCGAACAGTCGCGGCGTGATGAACACGTCCTCGCGACGCAGCCGGCGGATCCCCGTGTCCTGCAGCACCGACTCGGCGCGCTGGGTTCGCTCGGCCTTTCGCTGGTTGCGGGTGGCCTTCACCAGCCGGCGGCGCGCGAGTGCGTCGGGGCGCGAGAGTTCACCGGCGGCGCGCAGCAGGCGCGTGCGATCGGCTTCCGACAGCCTTGCGAGCAAGGCACGATCATTCACCAGCGCTTCGAGGACCGCGAGCACCTCGCGAGTCTGCCGCTGAGCCTCGACGTCGGCATCAGGCAGACCAGAGGTTTTACTGTGATCCGCGTCAGGCTCCCGCGGACGGCAATTGGCGATGAGATCAGACATCCCGTAAGGTAAGCAAACTGAGGTGTCGAAGCTGCAAGCTGATATCACGAAGTGCGCTGGAGGGTCTCGCGTCGGGATCACTGATCCCAAAACAGGCGCATGCGACGATAGCGAACTCCACCTCGCCAGGCTTACCTAGACAGACGCACGACTGGAGGTGGGCTTACGCGCCGCGCGGGCGAGATTGTACAAGGCGGCTGGCGCGGCGACTAACCCGATCGGAAGCAGCGGTCCGATGAGGATGCCCCAGTATTCATTGTCTGGTCGCCCAACGACGGTGAAGGCCGCGACCATTCCGATGAGGTAAAATGCCGATCTCTTCGCGAGCGGGTGATCGATGGCGCTCCAACCGAGGAGCGCCAACGGAACCAACAGCGCGACCAACTTCATGGGAAACAGCATGAAGCTCGTTCCGGCATGTGCAACTCGGAGTACGAATGGCCATCCACCGGAGGCGACCCATCCCGGCGAGCGCAGGTCCGAAAAAGAGCGCACCGTCTCGACAGCAGTGGCATGCGACCAGAAGAAAAGACAAGCAATACTTAGGATGACTGCCCACACCAGCGCCTCGGGCCTCCGCTGTTCGTGCAACGCCATCAGGAGCATGACAGGAACGAAAGGCAACGCCATCTCGCGTATCAGGATTGCTAGCAGCGCAATGAGTGCACTCGGAATATAATGACGTTCCGATCGGCATACCAAGGCAAGCATGAGCAAGAGCGATGCCCATGCGTCATGGAAGAGCGGCGAGTTTGCAGCGACGGTCACGGCGACTGCTGACAGGAGCCCGACCGCTGCACCGACCAGGAGTTTGCTCGACGCGGCGTACGCGCGAAACGTCATCCCTATCGTTGCCAGAACGGCGATGCACAGCAACAGCGCACCAAACGCTTTCTCCGATCCAAGGCTGACACGCAGGTACGTCAATGCAGGCGGGCGCACAGCAACAAACGGGAACAGTGGATAGCTGCGCAACCGATGCTCGTGCGCGCTCGCAATGTAGTAGTCCTCGCCCGACGCGACACGCGTTGCGATCTGCTGAAACAACGCCTGATCACTGCGCGCTGAATCCGCAGCTGGACGCATCGATGGCATCGACACGGAAGCGGACGCAGATAGCCCAATGCTGAAAGTCACGATCAGCATGAACAGGATGGAGCGCGCCAGCCACAATGAACACTGACCGAATCGAATCATCGCAGCGCCTTGGTTGCAGCGGAGCGACGGACGAGCGTCTGCAACGCCTGCGGAGAGAGAATCAACCCGACCGGCAGCAGCGGCGCGATGATGATGCCCCAGTAGACGTTGTTCGGCCGGCCGACGAGCATGAAGGCCCCGATCATCCCGGCGAGGTAGAGCGACGCACGATACGCCATCGGGTGTCGCCACGAGAACCAGCCGAGCAGACAGAGGGGGATGAGGATCGCGATGCCCCACGCTGGCAGCAGTCCCATCGCCGTGGTCTCCTTCATCATCCGCAGGATGAACGGCCAGCCGCCCGCACTGGCCCAGCCGGGCGAATGCTGATCGGTGGCCAGCCGGACCTGCGTCACGTGCTGGGCGTGGACGGCGAGCGTGATGCACACGGTGAGGACGGCGGCACCCCACGCCAGTGACTCCTGGCGTCGGCGCCGGTACATGGCCATCGCCAGCATGACGAAGAGATACGGGAGGGTGAGTTCCCTGATGCAGACCGCGGCGAGGCCCGTGAGCACGCTGACGGCAAAATGTTCTTCCGACCACAGCGCCAGCGACAGCAGGATCAGCAGGGCGGCCCAGGATTCGTGGAAAAGCGTGACGTTGGCGGGAAACGAGACCGCCAGCGCGGTCACCATGGCGCCGGCCCCCACGAAGACCAGCGAGTCGCGCGTGAAGCGCAGGCGGAGCACCATCGCGATCGTGGCAGCGACGGCGATCAGCTTGAGCAGCAACCCTGCCCCGTGCTCGCCGCCCAACCGGGTGGTGAGGTGTGCGAGGGCCGGCGGACGCACCGTGAACCACGGGAAGAGCGGATATCCACGCGTACGCTGCTCGGTCGCGACGGCGGCGTAGTAGTTCTCCCCCCGCTCCATTCGCCCCATGATCGCGAGGTAGAGCTCCCCGTCGGTCTGCGTCAGGTGTGGCGGCGGCTTGGGTGGCTTGACGGCGGGAGGGGCCAGGATGCCGTAGAGTATCAGTCCGAGCACGGCAGCCAGGAGCAGGCGTGCGCTCCAGCGCGGGAGTCGGTCGAAGTGGGTCATTTTCGGAATCTAGAGCGGCGGGATCGGACCCTGATCACGCGAAACCGTCTGGTGGCGGAATGGTTCGCGCCCGCATAGCGTGCACGAGGTCCGGTTTCGTCAGAGACCCGCTGTGCAGTCCCTTTGTCACACTGCCCCTCGCCCCTCGGACAACCGCCACGATGACCAGCCGCCGTGATTTCCTTGCCGCCGCCACCAGCCTGGCCGTCGCGCCGGCATTCACCGGCCGGGCCTTCAGCCAACTGGCGCGCGCGCGGGAGGTGGCCGGAGGGCGCACTGCCGCGGCCCTGGCCGATGACGAGACCTTCTGGTTCGAGATCCAGCGCGCCTTCGAGGTGGACCGGACCTGGGTGAACCTCAACAACGGCGGCGTCAGCCCCGCCCCGTCGATCGTGATCGAGCAGCTGGTGCGCGACATCCACTACACCAACGAACTGCCGGTGGAGCACATGTGGCGCCACCTGCAGCCGCGCATGGAGAGTGTGCGCCGTGAGCTGGCGGCGGAGTTCGGCTGTGATCCGGAGGAGATGGCGATCACGCGCAACGCCTCGGAAGCGCTGGAGACGTTGATCTTCGGCCTCGACCTGCAGCGCGGCGACGAAGTGATCGTCAGCACGCAGAATTACGGCCGCATGCTGAACGCCTGGGAACAGCGCGTGAAGCGCAACGGCATCGTGCTGAAGAAGGTCCAGTTCGCGGTCCCGGTGCAGCAGCCGGCCGACGTGGTGGCGGCGTTCGCGGCCGCGATCACGCCGCGCACGAAGGTGATCGAGATCACGCACATCACCAACCTCACCGGCCAGATCCTGCCGGTGCGTGAGATCGTGGAGATGGCGCGGGCCAAGGGCATCGAGGTGTTCGTGGATGGCGCGCACGCCTTCGCGCACTTTCCCTTCACCCGCGACCAGCTGGGCGTGGACTACTACGGCACCAGCCTGCACAAGTGGCTGTACGCCCCCATCGGCACCGGCTTCCTGTACGTGCGGAAGGAGAAGCAGCGCGCCCTCTGGCCACTGATGGCGGGCAACCCGGGGCAGGAGAACGACATCCGGAAGTTCGAGGAGATCGGCACGCATCCGCAGGCGAACTTCAATGCCATCGCGGCGGCGATCGTGTTCCACCGTGGCATCGGCGCCGATCGCAAGATTGCGCGGATGCGGTGGCTGCGCGATCGCTGGGCAAAGCGATTGCTGGCGGAAGGCAATGGCCGCGTGAAGGTGCTCACGCCACTGGACTCCCCGATGGGCGGCGGCATCGGTTTCTTCAACGTGGACGGGCTGGACCCGGTGAAGCTGGGTGGCTGGCTCTACGCCAAGCACAACATCGTGACGACACCGATCGTGCACGAGAAGGAGTTCATGGGCATCCGCGTCACGCCGAACGTGTACACGACCCCGCAGGAAGTGGATGTCTTTGCCGAGAAGGTGCTCTGGGCGATGAAGCAGGGCATCGCTACCGCAGCGCGCTGAGCGTACTGGAGAAGTCGTCGGTCCAGACGCGACGCGCGGCGGGAGGCCATTGCCGTTGCCAGCTGCTGTCGGCGAGCAGTGAACGGAGGTCGGTTTGTGGCTCGCTGAGCACGATCCACTCCGACTCCAGCTTGCCTTCCCGCTGCTGTTCGGGGGTCACCCGTGCATCGTCGTTGAGGTAGCTCACCAGACCGGCGTCCCGCGCCAGGTCGGCGACGATGGGTGCCAAGTGGAAGTACAGGTTGGAGACGTGCATCACGATCACACCGCCGGGGACCAGCTTGCGCCGGTAGAGTGCCAGCGCCTCGCGCGTGATCAGGTGCACCGGCACCGCATCGCCACTGTAGGCGTCGAGCACCAGCAGGTCGAAGCTGTGATCGGGCGCGCCGGCCAGTGAGAGCCGCGCGTCGCCAAGGACCACACGCGCATCGGGCACACAGGTCTGCATGAAGCTGAAGAAGCGCGGATCACGCGCGATCCGCAGGACGACGGGATCGATCTCGTAGAACGTCCACGTCTCGCCGGGCCGCCGGTAGCAGGCCAGCGATCCAGCCCCCAGTCCGACCACGGCCACGTGGCGAAGCACGCCGGCGGCCTGCCGCTCGCGAATCAGCTTGCCGGCGGGACCGGAGGCAGTGTAATACGTGAGCGGCTCCTGCTCGCGGGCGGGATCGCGACTTTGTGATCCATGGCTGATGTTGCCGTGCACGAGCTGCGTGTATCGCCCGTCCACCGTGCGCTGGACTCGGCTGACACCGAAAAAACTGCGTTCGGCGTACAGCAGGTTGGTGCTGCGGGTGACGTTCTGGCTGACGATCGTGATCGCCGCGATACCCAGCCCGAACCGGAGTGGACGTTCCGCGAAGGCGAAGCAGAGCATCGTCGCGACGCCGAACGTCAGCAGCCGGGCGAGAGCCTCGGATGAGATGCCGAACTGGCGCACGCCGACGTCGAGGAGGAAAACCAGCGCACCGAGCGCGATCGGCAGCGCGACGTCCAGCGCACGCGCGCGATCCGGCGCACGGAGGACATCGCGCGGCTCGGCAGACGGTGCACCGCCCCGCGGCACGATGACGGCCGCAGCCAGCGCGAGCACCAGCGGATACTCGAGCACGGAGTCGAAGAGCTGCGGCGCGATGAGGGCGTTGAAGACACCACCCAATGCCCCGCCGACCGACAGCCAGATGTAGAACTCCGTGGCCAGGCCGGCGTCTGGGACATCATCGGCCAGCGCGCCGTGACAGAGCAGCGCGACGATGGCGAAGGCAGCGAGATGAAGCGCGATCAGCGGCTTGATCGGCTGCGACGCGTCGGAGAGGATGGCGATCAGGAGCGGGAGCAGCACGAATGGCAGCACCCGCCGCAACAGCGCCTGCGAGACGATGCGGCGCGACGCAAAGGCCACCGTGAACGTGAGCAGGTAGATCGCCAGCGGGATGACCCACAGCAGCGGCAGCGGCGCGATGTTGGTGGACATGTACATCGTCACGCTGAGCATCAGGCTCGAAGGCACGAATGCCAGCGTCACCCAGCGGAGTCGTCGCGGCCAGCTGAGCGTCGCGCGTGACGCGTGTGCAGTGACGGCAGCCGCCGGTACCTCGTGCGTGGGCACACGACCGGCCACCCGCCAGAGTTGCAGCGCGCAGGCGGCGATCAACAGCGCCAGCGCGCCATAGCCGAGTGACCAGAGGCGGCTCTGCTGCACCAATGCAAATTGCGGCTCGATCAGGAACGGATATCCGAGCAGCGCCAGCATGCTGCCGGCATTGCTGGCGGCGTACAGGGCATAGGGCTGCGATGCCGAGGGATGGTCGCTCCGCGCGAACCACGACTGCAGCAGCGGACTGGTGGACGACACGACGAAAAACGGCAGGCCGGCGCCGACCAGCAACAATCCGAGCAGCGCCGGCACGGGGTTCTCGCCGCCGGCCGGGATCCATGATCGCGCGATGCCGATGGGCAGCACCAACACCGGCAGCACGAGCACGATCAGGTGGACCGTCACCTGCTGGCGCGCCGTCAGCCAGCGGCGGGATCCGTGCGCGTACAGGTAGCCCGCCAGCAACGCCACCTGATAGAACAGCATGGCGGTATTCCAGACGGCCGGTGACCCGCCGAAGAGCGGCAGTACCATTCGCGCGAACATGGGCTGCACTAGGAACAACATCGCGCCGGCCACGAACATGGTGACGGCGAAGAGTGTCACGATGGCGCCGTCGGTCGATCTACGGTGGTTCGTGGAGTCGGTCATCATGTTTTCAGGGCGTCGGGGCGGCGGTTACCGGACGACGATATTCCCACAGCACGGCAACGGCGGCGAGGAACAGGCCAGCCAGCGACACCAGCCATCCCAGCTGCTCCTGCGGCAGGCGGACGTGTTCGAATCGCACCACGGTACCCGACGATGGGAGCTCGACGAGGGTGAGCCCCGTGACTGCCTGCGGCCGAAGCAGGAGTGGTGCACCAGAACCGGCATCCACTGCCCTCAGATCCGGATAGAAGAATCGATGGTGCAGGAGCACCGTGGCCCCGCCGACGTCATCGAGGACCTGATCGACGGCCGCGGAGCCATACGAGGGCGCCACGTGCACGACCCCGGCACGCAGATCCCGGTAGTACTTCGCCGAGGTCCAGCGGGTGCGATACTCGGCCGCATCGGCGCGCGTGAGCGCGGACTCCGCGATGATCTGGAGCACGGACGGCGGATACTTCGGTGGGATGAATCGCGCCCAGGTGGCACCGGTCGCGAGGCACAGCACGGGCAGCAGCCAGCGCATGGTGCGGTGACGCGCGACGACACGCGGCAGCTCCAGCAGGTGCGCACAGAGCAGGACCAGCGCAACGTCCACCAGCAGCAGGAAGCGCCACGGAAACTGGATGCGCTGCAGTGGCGTCACCAGCATCCAGAGTGGGTGCGACGCCGGCGTGAGCAGGAACAGCATCGCCAGTCCGAACCAGCAAGTCGCGGTGAACGTCCACGGCCGGCTGGTGAAGCACCGATTGCCCACGACGTACAGCTGGGCAAGTGCCGCCAGCATCACCAGGCTCACACCCTGCACGCTCTGATCCAGCGTCCACGGCTTGTGCACCGCGACGAAGTTGCTCGCGTAGTTGTACTGGCCGCTGGTCATGAAGCCGTTCACGTCGGTCAGGTCCAGCGTCGTGATGGCGGGCAGCCAGTAGCCAGCGGTGATGGTGAATCCGACTGCCGCGGCCAGGCCAGCCTGTGTAGCGGTGCGCGCCACACGACGCGGATCCTGTCGGAGCACGAGCAGCAGCAGCGCGAGGGTGCCGGCACCGGTCACCACGATGAGGAAGCTCGGCAAATGCGAGAGCGTCAGTCCGGTCGTGGCCACGATCACCGTGGTCCATCCCCAGCGCTGCTGCTGCCAGAGTCGCACGATGCCGTGCAGCATCAGCGGCGGCCACACGAAACCCCAGAGTTCCCCGAGGGCCGCGCGCCACCAGACGTCGATGCCAAGGTGATATGGCAGCGCCATGTACAGCACGGCGGCGATCAGTGCGCTGGTCGGCGCGAAGTGCGCTCGCAACAGGCGGTACATCGCCAGTCCGGAGCACCAGATCGCCAGGCCCATGCTACCGCTGACGTACGCTGCCGGCGAGAGCCGACCGTCCGTCAGCAGGTCGAGCAGCGAGGAGACCCAGAACGGCAGCGGCGCATAAAAGTAGAACGCCGGTGAGCCGAGGCCCTGGTTGGTGGTCTCGATCCAGCGCGGGTACAGCACACCATGGCGCATGCGGTCGGCGAAAGCCTCCTGCCAGACGAGATTGAGCGCCTGACTGTGCCCGATCAACGTCTCGCTCCACAACGGGAGCGTGAGTAACACCGCATAGAGGGTGAGCCACAGCACGCCGTGGCGCCGCGTCAGGTCGTCATCACGCAGCACGCTGCCCGCATCAGCCGCCATGTGCACGGACCTCGCCGGCAGGAGTCACGGCAGCGACGTCGCGAGCAATCGCATCACGTTTCCGCCCATCACCTGCGCGATCTGGGCTGGCGAAAACCCTGCATCCAGCAATGCCTGCGTGATCTCGGCCAGGCCATCGGTGGCGAACGGGGTGGCGGTGGCGCCATCGAAATCGGAGCCAAGGGCGACATGGTCGATGCCCGCCACATCCACGGCGTGGCGGATGGCCTTCGCGATCGATGCCGCACCCAACGTGCACACGGCAGCATCCCAGTAGCCGATCCCCACCACGCCTCCGTTGGCAGCGATCGCGCGCAGCTGTTCGTCGGTGAGGTTGCGTGGGCCCGGGCAGGTGGCGGCCACACCGGTGTGCGAGACGACGACCGGGCGCGTCGCCATCGCCAGCACCTCGCGCTGCGTCTGCGGCGACGCGTGCGCGAGATCCACCAGGATGTGCAGCGCTTCCAAACGCTGGATCACCTGTCGGCCGAGCGGGGTGAGGCCACCATGCGTGACACCATGCGCCGACGCTGCCACTTCGTTGTCGAAGAAATGCGTCAGGCCCATCATGCGGAAGCCGTGCGCGAAGAGCGTGTCGACGCTGGTTAAAGACCCGTCCAGCGCGTGCAGCCCTTCGATTGCCAGCAACGCCCCGTGCACCTTGGGGTTGGCCGCCCGTGCCGCGCGAAACGCGGAGAGCGACGCGGTGTCGGTGATCAGGCGCAGCGTGCCGTTGGAGCGCTGGACGGCGCCGTGCAGCCGGTCGGCCTGATGAACGGCGCGCGCACGAAGGCTGGTGAGTGCCGCCAGCGGCCAGCGCTGCACCAGTGCCAGCAGGGTGATGTTGTCGGTCTCGCCGGTGTTGGCGTCGTAGTTCATGTCGCGCGGCGTCTTGGTGACGACGCTGAAGACCTGCACTGCCACGTTGCCGTCGTCCAGACGCGGCAGGTCCACGTGGCCGTGCGTGGAGCGCGCGAGCGGATCCCGTGACCAGAGCAACTGGTCGGCGTGCAGGTCAGCGATCGTGAGCGTGGCGTGCAGGGCGCGCGCCGAGTCGCTGATGGCCACGTGGGGCGCGGCGACGACGGTGTTCATGCGGCGGTCCACCACGCCCGGTAGGATGCCGAACGTCGCCAGCAGCACCACCACCAGCAGCAGTGCAACACCGACAAGGATTGTTCGTCGCACGAGGGCTCACTGGTCGGGGACGCGGAAAGCAACCCAGGACGAGGCTGCCATTCAAGCAGCGGACCGCGAGGCGTGGCATATCGTGCTTGCCGTTTGCTGCGGCGCTCCCGATGTTCGGGCATAATGCCCCCCGCCCTGAGTGCCCTGCTGGCCGTCCTCGTCGCGCTGCTGGTGCTGGCGCGGCTGTTTCGGCGGCCGATCGCACGCTACACCGATCGCGTGGCAGCCCGGGCGCGCCTCAAGTACCGCGGACGGCTGGATCGCTTCAAGCTGCTCGGCCGGGCGCACGTGCGCGGCCTGCTGCTGGCCGACCCGGTCATTGCGGCCGCGGTGGACGAGCATGTCGCCACCACCGGCATCACGCCCGAGGCCGCGTGGCGGATGGTGGACGCCTACGTCCGCGAGATCGTCCCCTTCTTCAACATCATCGCGTATTACGAAGTCGGATTCCGGCTGTCCCGCATGTTGCTCGGCCTGTTCTACAAGGTGACGGTGGACTACGAAGACCGCACCGCGCTCCGCAAGCTGCCGAAGGATGCGGTGGTGGTCTACCTGATGAACCACCGCTCCAATGCCGACTACGTCCTGGTGGGGTACGCGCTGTCGGGACAGGTGGCGATCTCCTATGCCGTTGGCGAGTGGGCGCGCGCCTTTCCGCTGGAGCAGATCTTCAAGGCGTTCGGCGGCTACTTCGTGCGGCGCAAACATCGCGAGAAGCTGTATCACACGGTGCTGGAGCGGTATGTCCAGCTGATCACGCGGGAAGGGGTCACGCAGGGCATCTTCCTGGAGGGAGGCCTGACGCGCGACGGCAAGCTGCGTCCGCCGAAGATCGGATTGCTGGATTACGTGCTCGGCATCGGTCACGACCCGCAGTATCACAGCCGCATCCACGTGATCCCGGTGGCGATCAACTACGATCGCGTGCTGGAGGATCGGTCGCTGCTGCGCGAGTTGGACGCCGCCGCCGGTGGACGGCCGCCGGGTCGACGCGCGCAGTTCATGGAAGTGGCGCCGTTCCTGTTCTGGAACGTGGGGCGCCTCGTCACGCGACGCTGGAAGCGGTACGGACGCGCGGCGGTGATCATCGGCACGCCGGTGCCACTGGCACCGTGGTACGCCAACCAGCCGACGCTGTTCAGCATGCCGCGGAACGAGCGACTGGCCGAGGTGGCGGCGCTCACCGAACGGATCATGGAGCACATCGGGGCGCTGATCCCGGTGACGCCCGTTCCGCTGGTCTGCGCCGCGATCCAGAGCCTGGGGGGCGAGTTGCTGCCGCGCGACCGCCTGCTGCTGCGCATCACCGAATTGCGCGACGAGCTGGTGGAGCTGAACGCGCGCGTGGTACGGGCGGATCGCGACGTGACGGAGACGTTGTCACTGGCGTTGAAGATGCTCGAGATGCGGCACGTGCTGCTGATCCAGGACGACAGCTACCTGG
>JANMON010000330.1:0-10331 GCA_031369265.1 Gemmatimonadaceae bacterium | reverse complement strand
GCCGCCGAGGGCTCGTCGCGACAGGCGCTGGGGCGCGAGGCGTTCGTGGCCCGCACCGCGCAGTTCGTCGAGACCACCGGCGGCGAGATCCTGAACCAGCTCAAGTCCATCGGCGCCAGCGCCGACTGGACCCGCACCGCCAACACCCACACCGAGCAGATGTCGGCCGCGGTGACCGAAGCGTTCGTGCGGCAGTTCGAGGACGGGCTGGTGTATCGCGGCCATCGCGTGATCCACTGGTGCCCGCGCTGCATGACGTCGCTCTCCGATGAAGAGGCGGAGTTCAACGACACGCAGGGCGCCCTGTATCACATCCGCTATCGCCTGGCCGACGATCCATCGCGCAGCATCACCGTGGCCACGACTCGTCCCGAGACGTTGCTCGGCGACGTGGCGGTGGCGGTGAATCCCACCGACGAACGCTACGCCGACCTGCTGGGCAAGCTGCTGGTGCTGCCCATCAACGGCGTGCGCATCCAGGTGATCGCCGACGATTACACCGATGCGGAGTTCGGCACCGGCGCAGTCAAGATCACGCCCGCGCACGATCCGAACGACTTCGAAGTGGGGATGCGCCACAATCTGGCCACGCCAGTGATTATGGACGCCGAGGCGCGCATGAATGGCGCCGGCGATGCGATCGACCGCGTGCCGCCGGAGCTGCGCGGCGTGGATCGCTTCGAGGCGCGCGAGCGCATCGTGAACATGCTGCGCGACACTGGCGCGCTGGTGAAGGTGGAACCGCACGCGCATGCGGTGCGCCACTGCTATCGCTGCGACACCGTGGTGGAGCCGCGCCTCAGCGACCAGTGGTTCGTGAAGATGGCGCCGCTCGCCAAGCCGGCGCTGGAAGCGGTGCGCACCGGTCGTATCCGCATCATGCCGGAGCGCTGGGAAGCGGTGTACATCAACTGGCTCGAGGGCATCCGCGACTGGAACATCTCACGGCAGCTCTGGTGGGGCCATCGCGTGCCGGTGTACTACTGCGATGCGTGCGGCGCCGCGCCGAAGGCCTCGCGCACGACGCTCACGACCTGCGACTGCGGCGCGCCGCTGCGCCAGGACGAGGACGTGCTCGACACGTGGTTCTCGAGCTGGCTGTGGCCGATTTCCACGCTCGGCTGGCCGAACGAATCGTCGGCGGACCTGAAGGCATTCTACCCGGGTGACGTGCTGGTGACGGCGCCGGAGATCCTGTTCTTCTGGGTCTCGCGCATGATCATGAGTGGCTTCCACTTCATGGGTGACGCGCCGTACCACACCGTGTACCTGCACGGCACGGTGCGCGACATGCAGCATCGCAAGATGTCCAAGTCGCTGGGCAACGGCATCGACCCGCTGGATGTGGTGAAGCTCTACGGCGCCGACTCGCTGCGCTGGACGATGATCGCGGGCATGGGACTGGGCGTGGACGTGCTGCTCGATCCGACGGACCTCGAGAAGAGCTTCGCGCCGGGCCGCAACTTCCTCACCAAGCTCTGGAACATCGGACGCTTCCTGCTCACCAAGGTGGGCAGCGATCCGGTGCAGCCGTTGTCGGCCATCGCGCCGTCTGCGCTGACGATCGCCGATCGCTGGATCCTCGACCGTCTGGATGCGGCGATCGCCGACGCCAACGCGGCACTCGGCCCGGTGCGTCCGGGGGCCAGCGGACGCTGGACCGACGCGGAACGCACGCAGGGCATGCGTCTCGATGCATATGCGGATGCGGGCCGACGCTTCGTGTGGAACGAACTCGCCGACTGGTACCTGGAGAGCGTGAAGCCGCGCCTCAGCGCCGGCGGTGATGACGCCGACGTGGCGCGTGCGGTGCTGGTCCATGCCTTCGACAACGCGCTGCGCCTGCTGCAGCCGGTGATTCCGTTCATCACCGAGACGCTGTGGGCCAAGCTGCCCGCACTTGGCGATGCCTCCCACCGCGGCGCCGAATTCCTCTGCACGTCTGCGTGGCCCGAGGCGCGTCCCTCGTCGGCCAATGGCGATGCGTTCGAGCTGGTGCGCAACGCGACGCTCGCCATCCGGCAGGTGCGCAACGAATACAAGCTCAAGCCGGGCAAGTTCATCGAGGTGACGCTGGTGCCGTCACCCGCCGATGCGGCGGCGGCGCCGAGCCTGGTCGAGACCATCGGTGCGCTCACGCGTGCCTCGGTGTCGTTGCTGCCGGCGGGCGACGCGCAGGCGGCGCATCAGGTGCTGCCCGGTGGTTCCGAGATCGTGATCGCGCTGACGCAGTTGCGCGATGAACTCTCGGCCGACGATGCCGCGAAGGAAGCCGCACGACTCCGCGCCGAGATCGACGCCACGCAGAAGATTCTCGACGGTGTGCGCGCCAAGCTCGCAAACGAATCGTTCACGTCACGCGCCAAACCCGAGGTGGTGGAAGGCGCGCGGGCGCAGGCACGCGACCTGGCGCAGAAGGTGGACGCGCTCACGCGGAAGGTCGAGGCCCTGTGAGACATGCCCTGACCGCGATTGCGGTGCTGGCCCTGGCGGCTGCCTGTGCATCGCCGGGACTGCCGCCGGGCGGCCCCACCATCTCGTCGTTCCCGCGCGTGATTGCCACGCTGCCCGACAGCAACGCCGTCAACGTCAAGCCGAACAAGGTGCTGGTGCGTTACGACGACGTGATCGGCGAGCAGACCGGTGGCCAGCCGCTCAGTCGCGTGGTGCTGCTCTCGCCGTGGGATGGTGAACCGAAGGTGGATTGGCGCCGCACCGGCATGGCCATCTCACCCCGCAAAGGGTGGCGCGCCAACACCGCCTACACCATCACGATCCTGCCCGGCGTGAACGACCTCAAGGGCACGCCCAGCCCGTATGGCTACGTGCTGCGCTTCAGCACCGGTGCG
Organism: Gemmatimonadaceae bacterium; assembly: GCA_031369265.1. GTDB lineage: Bacteria > Gemmatimonadota > Gemmatimonadetes > Gemmatimonadales > Gemmatimonadaceae > JACMLX01. The sequence goes on along the minus strand of JANMON010000330.1, from coordinate 7,482 downwards.
ACGATTCCCAAGGCAGTGTTGCGCGGTGTGGCGTTCGACTGGGTCGCCAATCGGGCGCTGCCCAAGGCCACCATCCAGGCCATCGACGCCACCGACACCACGCTGGTGCACGTCACCGTGGCCGACTCCACTGGTCGCTACGAACTCGGCACGCTGCCGCCCGGCACCTACCTCGTGCGCGCGATCGACGAGAAGACGCCCAACCGCGCACTCGACCTGCGCGAGGCCTGGGATACGGCCACCGTCACACTCACCGACTCGGCGCGATCGGATCTCTACGTGTTCGTGCACGACACGATGCCTGCGCGGATCAGTGAACTGCGCCAGAACGACAGCGTCTCCATCGGCCTCACCTTCGACAAGCCGCTCAAGCCCGGCGTCGCGATCCCCCTCTCGGCGGTGCGCGTGGTGACGGCTGATTCGAGCGTGGTGGACGTCGAATCGGTGCTGACGGTGGCCGAGGAACGCCTGCTGCGCGCCAAGGAGGACAGCATCAAGCAGGCGGCTGACACCACCACTCGCCGTCCCGCCACTGAAGCGCCGGCAGCGCGACGCACGATCGACCCCACGCGCCGTCGCGACACGGTCGTCACCGTGCCACCGCCCGAGCCGCAGAAGGCGCCGCCCGTCACGGAGCTGGTGATCAAGCTGCGCGCACCGCTGCAGCCGGCCACCACCTATCGCGTCACCGTCACCGGTGTGCGCAACCTGCTCGATCGCGATGGCACCTCCACGCGGCTGTTGATCATCCCGCGACCGGCGCCGCCCGACAGCACCCGTCGCCCGCCAGCAGCCGGCCGCGATTCCACCGCGCGTCCCCCCGCCGCACCGGCACGCCCCGATTCCACGCGCAGGCCGCCGCCCGCGTTCCGCTGATGATCGTCACCCGCCGTCCGGAGTTTGCGTGACCGCTCGCGCTGCAGTGTTCCTCGATCGTGACGGCACCATCGTCCACGACGTGAACTATCTCGCACGTCCCGAACAGCTCGTGTTGATCGCCGGCGCTGCCGAAGCGATGGCGCGATTGTCGGAGGCCGGCTTGCCGCTGATCGTCGTCACCAACCAGTCTGGCATCGGGCGCGGCATGTTCAGCGAGGAGATGTTCGCGCAAATCACGGCGCGCCTCGATGCGATGCTGCTGGAGCATGGCGTGACCGTCACCGCCACCTATCACTGCCCCGACACGCCGGAGGTGCCGATCGAGATCTCCTGTCGCAAGCCGGGCGACAAGATGCATCGCCGCGCCGCCGAGGAGCACGACCTGGATCTCAAGAAGTCGTTCTACATCGGCGACATGTGGCGCGACGTGGCGCCGGCGGTGACGCACGACGCGATGGGCATCCTGGTGCCGACGCCCGAAACACCATTCCGCGACCTGTCCAAGGCCAAGGACGACGCGGTGGTGGCCACGACACTCGGCGCTGCCGTCGATCGCGTGCTGCGCATGCTCGCCGCGCGCGGCTGAGCGTTCGCGACGATGCCGACGCAACCACGCACCCGCATCGCCGCCTTCGTCTCCGGCGGCGGCAGCAACTTCGTCGCCGTGCACGACTTCCAGCGCGATCGCGGCAGTCAGGCGGCGGGTGAGGTGGTGCTGGTGATCTCGAACAAGGCGGGGTGCGCCGCGCTGACCCGTGCCGCCGATCGCCACATCACCACCGTGGTGCTGGATTCGCCGAGGGATGGCGACGCGCTGCTGGCGCTCCTGCAGGCGCATCGCATCGAGGTGCTGGTGCTGGCAGGGTACCTGGCGCTGGTGCCGGCGCAGGTCACGCGCGCCTATCGTGGCAAGATCGTGAACGTGCACCCTGCCCTGCTGCCGGCCTTCGGTGGGCCGGGCATGTACGGTCGCCGGGTGCACGCCGCTGTGCTGGACGCCGGCGCACGCATCAGCGGCGCGACGGTGCACTTCGTGGACGAGGTCTACGATCGCGGTGCGATCATCGCGCAGTGGCCGGTGCCGGTGTTCGAGGAGGACTCGCCCGAGACGCTGGCCGCGCGCGTGCTGCGCGTCGAGCATGCGCTACTGCCGCGGGTGGTGGAACTGTTGTGCGCCGAGTCGCTGGCCCTGGATGATGACGGCACGGTGCACGGTGCGTTCCTGACCGGGGCGCAGGCGGACGTGTTCACGCTGGTCGAGGGGGCATCGCTGGCGTCTGACCTCGATCATGCGCTGAGCAAGTAGCACACGCTGGCAGGTGGTGGTGATGTGGGTGTTCCGACTGTTTCCCTTCCCTTCCGATTTCCGATGCGTCGCGCACTGCTGAGCGTTTCCGACAAGTCCGGCCTGGTGGACTTCGCCCGCGAACTGATCTCCCGGCACTGGGAGCTGATCTCCACCGGCGGCACGGCCAAGGCGCTGCGCGACGCCGGCCTCGCGGTGCGTGACATCAGCGAGGTGACTGGCTTCCCCGAGATGCTCGACGGCCGCGTGAAGACGCTGCACCCGATCGTGCACGGTGGCCTGCTCTATCGTTGCGACCTGCCCGAGCATGTGGACGCGGTGAAGGAGCACAACATCGGTGCGATCGACCTGGTGGTGGTGAACCTCTATCCGTTCCGCGCCACGGCCGCGCGTCCCGGTGTGTTGCCGCACGACGTGATCGAGCAGATCGACATCGGCGGCCCGTCGATGCTGCGGTCGGCGGCGAAGAACTTCAGTGCAGTGACGGTGGTCTGCGACCCGGCTGACTACTCGCGCGTGATCGCGTCGCTGGATGCGCACGACGACGAGGGAAACCTGATCATGCGTCGCGACCTGGCGGCCAAGGTGTTCGCGCACACCGCCAGCTACGACAGCGCCATCGCGGGCTGGCTGCAGCACCAGGTGGCGCCGGACGATCCGTTCCCGGCCGCGCTGCCGCTGGCCTTCGAGAAGGCGCAGGGGCTGCGGTACGGGGAGAATCCCGAGCAGCGCGCCGCGTTCTACGTGGAACGTGCCGGTGCCGGCCTCGCCTCGCTGAAGCAGCTGGGTGGCAAGGAGCTGAGCTTCAACAACCTGCTCGACGTGGATGGCGCGCTGATGGCCATCGAGCCGTTCGCAAAGCAGGTGGCCTGCGCGATCATCAAGCACACCACGCCCTGCGGTCTCGCCATCGGTGCCACGCCACTCGAGGCCTGGCAGAAGGCGCTGGCCTGCGATCCCACGTCGGCTTTCGGTGGCGTGGTGGCGTTCAGTGTCGCGATCGATGACGCGACGGCCGAGGCGATGTCGTCGCTCTTCCTGGAGTGCATCGTGGCGCCGGCAATCAGCGATGGTGCCTCCGAGCTGCTGGGTCGCAAGAAGAACCTGCGCGTGCTGATCGGCACGTTGCCGGCGCAGGATGCCGGCGGCATGGACATCAAGCGGGTGCGCGGCGGCGTGCTGCTGCAGGACCGCATGCAGGTGCCGACCGGCAACATCCCGTGGAAGGTGGTCACGAAGCGGCAGCCGACCGCCGCCGAACTGGTGGACCTCGCCTTCGCCTGGCGCGCCTCGGCCGCCGTGAAGTCGAACGCGATCGTGCTGACGAAGGGTGGTGCCGCGATCGGCATCGGTGCTGGCCAGATGTCACGGGTGGACGCCAGCTACCTCGCCGCTCACAAGGCGCGGCAGGCCGGCCACGACACCACCGGCGCGGCGCTGGCCTCGGATGCCTTCTTCCCCTTCCGCGACGGCATCGACCACGCCGCCGCCGCCGGGGTGACCGCGATCGTCCAACCCGGCGGTTCCGTGCGCGACGCCGAGGTGATCGCCGCCGCCGACGAGCACGGCATCGCGATGGTGTTCACCGGGGCGCGCCTGTTTCGGCACTGATTTTCGACTCGGACGTGCAATTGCGTGGCGCATTTCGCGATCCGGCGCCGTGAGTCCTGGTCGCCGGCACTAGCCCCCGGACCGGGGGTAAGGTGATTTTTACAGGTTGCGTTCCGTACCACCGACCTCTTCCAGCAGCTGATGGCCTCCTCTGCAGCTCCGATTCCGGCCGCCCGGTCCACGACCGCGCCGACGACCGTGATTCATACCGACCTCGATTACAGGCCATCCTATCTGGCGGCGGGGATCGCCACGCTGGCGGTCTTCGTGCTCTACCTGATCACGCTGGCGCCGTCCACGGCCATGTGGGACGCCAGCGAGTACATCGCGGCCGCTTACGTGCTCGGGCTGACCACCCGCCCGGAAATCCGTTCTTCATCCTGATCGGCAACGTGTTCGCGCACCTGCCGTTGCCCGGGGTGAGCGTGGCGGTGAAGCTGAACATGCTGGCGGCGCTGAGCAGTGCGGTGGCTGCCGGGTCGTGGTTCCTGATCACCGAGCGGGTGCTGGTGAGCTGGTTGCCGGCGAAGTGGATGCGCATCGCCGGGGCCAGCGTGGCGACGCTGATCGGCGCCACCGCGTTCACCGTCTGGAACCAGAGCGTGGTGAACGAGAAGGTGTACACCGTGTCGCTGGCCATCTTCGCCATTGTGGCCTGGCTGACGGTGACATGGTGCGATGAGCCCGAGGGGAAGCGCGCCGACAAGTTGCTGATCCTGATCGCGTTCCTGCTCGGACTTGGCTACGCGAATCACCCCGCCGGCATGTTGCCCGGTCCTGCGGTCGGCCTCGCGATCCTGTTCCGCGCACCGAAGACGCTGCTCAAGTGGAAGCTGATCCTGGCCTGTGTGGCGGCCGTGATCCTCGGCATCTCGCCGTTCGCCACGCAGCCCATCCGCGCGGCGCACTTCCCGGCCATCAACGAAGGCGAGCCGACGGCGTGCACCACCGAAATCGGTGTCAGCTGCACCTTCGATGCGAAGACGTGGGAACGCTTCAAGTACAACTTCGACCGCGGGCAGTACGGCAAGCCGAAGCTCACCGAGCGCCAGGCACCCATCGGCGCGCAGGTCGGCATGTGGTGGCTGTACTTCAAGTGGCAGTGGCTGCGCGATGCACACAACGAGAACACCGGCCTGCAGAATGCGTTGGCGGTGGTGTTCCTCGGCCTGGGGCTGATCGGCGGCTGGGTGCACTACAAGAAGGACTTGAGATCGTTCCTCTTCTTCGGACCGTTGATCGGCACGCTGACGATAGGACTGATCATCTACCTCAACTTCAAGTACGGCTATTCCCAGGACACGGACCTGGGCGACAGCGTCGCCAGAGAAGTGCGTGATCGAGACTACTTCTATCTCTGGAGCTTCAGTGCCTGGAGCGTGTGGGCCGGGCTGGGGCTGATCTATCTGTGGGAGACGGTGGCCGGCTTCATGGGCACGCACACCATCGAGATGGGCAAGCAGCGCATCTCATCGCCGCTGCCCCGTGCCTGGCGTGCGAGCGCGCCGGTGCTGGCGCTGGCGTTTATCCCGATGGTCGGCAACTGGAGCCAGGCCAGCCGCGCCGGGCAGCGCGACACGCGCGACTTCGCGCACGACCTGCTGAACAGCGTGGAGCCGTACGGCATCCTGATCACCGTCGGTGACAACGACACCTTCCCGTTGTGGTATGCGCAGGAGGTGGAGGGCATCCGCAAGGATGTGCTGATCGCGAACACCAGCCTGATGAACACCGACTGGTACACGCGGCAGATGATCCGCCGACCCATCTACGAGTACGACGCGGCGGCCGGTCCGGCCGTGTATCGCACCGGCACCTGGAAGAAGCCGACGGCCAAGCCGCTCAACCTGACGCTGGCGCAGGCCGACAGCGTGCCGCTGTACGTGCAGCTCGACTCGACGATGGTGTTCCAGCAGGGCACCATCCAGGCCATCATCGACCCGCGGAACCTGGCGCAGGGCGTGCTGGAGCGGGCCGACATCCTGACGCTGTACATGATCCGCGACAACTGGGGCACGCGCCCGATCTACTTCTCGCGCACCAGCGGTGGCTACGGCATGTCGCTGGGCCTGGGGCAGTATCTGTTGACGCAGGGTCTGGCGCGGAAGCTGTTGCCCAACCCGCCGGGCGTGAGCACCGACACGGTGGCGATCAGCGGCGAGGGCTTCGTGGACGTGAAGCGCAGCATCGCGTTGTGGAACGACGTGTTCGTGGGTCAGCAGAGCATCATCGGCCGCGGCGACTGGGTGGACAAGCCGTCGGCGGGTATTCCGGCGCTGTACGTGAGTGCCGGGATCGTGCTGGCGGATGCGCTGCGATCGACTGGGCGCGCGAAGGAAGCGGACACGGTGCTCAAGACCGCGACGCAGATCGCGGCGAGCAGCCGGACGCTGAACTGGTTTGGTGGCGAGGCTGGGATCCTGGGGACGCAGGGGCCGCCGGCCGGCGTGTTCGACACCTCGGCGCCGACGGCGTTGCCGTTGGGGGTGCCGGCGGAGAGCGGCGGGAAACCGTAGCGGTTTTGCACTTTGCTCAAGGGCTTGCACCGCCCTCCGGCTGTTCTGGCCGGGGGGCGGTGTTGTTTACGGCGTGGTGCGCCTGCGCGACGAGCACGGGCCCGCGGGTAGGCACGCGGGGGATGCTCGGCGTCCACATTGTGTCTTGTTGCCTGGCGTGGCCCGCCAGCCAGGTGGTAGCGGGTTGGTGGTCCACGTAAGCACCCGAGGTGGCGTGGTTCTGCTGCCGTGATGGTGCGCGCAGAATGGGGCGGACGGGAACAGCGGCGGGATAACGCTGGCGGAAGGCGAGAATCTGGTGCTTATGTTGCGGGGCGAGCATAAATCGCGCAGCAGAATTCTCGTTAGACACCCGGCAGGCCCCAGTGTAGTTTTCAGATTCAGCCGCCGATGGAGGATCCGATGGCCACGACGCACCTTCCGATTGAACGCAGTCCTGAGATCATGGGCGGCACGGCCGTGTTCGCCGGCACGCGCGTTCCAGCGCAGACGCTTCTGGACTACCTCGAGAGTAGCGAGACGTTGGATGCGTTCCTCGCGGACTTCCCGTCGGTGACGCGCGAGCAGGCGGTGGCCACGCTCGATGCCGGGACGGCGCTCCTCGTCGCCCAAGTTGCCCAGGACTGAGTGCGCATTCTGCTCGACGAATGTGTCCCGCGCGGATTGACGCGGGCGCTCGCGGATCTCGACGTCGCGCATGTCGTGGATCTCGGCTGGTCTGGCCGACGGAATGGAGTGCTGCTGGCCAGCATGCTTGAGGCGGGCTTCGCGGTCTTCATCACGGTCGATCGCAACCTCGCATTCCAGCAGAACATTCCTGCGGCGGGTGTGAGCGTGATCGTCTTGCACGCCGCCAAGAATCGCGTGCAGGATCTGCTGCCGCTTGTGCCAGAGGTGCGGACGATCCTCGCGACGGCGGAGCCGGGGCAGGTCTACCGGGTGGGTGTCTAACACGGGTTGCTGCTGACACGGCGACCGACGTATTGTGATCAGGACGACTCTTAGTGCGGTCGCCGCGCAGCAGAACCCTGTCTCGTTGATATGACTGGGCTGCTGTCAAGGGATGCACGTTGTTGACTGCGGTTGATCGGTCACATGTGCGCGTGGGCGAAGTGTGATGACGCGGGGTGTCACGGTGCCTGCGGCGGCTTCGACGATGAATCCTGCTGA